>JBGPKC010000090.1:0-9518 GCA_041485725.1 Steroidobacteraceae bacterium
ATCTTCCCGACATCCTGCGATTCACGAAATTCTGGGGCGTGTCGTGGGCGCGTGACGGGTCGGGCGTGTACTACAGCCGCTATCCGGCCCTGCCCGACAGCCGGGGCGATGACTCCGCAAGGCCCGCCGTGTACTTCCACAAGCTGGGGACCGCACAGGATCACGACCGGCTCGTGTACGAGGTGACGGACCATCCGACGCGCATCCCGGCGGGCCGGGTCAGCGATGACGGGCACTATCTCGTCATCACGCTGTTCGACGGATACGAGCGCAATGGCGTCAACCTGCTCGATCTGCGGCAACCGGGCGCCCGGGTGCAGCGCTTGTTCTTCGCCTGGGATGCGCTGTACACCTTCATTGGCGCACGTGGCGAGGATCTGTATTTCAGGACGACCAAAGACGCGCCGCTGGGGCGCGTCATTGCCCTCGATGCGGGCGCACCGAGCACCTGGCGCACGGTGGTGCCGGAGGGGACGACGGCGCTCGAGGAGGCGACCTACGTCGGCGGCCGGATCGTCGCGAAGTACGTGGAGGATGCGCATGGCGTCGCGCGGTTGTACGAGCGCGATGGCCGTCCTGTCGGCAACGTGCCGCTGCCCGGTCTGGGCGGGATCGAGGGCTTCCAGGGCGAGGGCAACCAGACCGAGACGTTCTTCTCCTATACCGACTACCTGACGCCCCGCAAGATCTTCCGCTTCGAGGTGCCCGCCAACCAGGCGACGCTGTGGCGCGAGGCGCGCGCTCCGGCCCGCACGGCGGAATTCGTGACCGAGCAGGTGTTCTACAGCAGCAAGGACGGCACGCGCGTGCCCATGTACATCACGCATCGGCGCGATAGGGTGAAGGACGGCAACCAGCCGTTTCTGCTGTATGGCTACGGCGGTTTCGACCTCTCCCTCACTCCTACGTACCGGCCGGCCGTGCAGGCGTGGCTCGAGCTCGGCGGTGCGTACGCCGAGGCGAATCTGCGCGGCGGCGGAGAGTACGGCGAGGCCTGGCACCGGGCGGGGACGCTGGCCAACAAGCAGCATGTATTCGACGACTTCACCGCCGCCGCGGAATATCTCATCAGCGAACACTACACGCGCAGCGCGCGCCTGGGCATTCACGGCCGCAGCAACGGCGGACTCCTCATCGGCGCGGTGCTGACGCAGCGCCCGGAGCTGTTCGGCGCCGCGCTCCCCGCCGTGGGCGTGCTCGACATGCTGCGCTACCACACCGCCAGCGCGAACGCCCGGCAATGGTCATCCGACTACGGGCTCGCGGAGGATCCCGAGCAGTTCAAGGCGCTGTACGCGTACTCCCCGGTGCAGAACGTGAAAAGAGGCGTGTGCTATCCGCCGACGCTGATCACCACCGCGGACCACGACGATCGCGTGGTGCCGTGGCACAGCTATAAGTTCGCCGCGGCGTTGCAGGCGGCGCAGATCTGCCCGAATCCCATCCTCATCCGCGTCGAGACTCGCGCCGGACACGGTGCCGGCAAGCCGGTGTGGATGCAGGTCGATGACTTCGCCGACCAGTGGGCGTTTCTGGCCAGGTGGCTGGGGATGACGGCGCCGGCGGGCCAGTAGCTTTAGTCAAGGCTTCAGGATGGCCCGGATGCGCAGGGTGCCCGGATCGAAGATCACGAGCACACGCCGGACCTCTCCCCACATGAGCAGTGCGTTGCGCTCCCCGGGTGCAAGCCCCAGTTGCGACATGCGTGTGCGGACGGCGCCCCGTTCGGCTTTGGAGAGACCCTTCAGGTCATCGACCCGGGCAAGCTGCTGGCGCAACTTCGGCAGACCCTGCTCCCAGGACCTGAAGTAGCGCGGCATCTGCACCACATCCTGGCCGCCGAAGAGCGTCGACCCGACGATCTTGCCCGCTTCGTCCGGGTCTTCCGGCAGCGGCGCCCAGATCCAGCGCGGCAGGCTGTACCAATGCGGCGCCAGCGCCGGATTCTGTTGTCGTGCGAGGGCGATCTCCCCGGCCTCCAGGTCTGAGGCCTGCACGATCTCCAGGCGATCCACGGAGAAGGGGTAATAGAGCGGGCGCCCGAGCCACAACGTGGCGGCACCGTATACGAGTGCCGCCAGCTGCACGATCACGATCACGCCGATGTCGCGCGCGAGCGCCCGGCGCGGCTTGCGCGGATTGGCGACGATGAGGGTCAGTGACGGGCCCAGCGCCAGGTCCACGACGCCCAGGATCACGACCACGTGCAGCGCGCCGGTGAGATACCAGCCGGGCCAGCGGTACCACCCCAGGTACAGGGCGCCGAGAATCAGCGTCAGCAGAGTGACGCTAGCAGACAGGTGCAGGCCGAACGCCTTGAGCCGGAATCTCATGCCTTATGCGGGATCCTTCGGCGAGTGCTCGGCAGACGCCGGCCCTTCCTGCCCGGGCGCCGCATCCCCGGGGATCGCGTGCTGCTCCGACAGCCAGGCGCCCAGATCCAGCAGGCGGCAGCGCTCGCTGCAGAACGGGCGAAACGGTGCGCTGTTCCACTCCAGTTCACGGTGGCAGGTCGGACAGTTGACGCGCGCCGGACTCATCGCAATAGCGCCTCAACTCTAAGCGCAGCAGCTCAGCATGAACGGCACGTCCGCCTGCGCTTGTGTCGGCCGGGTCGTCAGGCCGTTCCAGGCGAGGAAGCGGATATTGCAGCGATGGTGACTGCCGCTGATCTCGGGGTACAGGCCCGCGGATGCGGGCAACGAGATGCGCAGCAGCTGCAGTGGATTGTCGCGCTCGAAAGTGATGTTGAAAGTGCCGCCCCTGGCAATCTCCTCGCGGCTGCGGCCGTTCTGGCGTGTGAGCCAGAGCAGCTCCGCGATCGCATCGCACATCGGACGCAGCAGCCCGAGCCACTGATTGAAGGTACGCATGCGCGCATCGTCGGACTGCGTGAGCCAGAAGTAATAGTCCGGCAGGTCGAACTCGCAGGTTCCGCCGGGGATCGCGCTGCGATGCCTGATGGAGTTCACGAACTCCGAATCCCGCAGCGGCTGCAGGAACGCCGAGCCGGCCGCCATGAGATCGGCGCGCAGGCGCAGCAGATTCGACATGAGCGTCTTCAGCCGCTGAGCGTCCACACCCGGGTTTGACTGAAATTCGTTGAGGCTGGTCAGCTGGCCCTCGAGCTCCTTCAGCACATCCGAGCGCACATCTCCGCGCGTGGTGATGGCGAGGATGTCGATCAGGCTCGACATCGCCGCACGGCTGCCCCACGGGCTTGCCATCTCGTTGTGATAGAGCGCCTGGTTGTAGAGAAAATCCAGGCGCAGGAAAGTCCGCATCCGCTCGTTCAGCGGCTGCTCGTAGACCAGCCCCTCCGCAGCAGCGGCAGGTGCCGCAGTGGCCCCGGCCTCGGGTACGGCTGATTGCGTCATGTTCGTATTCTGCTTGACCGGCGCGCGATCCGTAAACGCCGTGTCCGATCCTGGCGACAGTCCGGCCCCCGGCCTCAGGCGCGCGGCTGCTGGGCGAGTTCCAGGTAACGGTTGTGCAGTGTCGCGACCTGCTCCCGTATCGCGCTCATGTCAGCGTAGTTGCGGATGACGTCGTCGGCGGCCTTGAGGCGGGCCGCGCGCGGGGCTTGCGCGTCGAGGATCGCCTGCGCCTGCTCGATAGTTCCGCCGTCGCGCGCCCGCAGGCGTCGTATCTGCAACTGTTCCTCACAGTCGACCACCAGAACGCGATCCACGTTCGAGCCGAGATTCTTCTCGACCAGCAGCGGAATGACCAGGATCTGGTAGGGGCCGCCGGCCGCCGCAGAGCGGGCTTCCATCGCAGCCCCGATGGCCGGGTGCGTCAGCGCCTCCAGATCCGCCCGTGCCCTGGGGTCCGAGAACACGATCTCGCGCAGCGCCGGACGATCGAGATGACCGTCGGGCGTGAGAATCGAGGGGCCGAACCGCTCGACCAGCCGCTCGAGCGGAGGCTGGCCGGGCTCGACGACCTCGCGCGCGACCTGGTCGCTGTCGAGGATCGGCACACCGAGCGCGCCGAAAAACTTCGCCGCGGTGGACTTGCCGCAGGCGATGCCCCCGGTAAGGCCTACGCGGTAGACGCGCGCGCTCACGGGCGTGCCGCGAACCAGCCGAGGTAGCCCTCGACCAGCTGCGGACCGAACATCAGCATCAGCCAGCCGGCTGCGGCGAGGAACGGGCCGAAGGCGATGGGCGTGGCGCGACTCTGCCCGCGCAGGCTGAGCAGGGCAATGCCGACCACGGCGCCCACCGCGGCAGCTACCAGGATGATGGGCAGGAGCATCTGCCAGCCGAGCCACGCGCCGAGCGCGGCGAAGAGCTTGAAGTCACCGTACCCCATGCCTTCCTTACCGGTGAGCAGCCGGAAGAGATGATAGACGCTCCACAGACTCACGTAACCCGCCATCGCCCCGATGAGGCTCGAGCGCACGTCCACCGGCAGGGCAGCCCCTGGCTGTGGTCCCCACAGACTCACGAGCAGACCGAGCCACAGCAGCGGCAGCGTGAGATCGTCCGGCAGCAGCTGATGATCGACGTCGATGAAAGTGAGGGCGATCAGGAACCAGGTAAGCACCAGCGCTGCGAGTGCGGGCCAGCCGAAACCGAACTTCCAGGCGACGGCTGCGCACAGAACCCCGCTCAAGGCCTCCACGAGCGGGTAGCGAACGCTGATCGGCTGGCCGCAATGGGCGCAGCGCCCCCGCAGCACGAGCCAGGAGATGAGCGGAATGTTCTGCAGCGCGCTGATCGGTGCCTGGCACGCCGGGCAGGCCGAGCGAGGCACCGCCAGGTTGAACCGCTCCGGCGCAGCGGCGGGCAGCGTGGCGCTCGCCGCTGCGTCGCTGAGCTCGCTGCACTGCTGGCGCCACGCGCGCTCGAGCATCACCGGCAGTCGATAGATCACGACGTTCAGGAAGCTGCCCACGGCCAGACCCAGCACCAGGCAGGTGCCGATGAACACGGCGGGCGAGGACGCGAGCAGCTCGATCACTGACATGGTCGCGCGGAGCGCGGCGCTTTCGAATCCCCGAGCCGAAGTCCGCTCGTCAGACCACCGATCCGAGCTTGAAGATCGGCAGGTACATGGCGATCACCAGGCTCCCCACGAGCACGCCCAGGATCACCATGATCATGGGTTCGAGCAGGCTCGACATGGCGTCGACCGCGTTGTCGACCTCCGCCTCGTAGAACGTCGCTACCTTGGCCGACATCTCGTCCAGTGAGCCCGATTCCTCACCGACCGCGATCATCTGGTTGACCATGTTGGGAAACAGGCCGGTGTTTTCCATCGAGCGCTGCAGGCGCTGACCGGTCGAGACTTCATCCCGCATCCTCAGGACCGCTTTCTCGTACACGATATTGCCGGTCGCGCCGGCCACCGAGTCCAGCGCTTCAACCAGCGGCACGCCGGCGGAGAACATCGTCGACAGCGTGCGCGCATAGCGTGCGATGGCGGCCTTGTTCAGGATGGGCCCGATGACGGGAATCTTGAGCGACGCCCGGTCGAGGAATTCGCGCATGGCCCTGGAGCGCTTCTTGAAATAGAAGAAGGCGTACGCGGCAAAGCCCAGGGCGATCGCGATGTAAATGCCGTTGTGCTGCAGGAACCGTGAGAGGTTGATGACCGCCTGCGTGAATGCCGGCAGGTCGGCGCCGAATCCCTTGTAGAGGCTCTCGAACTGCGGAATCACGAACAGCAGCAGCACCACCGTCACGATGACCGCGACCACCAGTACCGCCGCCGGGTAGAACAGTGCCTTCTTCACCTTCTTCTTCAGGGCCTCGGTCTTTTCCTTGTAGGTTGCGATCTTGTCCAGGAGTGATTCGAGGGCACCGGCATGCTCGCCCGCTTCCACCAGATTCACGAACAGGTCGTCGAAGTACAGCGGATGCTTGGCGAGCGCCTCATGGAGCGACGTACCCCCTTCGACGTCGGCCTTGACGTCGAGAATGAGTCTTTGCATGGCGGCCTTTTCATGGCCGTTGCCGACAATTTCGAACGACTGCACCAGCGGGATGCCCGCGGCCAGCATGGTGGCCAGCTGACGGCTGAAGATCGCGACATCGCCCGGATTGACCTTGCCGCCCGCGCGGCTCTGGCGTTGCTTGCGGATGCGCGAGGGCGCCACGCCCTGCCGGCGAAGTTCCGCGCGCAGAGTCTGCTCATCGGGCGCGAGGCTCTTGCCCTTGACGCGCGCGCCGCGCTTGTCCTTGCCCTCCCAGGCGAAGGGAGTGTCGCGTTTAATCGCCCTGAGTGTGCTGGTTGCTGCCTGAGCCATAGGTTGCTTCCGTCCTGCGTCACTCGACGGTGACGCTGTTGACTTCCTCGAGACTGGTCAGCCCGTTCTTCACCTTCTCGAGCCCGGCGCGCCGCAGATCCCACACGCCTTCCTTGGCAGCCTGGTCGGAGATTTCCACCGCGCTGCCCATGGCGAGAATGATGCGGGCAATCGCATCCGTAACCGGCAACACCTGGTAGATACCCGTCCGGCCCTTATAGCCGTCGGTACAGTTCGCGCATCCCTTGGGCGCGAAGATCTTCAGCCCGCGGGTGAGATCCGCTTCGGTAAAGCCCTCCTTGAGCAGGGCATCCTTGGGAATGTCCAGAGGCTGCTTGCAATGGGTGCACAGGCGCCGCGCCAGGCGCTGCGCAATGATCAGATTCACCGAGGTCGCGATGGCATAGGGTTTGACGCCCATGTCCACCATGCGGGTCAGGGTCGACGGCGCATCATTGGTGTGCAGAGTCGACAGCACCAGGTGGCCCGTCTGGGCCGCCTTGATGGCGATCTCGGCGGTCTCGAGATCGCGGATCTCACCCACCATGATGACGTCGGGGTCCTGGCGCAGGAAGGCGCGCATGGCGGCGGCAAAGGTCAGTCCCACCTTGTTATTGACGTTGACCTGGTTGACTCCGGGGAGATTGATTTCCGCCGGATCCTCGGCGGTGGAAATGTTCGTGTCCTCGCGATTCAGGATATGGAGACCCGTGTACAGCGAGACGGTCTTGCCGCTGCCGGTCGGACCGGTGACCAGGATCATGCCCTGGGGCTTCGCCAGGTATTTGAGGTAGAGCTCTTTCTGGAAGGGCTCGTAGCCGAGCGAATCGATCCCGAGCGTGGCCTGTGCGGGATCGAGAATACGCAGCACGATCTTCTCGCCGAACAGCGTGGGGCAGCTACTCACGCGGAAATCGATGGCGCGATTCTTGGACAGCTTCATCTTGATGCGGCCGTCCTGGGGGACGCGCCGCTCGGCGATGTCGAGGCGCGACATGACTTTGAGACGAGCCGACAATTTCTGCGCCAGTTGCACCGGGGGCTGGGCAATCTCCTTGAGCACCCCGTCCATGCGCAGGCGCACGCGGTAGATCTTCTCGAACGGCTCGAAGTGAATGTCCGAAGCGCCGCGGCGGATGGCATCCAGCATGACCTTGTTGACGAAGCGCACGATCGGGGCGTCTTCGACATCGTCGCGTCCGATCTTCTCGTCGAGCTCGTCCTCGCCGCCGGTGACTTCAAGGGACTCCAGGTCGACGTCCGAGTCATCCGTGAGCGCCGACATCTGGTTGTCGACCTGCTCGAGCGCCTTGTCGACCGCCTTCTGGAGCTTGTCGTCCTCGACGATGACGGCTTCTATGCCGAGACTCGTCTGAAACTTGATCTCGTCGATGGCGTGAAGGTTGGTCGGATCCGCCACGGCCAGAAACAGCCGCTTGCCGCGACGGAACACCGGCAGGAGGCGATGCTTGGCGAGGAGCTTGTCGTTGACGAGTCGAACGGTCTCCAGGTCCAGGTTCAGCGCGTCAATGTCGAACAACGGCACGCCGAATTCGTTCGAGGCCGCCACCGCGATGTCGCGTGCGTTGGCTGCGCCGCTCGTCACCAGCTGGGTGACGACGCTCGTCTTGCGCTCACGCGCGACATTCATGGCTTCCTGCATCGCGGCTTCGTCAACCACGCCGTCCTGTACCAGGCGCTGCGGTAGGCCGCCGAAGCCGCTGCGGGCACTGCCTTGAGCTAAAGAAGCGTTGTCATTCATGGGCTTATGGCAAGCGAGTCTCGTCCGCGAAATTCAGTGTACCGGACAAGGGCGCGAAGGCAATTGTCAAATTCCCGTCGATTCTGAATGACCGGGCCGCCCGGGCGGCGGGGTGCGCGTCACAATTGGATCAGGGGGTCCCGAAAAAGAAAGCCCCGGCACGAGGCCGGGGCTTGAAGACTCCGTCAGTCGAATTCAGGAGTCGATTACTTGCACTGCGTGGGCACGTACTTGGGAAGCATAGTACCCGCCCCGACCCCCGTTAGGCCATTGGACGTCGCCGTCGCATTGGTTGTCGACGCGCAAGCCCAGTCGATGTTGCCGACGGCCCCTGCCGCGAGCGGCAGCTTGTTGATGTTCGGCGTGAAAACGACGGTGAGATTGGCTCCCAGCTGCGGCAAATGGCCCGCCGTGCTGTCGTAAGTCACCGTGATGATGCCCGTGTTCTGAGCAATCGTGATGCCGGCGACATACTTCGTCGCCGTGAATGTCCAGCCAGCCGCCGAGGCGTTCATTCCGGCGATGTCACCGGACTGCCAGCCCTCAGAGACGGTGGTCTTGGCCGAGGAGGCCAGGTTGAGGCCTTCCGTCACCTTGGCGCGGACGGTGTAGTCCTGATAGGCCGGGATCGCGATCGCGGCCAGAATGCCGATGATCGCAACGACGATCATCAACTCGATGAGGGTAAAACCCTTTTGAAAAGACTTCATTGCAGAAACTCCTGAAGATTTAAGGTACGAAATCAGCGGCGCAATACAGGCGCCTGGGGGGAAGCAAAGCAAGGGGCATGCCAGGACCCGGGTGCGCGCTTAAGTGATTGATCTTTAGGTAGAAGTACTTACCAGCTGGCGTGGCGCAGTTGACATACTTCTGTCGCACACTGACGCCACTGGCCGGATGTTCTGTCAGAAAGTGACCCAAAACGTCACCTGAGCCGTGGCACCATCGGCTCGTCAGGCTATTCGAGTCCGAGCTTCTTGATCCGGTATCGCAGGGCCCGAAAGCTCATTCCCAAAAGCTTCGCCGCCGCCGTCTTGTTGTAACGGGTCTTTTCGAGTGCCTTGATAATGGCATCACGCTCGATGCTCTCCAGCTGGCTTCCCAGCGCGGTGCTGCTGCCAGCCGCGCCCGCCGGCGCGGGCGCCTCCGGCGCGGAGGGGCGCGCGTTGCTGCGCAGGCGGACGTGCTCAGCCGTGATCACGCCTCCGGTGCTGAGCGTCAGTGCCCGTTCCAGCACGTTCTCGAGCTCGCGCACGTTGCCGGGGAAGGGGTAGGTCTGAAGGGTCTGCACCGCGTCCGCGGACAGCTCGGGTGGGGCTGAGTTCGTGCGGCGCGCCAGGCGCAGGAGGATGGCCTCGGCAATCTCTGCGATGTCGCCGCTGCGTTCGCGCAGCGCCGCTACGCGCAGCTCGATTACGTTGATGCGGTAGAACAGGTCTTCCCGGAACAGCCCCTGGGCGACCAGATCGGCGAGGTTCTTGTGCGTCGCCGACAGGATGC
>JBGPKC010000091.1:0-9472 GCA_041485725.1 Steroidobacteraceae bacterium
AATGAACACGAACCAGCCAGACGCAGAGAGGCCGGAACCGCAAGAAATCAGCCACTTGGTGTGCGGCTACTTCCAGTTGGTTCCGGCCAGCACTACCTTCGAACCTGAGGGTCGGGAGTTCGAATCTCTCCGGGCGCGCAACACTCGAAAACAGTGTGGAGTCCGTGGACTATTGCGTGCGGTTCAGGCGGGTTCGAACTCCCGAGGCCGCCGCAGGCGGCCGGAGTCACTCATGCGGCCGTCGGCTCGCTCGGCTTCTGCTGCCGCGGCGTCGCCGCGGCAACACGCGCCTGCTGCTCTTCCTGCACCTCTACCAGCGTCAATCGGGTGTCGCCGGCAATGACTTCGAGGATGGGGTGGGTTGAATCGGCTGGCATACGCAACCCGTGCACCTTCTCCCACGCCCGGATGCGCACGTTGGGTGGATTCAGATCCGAGCGCTGCTCTTCCAGGTCGACGCGCCTTCGCTGTGCGCGCTCCTCTTCTTCGAGGGCTCGACGCGCGCGGTAATCGTTGATCAGATCACCGGCGCTGCGGTGCGGGGCATTATCGTTCGCAAAAGGCAAAGGCGTTGGGTTCACAAGTTTTCTCCTACTGACATCATTCGCACAGGCCGATGCTTGATCGACTCTCGACGAGAATCTTCATCGGGGTTGACGCTCGCGTTGCGGGATTCGCGCGAGCGAGCTGTCGGCTTTGAGCGAAGCGTGCCCTCGACAACCTGGCCAGTCTGCGCTTGCCGCGCGAACATTGACAGTGAAATCCTCACGAGGGTTCGAAACCCGGAGATAGCCGACATGAGCGATGTGAGGCGTGCCACAGTTCTGAAACGAAAGCGACGAGTGACTGACAAACCTCAGGCAACAGCGCTCGCCAGCGGGCGCCACGCCGGCAAACGGCGCTGCTCGTGGGCGGGCAGCGCCGACCCGGACTATGTCCGCTATCACGATGAGGAATGGGGACGGCCGGTGCACGACGACCGTCTGTTGTTCGAGATGCTGACCCTCGAGGGCGCGCAGGCGGGCCTGTCGTGGTCGACCATCCTGCGCAAGCGCCCCGGCTACCGCCGCGCGTTCGCCAACTTCGAGCCGCGCAGGGTGGCGCGCTTCGATGCACGCCGCCGCGCGGCCCTGCGGCGCGATGCCGGCATCGTGCGTAACCGGTTGAAGATCGACTCCACCGTGACCAACGCGCAGGCGTTCCTCGCGGTGCAGCGCGAGTTCGGCTCCTTTGATCGCTACCTGTGGTCGTTCGTCGCGGGTAAGCCGATCGTGAACCGCCCGCGCAGCGGCGCACTCCCGGCGCGCACGCCGCTGAGCGACCAGGTTTCCCGGGACCTTGTAAAACGCGGCTTTCGCTTCGTGGGTACGACGATTGTGTATGCGTTCCTGCAGGCGGTCGGAGTCGTGAACGATCACGCCCGGGATTGCTTTCGGTGTCCGCCGCGGCGCGCACCCGGGGGCCGGGCGCACCGCGCGGCCAGGCCACAGTAGCCTTGGGCGGCAGGCGCCTCTTAAGATAGCGGTCCGATTCATGGGTTTTCACAGGATCTGGTCATGAAGGCACTTTTCGCGATGGCGCTCACCGCGGCGCTCACGGCGGCACCGGCGGATGCCGACTGCCCCTACCCGGCTGCTCCGGCGAAGCTCCCGGACGGCTCCTCCGCGACCCTCGAGGAAATGGTCGCGGGACAGAAGGCGATCAGGGAATACGACAAGGCGATCAACGACTACGTGAGCTGCATCGACCACGAGCTCGACGCAGCCATCACCAAAGGGGGCGACCAGCTCAAGCCGCAGCAGAAAACGGACATGCAGCACGTCGAGGCCCAGAAACACAACGCCGCGATCGATCAGCTGCAGAACATTGCCGACCGCTTCAACGAGCAAGTGAAGGTCTTCAAGGCGAGGACTGACAAGAAGAGCTGAGTGCTCACACCGGCTGAGGCGGACCTGTTGATCGGGCAGCACCTGCAGTGCCTGCCGATCGAGTCGCTGCCGCTCGCGCAATGCGCCGGTACGGTGCTGCGCGAGAACATCTACGCTGAGCGCGACCAACCGCCGTTCGACCGCGTCGCCATGGATGGCGTTGCGCTCGACAGCCAGGCGGTCGGCGCCGGTACGCGCTCGTTCCGCGTTCAGGCGACCCAGGCCGCCGGCGACCCGCCGCTGACGCTCGCCGCCGCCGCCGACTGTATCGAGGTCATGACCGGCGCGGTGCTCCCGGTGGGCTGCAACAGCGTGATACCCGTCGAGGAACTCAGCGTCGCGCGCGGGCAGGTGGCGCTCGCGCCGGGCGCGCGTGTCGAGCCCTGGCAGCACGTTCACCGCCGCGGCAGCGACACGCGCCAGGGGACGCTGCTGCTGTCGTCGGGCGTGCGGCTGCGCGCCCCGGAGATCGCCATCGCCGCGTCTGCCGGCATGGCGCGCATCCGCGTGAGCAGTCAGCCGATGCTGGCCGTCATCTCCACCGGTAACGAGCTGGTCGAACCCGGCGAGCCGGTGCTCGCTCACCAGGTGCGGCGCTCAAACGCCTACGCGATCGTGAGTGCGCTGCGCGAGCGCGGCTTTCAGCGCGTAGCCGACGATCACATCCAGGACGACAGCCAGGAGCTGCGCGAGCGGCTGAGATTTCACCTGGAGACCCACGACGTGCTGGTGCTGTCGGGCGGTGTGTCCATGGGCCGGTTCGACCTCGTGCCCAAGGTATTGGAAGAGCTCGGCGTGCGTGCGATTTTTCACAAGGTGGCGCAACGGCCCGGGAAACCGCTGTGGTTCGGCGTCGCGCCCTCGGGAGCAGCCGTGTTTGGCCTGCCCGGCAACCCGGTCTCAACGCTGGTGTGCCTGACACGCTACGTGCTGCCGGCGCTGTGCGGCAGCCTCGGTCAGAATCCGCCCCCGGCGGAGCGCATCGCGCTCGCTGCACCCGTGACCGTGACGCCACCGCTCACGTACTTCCTGCCGGTGCGCTTCGAGCAGGACGAGTGGGGGCGGACCTGGGCGGTGCCCGCTCCCACCAACGGCTCCGGGGACTTCACGGCGCTCGCCGGAACGGGTGGCTTTGTCGAGCTGCCGCCGGGCCCCAACACCTATGCCAAGGGGTTCGTGACGCGGGTCTATCGCTGGTCGTAACGCCTTGAATGCCCGGGAAGCCCTCCGCACACCTCCCCTTCGACCGATAGCCATTGCTCCCTGCGGTGCGCATACTCTGAAAGACCATGTCCACCCGCGAGGTCATCGTCCCGCTGAACGCGCTGCCTGCGCCGCGGGACACGCTCGCCCGCCCGGTGCGCGACCTGCGCATCTCGGTCATGGACCGGTGCAACTTCCGTTGCCCGTACTGCATGCCGCGCGAGACCTATCACGAGCAGTACCGCTTCCTGGGATCGCAGGAACGGCTGTCGTTCGATGAGATCGTGCGCCTGGCGCGGCTGTTTGTGCACCTCGGAGTGCGCAAGCTGCGCCTGACGGGCGGGGAGCCGCTGCTGCGCGCCAACCTCCCCGACCTGGTCGGCGACCTGACGACCATCCCGGGCGTCGAGGACGTCGCGCTCACCACCAACGGCGTGCTGCTGGCGCGCTACGCGAGCGAGCTCAAGGCGGCGGGGCTGAAGCGCGTCACCGTGAGTCTCGACAGCCTGGACGCCGGGGTGTTTGCCCGCATGAGCGGCGGTTTCGGCGGTGTCGATGAGGTGCTCGCGGGCATCGAGCAGGCGCAGCGCGCGGAACTGACCCCCATCAAGATCAACGCCGTCGTGCAGCGCGGCGTGAACGATCACACGGTACTCGAGCTGGTGGAGCGCTTCCGCGGCACCGGCGTGATCGTGCGTTTCATCGAGTACATGGACGTCGGCAACCGCAACCATTGGCGCTCCGAGCTGGTGGTGCCCTCGAAAGAGCTTGCTGCGCATATCGGCCGGCGCTGGCCGCTCACCGCGCTCGAGCCCGGCTATCGCGGTGAAGTGGCCCGGCGCTACGCGTTCAGCGACGGCCAGGGTGAGGTGGGATTCATCTCGTCGGTGTCGCAGCCGTTCTGCGGCGACTGCTCGCGTGCGCGCCTGTCGTCGGACGGCGCGCTGTACACCTGCCTGTTCGCCACGCACGGCACCAGCCTGCGCGATGCCCTGCGGGGTGGCGCGAGCGATGACGCGCTGCTCGAGCTGATCCGCGACGTGTGGTTGAAGCGCTCCGACCGCTATAGCGAATTGCGCGCCAGCCGGCGCCCGGCGCCGCACGAGCAGCGCAAGGTCGAGATGTTCTACATCGGTGGCTGATGGCGCGGCGCCGCCTCACGCATCTCGATGCCCGTAACAGCCCCGCCATGGTAGACGTTGGCGCGAAGCCCGTGACGCAGCGCATTGCGGTGGCCGAGGCCCGGATTCGCCTGCCGCGCACCGTGGCGCTCGCACTGCGCGCCAGCGGTCACCGCACCAGCAAGGGGCCGGTGTTCGACACCGCCATCGTCGCGGGCGTCATGGCGGCGAAACGCACGCACGAGCTGATCCCGTTCTGCCACCCGCTGGGGCTCGAGGACTGTCAGATCGAGATCGCCCCTGTTGGGCGCGCGGAGATCGCGGTTCGTTGCCGGGTCTCGGTTCATCACCGCACCGGCGTGGAAATGGAGGCTCTGACCGGCGCTACCGTGGCGGCACTGACGATCTACGACATGTGCAAGGCGCTGTCCCACGACATCGAGATCGCGGGCGTGCGCCTGCTGGAAAAGTCCGGCGGCCGCCGGCACTTCGCCCGCGCCGCCGGCCGGTAGTCCGATGGATCCGCTTGCCTCCGGGCGCCTCGCTCCCCCGCCGCTCTACGGCCTGGTGCTCGCCGGCGGGCGCAGCACACGCATGCGCCGCGACAAGGCCGCGCTCGCCTACCAGGGGCGCACGCAGCTCGAGCGAGCCATGGCGCTGCTCGCTCCGCACGTGGCGCGCGCCTTCGTGTCGGTGCGGGCCGACCAGGGGAGCGATGCGGTGCGCGCGCGGTTTGCGCAGATCACCGATGCGCACGAGAACATCGGTCCGCTCGCGGGCCTGCTGGCCGCGCAGGCGCAGCACCCCGAGGCCGCATGGCTGGTACTGGCGTGCGATCTGCCGTTTCTGGATGAGGCCACGCTCGCGCACCTGCTGCGCGCGCGTGCCCCCGCACGCACGGCCACCGCCTACTGCTCGAGCCACGACGGGCTGCCCGAGCCCCTGTGCGCGATCTACGAGCCGCGCAGCCGCGAACCCCTGGCCGCGTACGCCGCCGCCGGCAAGCAGTGCCCGCGCAAGTTCCTGCTGGGCGCGGACACGCTGCTGCTCGATCAGCCGAACCCGCGCGCGCTCGACAACGTCAACACGCCCGAGGAGTATGGGTTGGCCATGGCGACGTTGACTGCTCAAAGCTCTGCGACCACCAGGCACATCACCGTGCAGTACTATGCGCTACTGCGCGAGCAGGCCGGGCGACGCGAGGAAGCGCTGCTAACCGCCGCGCGCACGCCGCGCGAGCTGTACACCGAACTTGCCGCACGCTACCCGTTCTCGCTCGCGCCGGAGGTACTGCGGGTTGCGATCAACGCCGAGTTCGGCGAGTGGTCCACGCCGCTCGCGGACGGCGATGCGGTGGTATTCATTCCGCCGGTCGCCGGCGGTTGAGAACGCGCGCTTCGGAAAGCCGTTGCCCGTGTTCCGCTTCACCCGCGCGTCCATTGAGCCACAGGCGCTGCGCGCGCAGCTCGCCGACCCGGCCTGCGGCGGCTACGCGGCGTTCGAAGGCTGGGTGCGCGATTCCCACGAGGGTATGCGCGTGCGGCACCTGGAGTACGAGGCCTTCGAGGCGCTCGCGGTGCGCGAAGGTGAGCGCATCCTCGCCGAGGCGATCGCGCGCTTTGGGGTGGCGCACGCCGCGTGTCTGCACCGCGTCGGAGATCTTGCGATCGGCGAGCTGGCTGTGTGGGTGGGAGTGAGCGCACCGCATCGCCACGAGGCGTTTCTCGCCTGCCGCTACATCATTGACGAGGTCAAGCAGCGCGTGCCGATCTGGAAGAAAGAGCACTACGTGAGCGGGGACTCCGGCTGGGTGAATTGCGAACGCTGCGCCGCCCCGCCCGCGCACGCTCACCGGCACCCGCATGACTGAGGGGCCTCATGGCCGCACCTGTCCCGCGCCGCGCACGATGTACTTGTAACTCGTGAGTTGCTCGACCCCGACCGGTCCGCGGGCGTGAAAACGGTCGGTGGAGATGCCGATCTCCGCGCCCATGCCGAACTCGCCGCCGTCCGCGAACTGGGTGGACGCGTTATGCAGCACGATCGCGCTGTCGACGCGCTGCAGGAAGCGCTCGGCGGTGGCGTGGTTTTCGGTCACGATCGATTCGGTGTGTGCGGAGCCGTAGCGCGCGATGTGCGCAATGGCCGCATCCACGCCCTCGACCACGCACGCGGCGATGATCGCGTCGAGGTACTCGGTGTACCAGTCGTCCTCACTCGCCGGGCGCACGCGCGGGTCCACCTCGAGCACCGTGGCATCGCCGCGCACCTCGCAGCCGGCGTCGAGCAGGTCACGTACGATCGGACCCAGGTGCGTGCCCGCGCAGGCGCGGTCGACCAGCAGCGTTTCGGCGGCGCCGCAGATGCCGGTGCGCCGCATCTTGGCGTTGAGCGCGATGGTGCGCGCCATGCGCACATCGGCGTCGCGGTCGATGTACACGTGGCAGTTGCCCTCGAGGTGTCCGATCACCGGCACGCGCGCTTCCTTCTGCACGCGTTCCACCAGGGTCTTGCCGCCGCGGGGCACTATGACGTCGAGGTACTCGCCCATGCCGGCGAGCATGTAGCCGACTGCCGCGCGATCGGTGACCGGCACCAGTTGAATGCATTCCACCGGCAGCCCCGCGGTCTGCAGGCCTTGCGCGAGGCAGGCGTGCAGCGCGCGGCTGGAGTGCTCGCTCTCGGAGCCGCCGCGCAGGATCACCGCGTTGCCTGACTTCAGGCACAGCGCGCCGGCGTCAGCGGTGACGTTGGGGCGGCTCTCGTAGATGATGCCGATGACGCCGAGTGGCACGACCACGCGCTGGATCCTGAGTCCATTGGGCCGTTCCCACTCCGCGGTCGCGGTGCCGATCGGATCCGGCAGCTCGATCACCACGTCGATGCTGGTGGCGATCGCCTCGATGCGCCGCTCATCCAGGCGCAGCCGCTCCAGTCGCGGTGCGCTCAAGCGCGCCGCGCGCGCCGCCGACATGTCGCGCTCGTTGGCCGCGAGAATCCCCGCACGCCGCGCGCGCACCGCGGCGGCCGCCGCCGCCAGCGCGTCGTTCTTCTGCTGCGTGGGGGCGAGCGCCAGCACCGCCGCCGCGCCGGTGGCGGCCTTGCCAAGTCCCTCCATCAACTCACCGATGTGGTCCGCGTCCACGGCGCTTCAGGGTACCGGTTGCGGGGCGGGCACGGGCTCGGCGGCGCTGGAGAGTTCCTGGCGCATGAGCACCAGGTCGTCGCGATGGATCATCTCGTCACGGCCGCGAAACCCCAGGATATCGGCGATCTCCGAGGACTTGCGTCCCATGATGCGGGCGGCGTCCACGTCGGAATAAGCGACCATGCCGCGGGCGATTTCCGCGCCGTCCGCGGCGAGCACGCTGACGGTGTCGCCGCGGTCGAATCGTCCGCGCGCCCCGGTGACACCGGCGGGCAGGAGGCTGCGGCCCTCGAGCAGCGCGCGCAGGGCTCCGGCGTCGATGGTGAGGGCGCCGGCGGGGCGCAACGTGCCGGCGATCCACTGCTTGCGCGCCGCGGCCGGCGTCGCGCTCGGAACGAACCAGGTGCAGTGCGCCCCCTCTTCGATGCGCCGCAGGGGGTGCCGGTGAACACCGGCGGCGATGCACATGTGGCAGCCGGCCGCGACCGCGATCCGCGCCGCAGCAATCTTGGCCGTCATGCCCCCGGAGCCCACCTGGGAAGCGGAGCGCCCGGCCATGGCCTCGATCTCAGGCGTGATCTGGGGCACCTCGTGAATGAAGCGCGCACCGGGCTCGCGGTTCGGATCGGCACTGTACAGACCCTCAACGTCCGACAGCAACACCAGGCAATCCGCGCCCACCATCTGCGCGACGCGCGCGGCCAGGCGATCATTGTCGCCGTAGCGGATCTCGGCGGTGGCCACGGTGTCGTTCTCGTTGATCACCGGCAGCGCGCCGAGCGCGAGCAGCGCTTCGAGGGTGGCGCGCGCGTTCAGGTAGCGGCGGCGGCGCTCGCTGTCCTCGAGAGTGAGCAGCACCTGCGCCACCGTCACATCGCACCCCTCGAGCAGCTCCTTGTAGGCATGCGCGAGCCGGATCTGTCCCACTGCGGCGGCGGCCTGACTCTCCTCCAGCCGCAGCGTGCCGTGCTTCAGGCCGAGCCGGCGGCGGCCGAGCGCAATGGCGCCTGACGACACCAGGATGACACGCTGGCCGCGTTTGCGCAGCCGCAGCAGGTCCTCGACCAGAGTCTCGAGCCACGCGCGGTTGACACGCCCGGTTTCGCCGTCCACCAGCAGCGCCGAGCCCACCTTCACGACGATGCGCCGTGCCTGCGTGAGGGGCGCTGCCAAGTCCGCACGGCGGGTGTTCATGAAGGAAAACTATACGCAATCGAGCTGCGTTGCCCAACCCGACCGCAGCCCCTACACTTATCGGGCGGCGAAATGATGACAAGGGTGGCTTTCGCGGTGAGCAGAGATTACGAGCCCGTGCCCTCCCAGTGGTACGAAAACGTCGAAGAAGAAGAATCGTTCCGAGTGCTGTCGGTCGACGAGGACTCGGAGCTCATAGAGATCGAGTACCTCGACGGCGACGTCGAGGAACTCGACCTGGAGGCCTGGCACGAGATGGACCTCGAGCGTATCGAGCAGCCTGAAGGCTGGTCCGAATCCGATGACGAGGACCTGGACGAGGATGAGGACGACTTGGACGACGACGAGGATGAGGACGACCTGGACGACGACGACGACGACGAAGACGAGGACGACGTCGACGAAGAACGGGATGAATATTGACCGCGTCCGGGCTCGATAGCTGGTACCACGAGAAAGAATCGGCCTGGCTCTACCGGCGGGTTGCCGCCGCAGAACCCGATCCCGGAAAGAGCGAGCTGTTCGTGAAGCTCGCCGCGGCCGCGGAAGAACAGGCGGTGAAATGGCAGCTGGCCGCCCGGCGCGCGGGCGCGGGCGCACACGGCAGCGAGCGCGTGTTCGTGCCCTCGCTGCGCGCTCGCATCGTGGCGCGTCTCCTGTCGCGCTTCGATCCGCGCTCCCTGCGTGCGGTGCTCGCCGCCATGAAGCTGCGCGGCCTCTCGGTCTACAGCGCCCCGGCGAGCGTGGCGGGGCACCCGATGCCGACCTCGCTCGCGGAAGTGGGTGCGCGCCATCGCAGCGGCCTCGGCGGCAGTCTGCGGGCCGGCGTGTTCGGGGTGAACGACGGGCTGGTGTCGAACGCGAGCCTGGTGCTCGGT
>JBGPKC010000092.1:0-9438 GCA_041485725.1 Steroidobacteraceae bacterium
ATGGAGCCCATGAACTGCACGGTGCAGCTGAAACCCGACTCGTGCGAGATCTGGCTCGGCACGCAGGTGATCTCGCGCGTGCAGGGCACGGTGGCAAAACTGACCGGCCTGCCGGTTGAGAAGGTCACCGTTCACAACCACCTGATCGGCGGGGGCTTCGGACGCCGGCTCGAGCCGGACATGGCGCTCTCGGCCGTGCGCGTGGCGCAGCATCTGGACGGGGAACCGGTTAAGGTCGTATGGACGCGCGAGGAAGATATCCAGCACGATATCTACCGTCCGGTCTATCGCGACACGATCGCCGCCACGCTCTCCGGCGGTAAGGTCGCGGCCTTCAAATACAAAGTCACGGGCTCAGCCGTAATCGCACGCTGGCTGCCGCCGGCCTTTCAGCACGGAATCGATATCGATGCGGTCGACAGTGCCGTCGACATGCCCTACGACATTGCACATCTGCACGTCGAGTATGTGCGCGCCGAGCCCCCGGCGGTGCCCACCGGCTTCTGGCGTGGTGTGGGGCCGAACAACAACGTCTTTGCGATCGAGTGCTTCATGGACGAGCTCGCGAGGAAGGCGGGGAAGGACCCGATCGCGTTCCGCCGCGCCATGCTCGGGAAATCTCCCCGGCTCCTGGCGGCGCTCGATCTGGTGGCGGAGAAATCGAACTGGGGCAAGCCCCTGCCGGCGCGCACCGGCCGCGGCGTCTCGGTGCAGCCCGCTTTCGGAAGCTTTATCGCGACGGTGGTGGAGGCGGAAGTGGATGCACGGGGCGAAGTGCGTTTGCGCCGCGTGACGAGCGCGGTGGACACCGGCATCGCGGTCAACCCGGACACCATCGTCGCGCAACTGCAGGGGGGCCTCATCTTCGGGCTCACCGCGGCGCTGTACGGCGAGGTGACGGTGAAGAATGGTCGTGTACAGCAGTCGAACTTCAACGACTATCGCATGCTGCGCATCGATCAGGTCCCCCCGATCGAGGTCTATGTGATCAAGAGCGGTGAGGCACCGGGGGGTATCGGGGAAACCGGCACGACGGCCGGACCGCCCGCGCTACGCAACGCGATCTATGCCGCCACGGGCATCGCGCTAAGACGCCTGCCGATCGATCGCGAGGTCCTGGCCGGGAGGAAGTCGGCATGAGCGCGCTGCACAACCTCGATCCCAAAGTCAGCGGCGCAGCGCGCGGCACGCTCATCACGGTCCTTGTCATCCTCGCCATCGTGCTGGGCGCGGTCCTGTGGTTGCGCGGTACGGGACCTATGGAATTTGCGCCGGGACAGAAGGTCGCGCTCGCTGAGTATCATGCGGCCGATCCCACCGGTGTTCCAGCGGCGCTGAAGGATGCCACCCAGATTGCCCGCGGAGAGTATCTGGCACGCGCGGCCGACTGCATGGTCTGTCACACGAGCCAGGATGGAAAGCCGTATGCCGGTGGCTTTGCGTTCAATCTGCCTTTCGGCACGCTCTATTCAACCAATATCACGCCCGACAAAGAGACCGGCATCGGTAATTACACCGATGTGCAATTCCTCGTCGCGCTGCGCCGCGGGGTTCGCGACGATGGCGCCCGGCTGTATCCGGCGATGCCATTCACCTCGTACACTTTTCTGACCGATGCCGATGCACTCGCGATCAAAGCGTATCTCTTCACCCTCGCGCCGGTGCACGCCCCGACCAGGGCCGACACCTTGCCATTTCCCTTCAACCAGCGCTGGCTGCTGGGCATTTGGTCATGGCTGTTCAACCCCGACCAGCGCTTTCAGGCAACCCCCGCGCAGAGCCCGGAATGGAACCGCGGTGCCTATGTCAGCGAAGCGCTCGCTCATTGCGGCGAGTGTCACACGCCGCGCAACGTCGCCTTCGCGCTCAACAACCGCAAGAAGTTCAGCGGTGCGGTTACCGCCGGCTGGCGTGCATACAACATCACCAGCGACCCGGGCACCGGCATCGGTGCGTGGCATGAGGACGTTTTCGTCTATCTCTCCAAAGGCCATGCCATGGGGCACGGTACGGCAGCCGGACCCATGGGAGAGGCGGTCGATCAGACCCTCAGCTACCTGGCGCCTGAAGATGTCCGCGCGGTTGTCACTTATCTGCGCAGTGTCCCGGCGGTGGCGTCGTCCGATCTGCCGGCCACTCTGGCGCCCCCGGCCGACCCGTCGCACAAGGTTGGCCCGATAACGGTCGATTCTCGGGGCAAGGAAGTGTTTGAAGGTGCCTGCGCCAGCTGCCATAACTGGAGCGGAGAGAGCCCGATTTCAGCTTTCGCCACACTCACCGGTGCGCGCGCGGTAAATGATCCGAGTGCCACGAATGTTGCGCAGATTGTGATTTCCGGCACGAGGCGATTCACTCCACCAGGCATCGTCTCCATGCCGGCCTTCGGCGGCACCTACTCCGACGCCGAGATCGCGGCCGTCGCCAACTACGTCACCGCGCGCTTCGGCGCGAAAGGCTCCTCGATCGGCGAGCACGAGGTGGCCTCTCTTAGAAGGCAGGTGGCGCAATAGGCATCCCGCCGCCCATGTGGAGCGCGGCGCCGACGCCGGCGTCGTCTTCGAAGACAGGGGCGGCGATGCGCTGCTGGCGGACTACGCGTACCTTGCGTCATTTATTCGGCTTGCCTTAGAACAACAGAGTGCACCAGCTCTGGACATCGGCTGTACGCAAAACAAAACAATAATCGATGCGTGTTTGACAGGTCATGCCTAACTCTAAAAGTGTTGCCGTAGGTTCCAAGCTGATGCGACGGGCATTTTGCATCGGCGCCGCTACCCTGGTGCTGGTGGCCTGCGGCAAAAAGGGCCCTCCGCCTCCGCCGCCGGCAGACGTCTCCACCGTTGCCGTGGCGCCGCAGGCAGCCACGGTCGCGGAGGACTACGTCGCCGAGACCGAGGCGGTCAACACCGTCGAAATACGGCCGCGCGTCGGCGGCGTGCTGGAAAAGCAGTTGCCGATCGAGGGCGAGCGCCTGAAAGTCGGCGCGCTGCTGTTCGTCATCGACCAGCAACCCTACGTCGCGGCGCTGGCCCAGGCGAAGGCGGCGCTGGCGCAGAGTGAGGCGGCATTGGTCCAATCGCAGCGCGATCTGGGGCGTGCCAAGTCGCTTTCGGAAATCGATGCCGTGAGCCAGCAGGAGTTGGATGCGGCCGTGGCAAGGAACGACGCCAACCTGGCTTCGGTCGACGCCAGCCGGGCCATAGTCAGGACCGCCACGCTGAACCTGGGTTATACCACCATCACCAGCCCCATCAACGGGGTCATGGGCCGCGCGCAGCTGCGACTGGGCGGCCTGGTGACGGCGAACACCACCGTACTGACGACGCTCTATCAGACCGACCGCATGTATGTGAATTTCAGCATCAGCGAGCAACGCCTGTTGACCCTGCAGCGCCAGCTGGGCCGGGCGCCGAACCAGGACAGCGCCACGCCACCGCCATTCCGCATATTCCTTGCCGACGGCTCCGAATACCCGCAGCGGCCCCGGCTGAACTTCATCGATCCGGCAGTGAATCAGCGCACCGGCACCCTGGCGATTCGCCTGGAAGTGGACAATCCGCAGCAGCTGCTGCACGCCGGGCAGTTCGCGCGAGTGCAGGTGGCGGCGACGCAGCTGGCGGATGCCATCGTGCTGCCGCAGCGCGCCATCCAGGAGCTGCAAGGCAAGTACTACGTCTGGGTCGTCGACGCCCAGAGCAAGGCGCAGCAGCGCGACGTGCAGATGGGACCGCGTATCGGCGCCGGCTGGCAGGTGCAGCAGGGACTCAAGGCCGGCGATGTGGTGGTCGTGGACGGCGTGCAGCGCCTGAAGCCCGGATCCGCGGTGCACGCCACGCCACTCGTAAACGCCCGCGAGGCAGGCCGAGAAGCGCCCGGGAGCCGCACGTGATCAACTTCTTCATCGATCGCCCGATCTTCTCGACGGTTCTCGCCATCGTCATCACGCTCGCCGGCAGCGTCGCGCTGTTCACCCTGCCGGTCGCCCGCTTCCCGCAGATCACACCGCCGACCATCGTCGTCTCGACCGTTTTTCCGGGCGCCGACGCCGCCACCATCGAGCAGTCGGTAGCCGCGCCGATCGAGCAGCAGGTCAACGGCGTGCCGCACATGATTTATATGGACTCCAAGAGCGCCAACGACGGCAGCTACGCCTTAACCGTGACCTTCGCCGTCGGCACCGACCAGGACATCGCTGCCGTGGATGTGCAGAACCAGGTCGCGATTGCCCAGCGCCAGCTGCCGCAGCAGGTGCTGCAGCAAGGGATCACGGTCGCCAAGCGCCAGCCGCAGATCCTCCTGGCCGTGGCGATCGGCTCGGACGATCCGCGCTACGACTACCTCTTTTTGTCCAACTACGCGACGCTGCACGTCTACGACGCCCTGGCGCGAGTACACGGTGTCGGCCAGGTGATCGTGTTCGGCGCTCGCGACTACGGCATGCGCATCTGGCTCGATCCGGCAAAAATGGCGCGCCTCGGTGTCACCACCCAGGACGTAAGCAGCGTCCTCACCGAACAGAACGTGGTGGCGCCCGCCGGCACCGTCGGCGCAGAGCCGGCGCCCCCGGGGCAGCAGATGCAGTACGTCGCCTCGGTGAAGGGTCGCCTGTCGACGCCCGAGCAATACGGCAACATCGTGGTGCGCACCGGGGCCGAGGGCGCCATCGTCCACCTCAAGGACATCGCCCGCATCGAGCTCGCCGCCACCGACTACTCGCGCTCCAGCAGGCTGAACGGCGTCCCCACCGCCATCATCGGCGTCTACCAGTTGCCGGACGCCAACGCCCTGGAGGTGGCCAAGGGCGTGCGCCAGGTGATGGACGGCCTGGCGCCGACCTTCCCCCAAGGCATCCACTACCAGATCCCCTACGACACCACGCTGTTCGTGGCGGAATCGGTGCGCGAAGTGGTCAAGACGCTGCTCGAAGCGGGCGTGCTGGTGTTGCTGGTGGTATTCATCTTCCTCGAAAGCTGGCGCGCCACGTTTATCCCGATGCTCGCGATCCCGGTGTCCCTCATCGGCGCGTTCAGCGCCTTTATCGCGCTTGGCTTCTCCCTCAACACGCTGACCCTGTTTGCGCTGGTGCTCGCCATCGGTCTGGTGGTGGACGACGCCATCGTCGTCGTCGAAGCCGTCACCCAAATCATGGACAGCCGTAAGCTGTCGGCGCGGGAGGCCACCAAGGCGGCGATGCAGGAGGTCTCAGGCCCGGTGGTTGCGATCGCTCTGGTGCTGATCTCGGTATTCGTGCCGGTGGCCTTCCTCGGCGGCCTCACCGGCCAGTTCTACCGGCAGTTCGCGCTGACGCTCGCGGTGTCGGTGGCGATCTCGGCGCTGGTCGCCCTCACCTTCACCCCGGCGCTGTGCGCGCTACTGCTGAAGCCGACGGCGGAATCGCATTTCGGCGGGATCCTCGGCCGCTTCTTCGGCTCCTTTGACCGCGGCTTCAAGCGCTTCACTGCGCGCTACGTCGGCACGGTCGGCAGCGCTATCCGGCGCACCGCGCGGTCGATGGCGATTTTCCTGATCCTCTCCGCAACCGCGTTATTGCTGCTGCACGCCCGGCCCACCGGCTTCATGCCGGACGAGGATCAGGGCTATCTGATCGGCCTCGTCACCCTGCCGGTCGGCGCCTCGCTGCAGCGCACCGAAGCGGTGGCCGGCGAGTTCAGCCAGATGGTGCGCAAACAGCCGGAGGTTCAGGCGACGTTCGCCATCACCGGGCTGAACCTGCTCACCGGCACCAACTCCTCCTACGCAGCGACGATCTTCATCATCCTTAAGCCCTGGAACCAGCGGAGCGGCGCGGCGCATGGCTCGCTGGCGCTGGCGGCACGCGTCAACGGACTGGCCCGCGGCATCAAGGAAGCGAACGTGCTGGCGCTGAATCCGCCGCCGGTTCCGGGCATCGGCGCCGCCGGCGGCTTCGAGTTCATCCTGGAAGACCGCAGCGGCGGCGACATCCAGAAGTTCGCCGGCGTGATCCAGGACGTCCTCGGACAGGCCAACAAGCGCCCGGAACTGACCCGCGTGTTCACGCAGTTCAATGTGAATACGCCGCAGGTCGAGTATGTCATCGACCGCGAGCGCGCCAAGGTCCTGGGCGTGTCGATCTCGAGCATCTTCTCCACGCTGCAGGCCTTCTTCGGCGGCAGTTATATCAACGACTTCAACCTCTACGGACGCACCTACAAGGTCACGGCCCAGGCCGAGGCCGCCGCACGCGCCTCGCCGGACTCGGTCAACGGCTTGTATGTGCGCACCGAGCAGGGCGACATGGTGCCCCTGTCAACCCTGGTGTCGATCAAGGAAATCCAGGGTCCGGAATACATCGAGCGCTTCAACGTGTTCCGCGCGGTGACCATCAACGGTTCCGCTGCGCCCGGCTACAGTTCCGGACAGGCGACGCTGGCGATGGAAGACCTGGCGAGCCGCCTGCCGGATGGCTACGGCTACGACTGGACCGGCACGACTTACCAGGAAAAGCTCTCCGGCGGGCAGGCCGGGGCGATTTTCGGCATGGCCATCGTCTTCGTCTTCCTGGTGCTGGCGGCGCTGTATGAAAGCTGGGCTGTCCCGTTCGCGGTTCTCCTGGGGATCCCGTTTGCGGTGCTGGGCGCCTACCTCGGCCTGACGTTGCGCAGCATGCCCAGCGACATCTACGCTCAGATCGGGCTGGTGATGTTGATCGGACTGGCGGCGAAGAACGCCATCCTCATCGTCGAATTCGCCAAGCTCGCGTACGAGCGTGGCAGGCCGCTGGTGGATGCGGCGATCGAGGGCGCGCGCCTGCGCCTGCGGCCGATCCTGATGACCTCCTTCGCATTCATTTTCGGTTCCGTACCGCTCGCTATCGCCACCGGCGCCGGCTCCGGCGCGCGCCTGGTGCTGGGCACCGCAGTGGTGTTCGGCATGAGCGTAGCCACCATGATCGGCATCTTCATCATTCCGGTGTTCTACGTATTGGTGCAGAGCCTGCAGGAACGCATACGCGGTAAGCCCGCGGTTGCCACCGAAGTGCAGTCATGAGGCGCAACCTGTGCAGCATGATGACCGCCAGCGCGGCGCTGCTGGCAGTGGCGTGCGCGTTCGGACCCGATTACCAGCGGCCCAAAGAGAAGATTCCGGCTGCGTACCGTTTCGAGCCGGCCGCCGGCAACGACTCCTTCGCCGATCAGGGATGGTGGCAGCTTTACCAGGACCCCACCCTGCAGTCGCTGATCCGCGAGGCGCTCGACAACAACCTCGACGTGCGCATTGCCGCGGCGCGCGTCGACCAGGCGCGCGCCATTCTCGGCTCAACGCGTTTGCAGCAGCTGCCGCAGATTTCGGCTTCGGCCGATGCGCAGCGAGCGCGCACTTCCGTGGACCAGCGCGTCCCCGGCGTACCGGCGATCAGCAACGTGTTTTCGGTGGACGGCAGCCTATCTTACGAATTCGATTTCTGGGGCAAGTACCGGCGCGCCACCGAGGCCGCGCGTGCTGGGCTACTCGCTTCCCAATACGCCAAGCAGGATGTGATGGCGGGGCTGGTCTCCGGCGTCGCGACCGCCTACTTCACCCTGCTGACACTGGACGAGCAGCTCGCCATCACCCAGCACACGGTGGGGACACGCCAGAAATTCGTCGACCTGACGCAGGCCCAGCATGAGCGCGGCACGGTGTCGGGCCTGGACGTCGCGACTGCCCAGGCGCAGTTGGCCATTGCCCAGGCCAACATCCCCGACCTGCAGCGCCAGATCGGCATCTCTGAAGACCAGCTGAGCGTGCTGTTGGGCCGCAACCCGGACGCGATCCTGCGTACCGAGAATGACCGGCTCAAGCGCCTGACCGAACCCGCCGCTCCCCCGGTGCCACCTGCCGGCCTTCCCTCCACGCTACTGGAGCGCCGCCCGGATCTGCGCGAGACCGAGCAGAACCTGGTGGCGGCCAATGCCAATGTTGGATCAGCGAAGGCTAACCTGTTCCCGAGCATCACCCTGACCGCCGCGGGCGGCCACGTCAGCACCGCCTTGTCCGACCTGTTCAGCGGACCCACCAAGACGTGGTCGGTCGCCGGTGGCCTGCTGCAACCCCTGCTGAGCTCGCAACGTAATCTTTATCAACTGGATCTGGCCGATGCCCAGAAACGCCAGGCGCTGTTGCAATACCAGCAGAGCATCCAGAGGGCCTTCCGGGAAGTATCCGACGCGCTCATCGCGCGGGAGAAGTACGCTGAATTCCAGGTGGCGCAGCAGGCGCAGGTGGACGCACAGCGCAAGGCCAACACCATCGCCCTGGCCCGCTATCGCGTCGGCTATTCCTCCTACTTCGATGTGATCAACGCCGACCGCGACCTGTTCACCGCGGAGCTGTCGCTCTCCGCGGCGCACTTGAATACCCTGCTGTCGCTGGTGCAGCTGTATCGGGCCGTGGGCGGCGGTTGGCAGACCGAACAATCCGCGAGTGCACGCACACCGTAAGTCTCATGGCTAAGCAGTGCCGTCATCTGGATTTCGTGCGGACCGATCGTCCACGTAGTCGCGGTTGCGAGGAGTGCCTCAAGCTCGGCGATACCTGGGTCCATCTGCGACTCTGCAGGACCTGCGGGCATGTCGGTTGCTGCGACGACTCGAAGAATCGGCACGCGACCAAGCACTTCCATGCGACGCAGCACCCCATCATGACGTCAATCGAACCGGGCGAGAATTGGAGCTGGTGCTACATCGATGAGCTGGCGATGGAGCTGCCGCCGTGACTCGACTCGATCTGTAGGGAGCGACGGTGGCGAACACTCTCCTGGAACAGCGTCGCGCGCAGATGTTCCCCAAGCTCACCTCCGCACAGCTCGCGCGCCTGGAGCGCCAGGGCACCCGCCTGCAGACGCGCGCGGGGGAGATCCTCGTGGAACTGGGCGACCCACCCCGTGGTGTTTTCGTGCTGGCGGCGGGAAGTGTTGAGGCTCTGGCTCCGCCGTCGGCTACTGAGGCCGCATCCGGCTACGAGTTGCTCTACCTTCTGAGCCCCGGGGACTTTACCGGCGAGATGAGCACCTTGCGCGGCACCCCTGCCCTGGTGCGCATTCGCGTGCGCGAGGCCGGCACCGTTCTATTGATCGACGCGGAGCAGCTGCGACGCATCGTGCAGAACGATGCCGAGCTCAGCGAGCTCTTCATGCGCGCTTTCATCCTGCGCCGCATGAGCGTCATCGAGTCCGGTCATAGCGAGGTGCTGCTGCTGGGTTCGGATCATTCCGCCGACACCCTGAGGTTACGGGAGTTCCTGACGCGTAACGCCCGCCCCTACGTGAATATCGACGTCGAGCATGATGCCGACGCCGTGGCGTTGCTCGAGCGCTTTCACGTGCGGAACGAGGACGTTCCCGTGGTGATCTGCCGCGGGGGCGAGCTGCTGAAGAACCCCAGCAATGCCGACGTCGCTGAATGCCTCGGCATCAAC
>JBGPKC010000093.1:0-9414 GCA_041485725.1 Steroidobacteraceae bacterium
CCACAGCACGCGCCCCTTCATGCGTTCACGCGACCTTCACCAGCAGCTCATGCAGCCGGCGGCGCGCCGGACGATCGTCGTCTGCGAGCGCGCGCCGTGCGATGCCGAGATCGGACAGTGCGTCGACGTCGTACGAATCCGGCAGCCGCGTCACGGAACGAGCGTGGCTGCGGCAACACGCCTCCAGGCCTTGCGCCAGAGTCGGCGCGCTCCACGGCAGGGGAGCCAGATCCGGCCACGCAAGCCGCGATCCCATCAGCGTCACACCGCCGTCCCGGGCCGGAACCAGCACGACATCCGATCGATCCAGCGCAGTTTGCGCCGCGAGAAGATCCGACAGGGTCAGCGACGGGGCGTCGCTGCCGATGAACAGGACGCGCTCGTGGCCGAGAGCGCGCACCGCGCGATCGACTGCGTTCAGACGCTCACCCAGGTTGCCGCGCGGCTGGGGCTGCACGCTCGCCTCACGCTCGAGCAGGCCCTGTGCCCAGCGCGCCTCAGTCGGATTCTCCGGTGCAATGACGAGCCCGCCCGGCCACGCGAGCGCATCCTCCAGCGCGCACTCCAGCAGCGCCTGCGCGATCGCCAGCGCATCTGCCGCGCCCAGCGCGCGCGCCAATCTCTGCTTGCCGCGTCCGATCTGCGGGCGGCGGCAGAACACGACCAGCACCGCGCCCGAGAGTGCCTCCATGTGCGCATCATGGCGCGCACGGTGCGCGAGCGCTAATTGGCGCGCGGCTAGTGCGGCGGCAGTGCGAACAGATCGCCGCGCCACGGCCTGCCGTCGCGGTACGCGGCCAGCCTCTGCGTCATCACGCGCGTATTCCACGCAAGGCTGTGGGCCTTGCGGATCGCAATCTGCTGCTGCGCGCTCGCCTGGCGGAAATCCCCGTTGGCCGCGTAAGCCGCAGCGACGGCTTCAAACATCTGCGGATCGGACTGAATCTCCCCGGCGGCGAGTTTCAGCGCCACGGTCAGCGCCGTGCCCGGATCGCGCAGCCCCTCGAGCGGTGAGGCGGCGAGCAGGGCCACCACGTGCTTTCTGACGTAGAAGCTGTCGGAGGTCGCCGCCCGCTCGAGCAGGCTGCGCGCCTGCGCGGCCTGCGCGCCTGAAGGATCGGCACTCAGCAGATCCGTTGCCAGCATCAGCTGTGCCGAGGCGCTGCCGCCGTCAGCGGCGTGCCGCAGCCACACCGCGCCGTTCACCTGGCCGTGGCACACGGCGGTGGCGTGCAGCTCGCTCCCCACCCAGTACTGGGCGCGGGAATCGCCGTCGCGCGCCGAGGCGAGCAGCAGCTGCCCCGCCCTCCCGGAGGAGATCCCGAGCGAGGCATCGAGCGTTGCCGTGAGCCCGACCAGGTACCCGGCTACCGGGTCACCCGCATCGGCGCGCTGCCGGGCCGACCTGTAGGCGTCCATTCCCGACAGCCCACTGCCCCCCTCGATGGCAAACAGCGACTTGGCCTGGAGCCTCGATTCGACGGGCGCACCGCCGCGGGACGCCGGCACGAACCGCGAGTTCAGCCACGACTCGACGGCCGCCGCCGGAAAACCCGTCTCCGGCACCGCCAGCAGAATCTCCGGGTCGCGGGCCAGGCCGTCGACCCCGATCGTCAGCTCGGTGATCACGATCGCGCTCTGGCGCGTGTCACCGGCGAGGCGCGGGTACTCCGGCATGGGAGCCTGCAGCACACTCGCGCCAACCTGTTCCCGGCAGCTGAAGTCAGGGCTGACAATGCCCTGCGTATGCAACGCATCACGGCCGTAGCGGGCCACGATGCCCGCGGCGGCGACCGACTCAGCGGCGCTCAGCTTCGCCGTGAGGCCCGCCACCTTGTTGCCCACGAGTTGCTCGCAGCCGTTGCCGGCGGCCGCCTGCAGCCAGCCGACCCCGCTGCCGGCATCCTTCGGGCCGCCCTGCCCCTTCAGCGCCATCGCTCCCAGGTTGAACTGCGACGAGCAATCGCCGAGTTCCGCGAGCGCCATGAACTGCGCGTGCGCGAGCTCGTAGTGGCCGGCGTTGTATTCCCCGAGCGCCGTCTGGAAATCGGCGTGCGCCGGCGTGGCGCTCGGCAGTGCGCTTAACGTAAGCGTGGCCCACACGCTCCTGACACGCATTATTCCTGCCCCCTTCAGCGCTCGACGATGGCCGTCACTCCCATCCCGCCGGCGGCGCAGACCGAGATCAGTCCGCGCTTCGCGCTGGTATCGCCTGCGAGCATCTTGGCGAGCGTGCCCAGAATGCGCGTGCCGGTGGCGGCGAACGGGTGCCCGATGGCCACGCTACCGCCCTTTACGTTCAGCCTGCCGAGGTCGATGCTGCCCAGCGGCGCAGGCAATCCCAACACATCGCGGCAGTAGTCCGGTGATTCCCAGGCTTTCAGTGTGCACAACACCTGGGCCGCGAACGCCTCGTGAATCTCGTAGTAATCGAAGTCCTGCAGTGTCAGGCCGGCATCGCGCAGCATCGCGGGTACGGCGTAGGTGGGTGCCATCAGCAGCCCCTCCTTGCCGTTTGCGAAGTCGACCGCCCACGCCTTGCCGTAGCGCAGGTAAGCCAGCACCGGCAGGTTGCGCTTGGCTGCCCACTCCGGCGTCGCCAGCAGCACCGCGCTCGCCCCATCGGTGAGCGGCGTGCTGTTGCCGGCGGTGAGCGTGCCGTCCGCGGCGAAGCTCGGCCGCAGCTTGGCGAGTTTCTCGGGGCTGGTGTCGGCGCGGATATTGTTGTCGCTCTTCAGTCCCAGGTACTCCACCACCAGGTCGTCGTAGAACCCGGCGCGCCATGCGGCCGCGGCCTTCATGTGGCTCTGCTGGGCCAGCTGGTCCTGCTCGGCACGTGTGATCTGCCAGCGCTTGGCCATGATCTCGGTGCTCTGCCCCATGGACAATCCGGTGCGCGGCTCGACGACCGCGGGCAACACCGGCCTGAAGTGCCGGGGCCGCAGACCCAACCACGGCGACAGCCGCTGCCACGCGTTGCGCCCGCGGTAGCTCGCGAGCAGCAGTTGCTGATACGAGCGCGGGTAGACGATCGGCGCATCGCTGATGGAGTCGGTGCCGCCGGCGAGACCGGCGTCGATCTGTCCGAGCGCGATCTTGTTGCCGATGTCGATCGCGGCTTCCAGGCTCGTGCCGCAGGCACGCTGCATGTCCAGCCCGGGCGTGTGCGGATCGAGCCCGCTCGACAGCACGCTCTCGCGCACCAGGTTGTAGTCCCTGGAGTGCTTGATCACCGCGCCTGCGGCCACATCCCCGAGACGCTCGCCCTGGAGCTTGAAGCGTTCGACCACGGCGCGGAACACAGCCGTGAGCATGTCCTGGTTACTGGCGGTGGCGTAAGCCGAATACGAGCGGGCGAAGGGAATGCGTAAGCCACCCACGATGGCCACGCGTCTGACCGCGGATCCGACCAGCATGACTCCTCCCCGAGGCGCAAGGCGTTAGAATGCCATGGTCGATCCGGCGAAGCCATCGAAAGCCAAGTCCATGGGCGAGTACTCCACCATCATGGCCCGCGACGGCCACGAGTTTCAGGCTTGGCTCGCCGCCGCACCCGGACGCCCGCGCGGCGCGCTGGTCGTGATCCAGGAGATCTTCGGCGTCAACAGTCACATCCGCAAAGTGACCGACGGCTTCGCCGCCGACGGTTACACGGCGATCGCGCCCTGCCTGTTCGATCGGGTGCGCCGCGGTATCGAGCTCGGCTACTCCGCCGCCGAAATGCAGGAGGGTAGCGGCTACACCAAGCAGCTGGCGCCGGAAGATACGCTGCGCGATCTCGCTGCCGCGATCGCCGTGGTGAAACACTCCGGCCGGGCGGCAACCGTCGGCTACTGCTGGGGCGGAACCCTGTCGTATCTTGCGGCCTGCCAGCTGCCGCTCGCCTGCGCGGTGGTGTATTACGGCCGGGTCGCGAGCTACCTCGAGCAGAAACCCAGGTGTCCGGTCATGTACCACTACGGCAAGGAGGACCGCAGCATCCCGCACGCCGACGTCGTGCGGATCAGGGCGGCGAACCCGCACGCGCCCCTGTTTGTCTATGAGGGGGCGGGCCACGGTTTCAACTGCGAGCAGCGCGACGCCTACAACCCGCAGGTCGCCGCGCTGGCGCGCGCACGTACCCTGGACTTCCTCGGCCGCTATGTTGCCGGCGGCGAGCCGGTCAAGGGCTGAAAACTCAAGGAGAGCCGCTACATGAAATTGCGCGATGCGGATCTGCTGCGTACCCGCGCCTTCATCGGGGGCAAGTGGGTGGACGCCACCAACGGCGCCACGCGCCAGGTCGTGAATCCGGCGACCCGCGAGCCGATCGGCGCGGTGCCCGACATGGGCGCCGGCGAAACGCGGCGCGCCATCGAGGCCGCCGCCCAGGCATTCCCGGCGTGGGCCGCGCAGACCGCCAAGGAGCGCGCGGCGGTGCTGCGTCGCTGGTACGAGCTGCTGATGGCGAACCTCGAGGACCTGGCCACCCTGATGACCGCCGAACAGGGCAAGCCGCTCGCCGAGTCCAAGGGCGAGATTGCCTACGCGGCCTCGTTCATCGAGTGGTTCGCCGAGGAAGGCAAGCGCCTGTACGGGGACGTGATCCCGGGGCACCAGGCCGACAAGCGCATCCTGGTGCTGCGCCAGCCCGTGGGAGTGGTCGCGGCGATCACGCCGTGGAATTTCCCCCTGGCGATGATCACGCGCAAGGCGGGACCCGCGCTCGCGGCCGGCTGTACTTTCGTCTGCAAGCCCGCGAGCCAGACGCCCTACTCGGCACTCGCCGCCGCAGCGCTCGCGGCGCGCGCCGGGGTGCCGGCCGGCGTGCTCAACATGATCACCGGGGACGCGGCCGCGATCGGCGGCGAGATGACTTCCAACACCAGCGTCCGCAAGGTCACGTTCACCGGCTCCACCGCCGTGGGCAAGACACTCATGGCGCAATGCGCCGGCACGGTGAAGAAGCTGTCGCTGGAGCTCGGCGGCAATGCGCCGTTCATCGTGTTCGAGGACGCCGATCTGGATGCCGCGGTGGCGGGGGCGATCGCCAGCAAGTACCGCAACACCGGACAGACGTGCGTGTGCGCCAATCGCCTGCTGGTGCAGGCGCCGGTGTACGAGGCGTTTACGGCTAAGCTGGTGCACGCCGTGGCACAGCTGCGCGTGGGCGACGGGCTCAAGGGCCCCACCGAGCAGGGTCCGCTGATCGATACCAAGGCGCTCGCCAAGGTGGAGCAGCACCTCGCGGACGCCACCGCCAAGGGCGCGCGCATCGTGCTTGGCGGCAAGCGCCACGCCCTCGGCGGCACGTTCTTCGAGCCGACCGTGGTCACCGACGTGACGGCCGACATGTTGGTGGCGCGCGAAGAGACCTTCGGTCCGGTCGCACCCCTGTTCCGTTTCGAGACCGAGAGCGACGCCATCCGCATGGCGAACGATACCGAGTTCGGACTGGCGGCCTACTTCTACACCCGCGACCTGGCGCGCTCGTGGCGCGTGGCGGAGGCCCTGGAGTACGGCATCGTGGGCCTGAATACCGGGATCATTTCCACCGAGGTTGCGCCGTTCGGGGGGGTCAAGGAGTCGGGCACGGGCCGCGAGGGCTCGAAGTACGGGATCCTCGACTACACCGAGCTGAAATACCTGTGTGTGGGCATTGGCTGAACTTGCGGTATCGTGAACCATGCGCTCCGCGAACCCCGAACGTATCGGCATCCTGCTGGTCAACTCCGGCACGCCGCAAGCCGCCGAGCCGCGCGCCGTGCGCGCGTTCCTGGCGCGCTTCCTCTCCGACCCGCGCGTGGTGGAGCTGCCGCGCGCACTGTGGCTGCCGCTGCTGTACGGGGTGATTCTCCCCTGGCGTCCGCGGCGCATCGCGCGCAAGTACCGCCTCATCTGGACTGCTGGCGGCTCGCCGCTGCGCGAGCTGTCGGAGCGCTTGCGTGCCGAGCTCGCCAGCTCGCTCGCGCAACGCATGCTGGCGCCCATGTCGGTGGAGGTCGGCATGCTCTACAGCCCGCCCGACGTGCGCGGCGCGCTCGGTCGATTGCGCGAGTCCGGTGCACAGCGCATCCTGGTGCTGCCGCTGTTTCCGCAGTATTGCGGGGCCACCACCGGTGCCGTCTACGACCAGGTGAGTGCCGAGTTGCGCCGCTGGCGCTGGCTGCCGGAGCTGCGCTTCATCGCCGACTATCACGAGCATCCGGGCTACATCGATGCGCTGCGCGCCAGTGTCACCGAGCACTGGCAGGCTCACGGCCGCACGCCTCACCTGCTGATTTCCTTTCATGGCATTCCGGAACGCTACGTCCACCAGGGCGACCCGTACTTCTGCCGCTGCCAGACCACGGCGCGCCTGCTCGCGGACGAACTGCTGTTGCGCGACGGGGAGTGGAGCGTGAGCTTTCAGTCGCGCTTTGGTCCGACGGACTGGCTGAAGCCCTACACCCGCACGGTGCTCACCGGGATGCCCGCCCGCGGCGTGCGCGAAGTGACCCTGGTGTGTCCGGGATTTGCCGTGGACTGCCTGGAGACGCTCGAGGAGATCGATATCGAAAATCGCGACGTCTTCATGCGCGCCGGTGGTGAGCGTTACCAGTATGTGCCGGCACTCAACGCCCGCGCCAGCCATGCGCAATGCCTCGCGGACCTGATCGAGCAGCACTGTCAGGGCTGGACGCACGCCGGGCATGGCCGCCTTCCCAGCACCGCGCGCGGTACCTCCGCGTGAGGTCCGGCGCGCCACTGCCCCTGCTGGGGACTTTTCACGAGACCAGCATCGCGGTCGATGATGTGCGCGCCTCGATCGAGTTCTACGAACGCTTAGGCTTCACCCAGGCCCTCACCACCGATACGCTGACGCATCCGTACGGAGTGCTGACCGACGGCCGGCTGGTCATAGGCCTGCATCAACGGCCCGGCGCCTCGCCGGTTCTCACTTTCGTGCGTCCGGGCATTGCCGAGTGCGTGCGGGAGTTTGCCGCGGCCGGCATCAAACTGACACGGTGCCGCACCGGCGAGGAGGTATTCCACGAGATCGGTTTGTCGGACCCGTTTGGCCACGCGGTCGCGGTGCTGGAAGCGCGCACCTACTCGCCGGTGGCGCGCGGGCTGGCCGAGGTCTCGCTGTGCGGGGACTTCGCCGAAGTGAGTCTGCCGGTCACGGACTTTGCCGCCGCGCAGGGCTTCTGGGAGCCTCTGGGCTTCGTCGCCGCCGGCGAGGTGGCGGCGCCCTATCCGCACCTGCCGCTCACCAGCGATTACCTGGACGTCTCGTTTCACCCCCTGCAGGTGTGCGAGCGTCCGATGCTCGTGTTCCGCGACCCCGCTATGCGCGCGCGCATTGCGCGGCTGCGCGAGATGGGCCTAGCCATGTCCGCCATCGTGCCGGGCGCCGCCGGGCGCCTCGGCAACGCCATGCTGGAAAGTCCGGACGGCACGACGCTCATGCTGCTCGAATCAGAAAGCTGAAGCGAAGAGCGGAACATAGCTTTCGAGCATAATCGCTACCGCCGGAAATGTTGGCCGGGGTTGCCACCAATAACTTTGAAGGGATCGCCATGCGCCGCAGCTGTCTGCCCGCCGTCCTCGTGCTCCTGGTATCACCGCCCGCGTTCAGCGACGGCGGCATGTGGACCTTCCACGACTTTCCGCAGGATCTGGTGAAGCGCCAGTACGGCGCCGACATCAGCTCCGCCTGGCTGGATCGGGTGCGCACCGCCACCATCCGCTTGTCGAACTGCACGGCATCCTTCGTGTCGCCCGAGGGGCTGATCCTCACCAATCACCACTGCGCCGAAGCCTGCCTGGATGAGCACTCGACCAGTGAGCAGAACCGGGTGCGCAGCGGCTTCCTCGCCCGCTCCCGGGAACAGGAGCTCAAGTGCGGAACGCAGATCGCCGACGTACTGATGGGCGTGGAGAACGTCACCGCCAAGGTCGCCGCGGCGATCAGCGGACTCGATGACCGCGCGGCCAACGACACCCGCAAGAAGACCCTGACGCAACTCGAGCAGGCCTGCGAGCAGCAGAGCCAGCACGCCAAATCCGGTCCGCTGAAGTGCGAATCCGTCGACCTCTACCAGGGCGGGCAGTACTGGCTCTACAAGTACCACCGCTATGACGACGTGCGCCTGGTATTCGCTCCCGAGCGCGGGATTGCCGCATTCGGCGGTGACCCGGACAACTTTCAGTTCCCGCGCTGGTGCCTGGACATGTCGGTGCTGCGCGCCTACGGAGCGAACGGCAAGCCCGCCGCGACGCCGGACTTCCTGGCGATACGGCCGCAGGGGCCGCAGGCGGGCGAGCTGGTGTTCGTATCGGGGCATCCCGGTTCCACCGACCGGCTGCTGACCGTTGCGCAGCTCCAGAGCCTGCGCAATGTGGAACTGCCGCGCTGGCTGCTGCGCGCCTCGGAGTTGCGCGGGCGTCTCATCGAGTACGGCAAGACGGGCGCCGAAGCGGACCGCATCGTGGAAGATCCGCTCAATGGCCTGGAGAATTCCATCAAGGTGCGCCGCAAGCAGCTCGACGCGCTGCTCGATGACCGGCTGCTGCAAGCCAAGCGCGACGAGGAAGCGGCGCTGCGGGCCAAGGTGGCCGCCGACCCGCCGTTCGCCGCCGCGATCGGCGATCCCTGGTCGGACATCGCCAAAGCGCAGCTGCGCGAGCGCGAGCTCTACCTGCCCTATACGTTCCTCGAGCAGGGCGCCGGCTTCAACAGCAGGCTGTTCAACTATGCGCGTACCCTGGTACGTGGCGCGGCCGAACGCCCCAAACCCAACACCGACCGCCTGCGTGAATACCGCGACGCGGCGCTGCCACGCGTCGTGCAGCGCCTCACCGCCCCGGTACCCGTGTATCCGGCGCTCGACAAGCTCACGCTGTCCTTTGCGTTGGAGCGCATGCGCGAGTGGCTGGGGCCGGACGCCCCGATCGTGCGTCAGCTGCTGGCGCAGGACTCACCCGACACGCTGGCGGCACGGCTGGTGGACGGCTCGCAGCTCGCCGATCCGAAGCTGCGCCGGCGCTTGTGGGACGGGGGCGCGGCCGCGCTGGAGGCCGCGCACGACCCGATGATCGAACTCGCGCGCAGCGTGGATGCGCAGGCGCGTGCGGTGCGCAAGAGTTATGAGGACGAGGTGGAAGCTCCGGTCGATGCCGCGTCCGAAAAAATCGCGCGCGCCCGCTTTCGCGTGTATGGCACCAGTGTGCCGCCGGATGCGACCTTCACGCTGCGCCTGAACGTCGGCACGGTGCAGGGCTGGAAGGAGGACGGCCGCGAAGTCGAGCCGTTCACGTACCTGTCGCGGCTGTACGAGCGCGCCACCGGCCAGGAACCGTTCCGGATTCCCGACAGCTGGCTCAAGGTGAAGACCGAGCTCGATCCGCAGACCAAGTTCAATCTCTCCACCAACAACGACATTGTGGGCG
>JBGPKC010000094.1:0-9399 GCA_041485725.1 Steroidobacteraceae bacterium
ACCGTGGCGATCCCGCCACCGAGAAGCGCCGAGAGCCCCGCGCGCCGATCTGCGATGGCCCACGCGCACAGCGCCGCTGTCACGGTCATGCCCGCCTGAGCCAGCACGACGCCAAGGGCCAGCCGCCGCGCATGGGGCAGATCGATCGCCAACACCTTATATAAGTCCCGCTCGAGGGGCTCAAAAGAGCTGAACGCAAGGGCTTAACATTACTTCGGCCGTTCAGTCACTTAGGGCTGCGACGGCGAAAAAGCCGCGGGATTATAGAGACCGCCCGCGCGTGAGTCCACACGCTATTGGATGTGCGCGATAATCCCGTCGAGCTCATCCAGGCTGTTGTAGCTCACCACCAGCTTGCCCTTGCCCCCGCTGCCGTGCTGGATGGCGACGCGGGCGCCGAGTTTCTCGGCCAGCTCCTGCTCCAGGCGCTCGACGTTCGGGTCGCGGGAAGCGGCGGGCTCGGCTGACCCGCCGCCGGCCGGGGCCTGCAGGCGCCGCACCAGCGCCTCGGTGTCGCGCACCGACAGACTCTTCTTGGCCACGAGCAGCCCGACCTCGGTCTGTTGGCGGCGCTGCGTCAGCGCCAGCAGCGCCCGCGCGTGGCCCATCTCGATGGTGCGCTTCTCGAGGAGCTCGCAGACCTCCGGCGCCAGCTCCAGCAGGCGCAGGATGTTGCTGACGCCGGCGCGCGAGCGACCGACCGCATCGGCGGCCTCCTGGTGCGTGAGTCCGAACTCGGTGATCAGGCGCGTCAGTGCACGCGCTTCCTCCAGCGGGTTCAGGTTCTCGCGCTGGATGTTCTCGATCAGGGCGATTGCGATCGCCGCGTCATCGGGAATGTGGCGGATGACCGCCGGAATCTCCGTGAGCCCCGCCATCTGCGCCGCGCGCCAGCGCCGTTCGCCGGCAATGATCTCGTAGCGCTGCGACTCGCCCACGTCCGGGGCACCCAGCGCGCGCACCACGATGGGCTGCACCACGCCCTGCGCCTTGATGGAGTCGGCGAGTTCCGCGAGCGTCTCGGTACGCATGTCGATGCGCGGCTGGTAGCGGCCGCGCTGCAGCAGGTCCAGCGGCAGCTTCGCCAGCTGTTCCCCGACCGGCGCGGCGGCGTGCGGGGCGGTTGCTCGTGCGCCGAGCAGGTCCGCGAGACCGCGGCCAAGGGTAGGTCTTCTGTGAATCACTCGAGTTCTCCTCGGACGGGCGGCGCGCGGTGCATTTGCATACGAACGCACCTTATATGCGCCTGCAATTCGCGTGGCAGCAAGTTCATAATTCTGAGATCAGAACGGCCACGCGAAGCTTCCGCATTCGCGCCTATCCGAATGGCGCTCAGCGCCGTTTGCTGGACCGCTGGTTGGGGGTTACCCGCTGGCTGTGGAACCGGGCACTGGAGATCCGCTGTGAGGCGTATCGCGAGTGCGGACTGACACTCACCGGGAATGACATTTCGCGCTGGCTGAGCCAGTGGAAGAGAACCCCGGGCCACGAGTGGCTCGCGCAGGTGCCCGCGACCTGCCTCACCCAGTGCCTGCGCGATCAGGATGCAGCGTTTCGCAACTTCTTTGCCCACCGTGCCCGCTACCCGCGGTTCAAAGGGAAAACCACTTCCGGGAGCGTTAGGTTTCAGGATGTGGGGGTGGCCTGGGCGCGCGGGCTCGTGACTCTGCCGAAGCTCGGTGCGCTCAGACTTGCTGAATCGCTCCCTGAAGTCGAACGTCCTGACCTGGTGACGCTCTCGACCGGGGAAAAGATCCCCAATCCGAAGCGCTATCACGCCCGCCTGAGATACCTGCGCCAGCAGCAGCGGTGTCTTGCCCGACGGCGCAAAGGCAGTCGGCGCCGTGAGAAGCAACGCTTGCGGGTAGCGCGGGCGCACGCCCGGGTGAGGCAGGAGCGCCAATCCGCCCTGCACGCGCTCACCACGCGCTTGGTGCGAGAATTTGATTTGATCTGTATCGAGGACCTGAACGTAAACGCGCTGGCGCGCGGACAGCACGCCCGTGCGATCCACGACGTCGCGTTCAGCGAGGTGCGCCGGCAGCTCACCTACAAGGGCAACTGGTACGGCAAGATCCTGATCGAGGTGGACCGCTGGTATCCCTCGAGCAAGACCTGCTCGGCATGCCGGCACACAGTCGAAGGGTTGCGGCTTGATGAGCGGCGATGGGGGTGCCCGGCGTGCGGGAGCTGGCACGATCGCGACGTCAATGCCGCACGGAATCTGCTGGCGGAGGGTCTTCGCCAGCTGGCCGGTCGTGACGACCGGGACCTGCGCGTGGATGCGGGAGGTGCATGCCCGGAAGAGATTCTGGAGCAGGTGCTCGCAGAGGAAGCGCGAAGCGGGCGACGGAATCGAGCCTGTATGGAACAGGCAAGCTTCGGTTAGTAGCGCAGTCAAGGTGAGGTGTCCTCGCCGACCGCGTGGTCTGTTGACGGCTCGTTCGCAGCCTCGTTGCCCGCGGCCGCCGCAAACGTGCTGTCTCCAGTGACCGCCGCCCGCGCCCGGGCGGCGTAGGCCTCCTCCTCGCGCCGGATCATCTCCCCCGCGAGCGCAAGATACGCCAGAGCCCCGCGGGATTCCCGGTCATGAAACAGCGCCGGCTTGCCGAATGAGGGCGCCTCCGCGAGGCGGATATTGCGCGGGATGATGGTGCGAAACACCTTGTCGCCGAAGTGCGTGACGAGCTGCGCGCTCACCTCGTTGGCGAGGTTGTTGCGGGGGTCGAACATGGTGCGCAGCACGCCCTCGATCGAGAGCTGCGGATTTGCGGCCACGCGGATCTGTTCCACGGTGGCGAGCAGCGCCGACAGCCCCTCGAGCGCGTAATACTCGCACTGCATGGGAATGAGCACGCTGTCGGCGGCGACCAGCGCGTTGATGGTGAGCATGTTGAGCGCCGGCGGACAGTCGATGAGGATGACGTCGAAGGCTTCGCGCTTGGGTTGCAGCGCCTGGCGCAGCTTGATCTCCCGTCCGATCGGCAGCGTCAGCAGGCGCACTTCCGCGGCGGTGAGGTCCTGGTTGGCCGGCAGCAGCATGAAGTCGCCCTCTGCGACCTGGACCAGCGCGGCCGCGAGATCGCATTCCCCGAGCAGCACTTCACAGGTGCTGCGTTGGAGCGAGCCCTTGTCGACTCCGCTGCCCATGGTGGCGTTGCCCTGCGGATCCAGATCCATCAGCAGCACGCGCCGTCGCGTGGCGGCGAGGGATGCCGCGAGATTGACCGCCGTAGTGGTCTTGCCGACGCCGCCCTTCTGGTTCGCGATGGCGATGACCCGCTTCATGGGCGACAGTGTACTTCACCGCCGTGGCCGCTCCGGAAGCGCGGGCTGCGCCGTGGCCTGCTCCCGGGGGTGATCAGGCCACCAGTCGGTGCCGGTGCCGGGCCAGGAGCTCGCGCGCCATCTGGTCCGCCACCGCGTTCGTGGTGCGATTCTCGCGCCGGGCGCGTTCGAAGATCTCCGTCAGCCGCGCGGGAATCCCCTGGATATCGGCAATGACCTGCTCTTCGGTGGCGCCGCCGTGATACTCGCGCGAAACGCTGATGATGCCGCCGGCATTGATCACGTAGTCCGGCGCGTACAGGATCCCGGCCGCCTGCAGCGACAGGCCATCCTGTCCCTGCGCCAGCTGGTTGTTCGCAGCTCCGGCGATGATGCGCGCGCGCAGCCGCGGGATCGACTGCGCATTGAGCACCGCGCCCAGCGCACACGGGGCCAGCACGTCGACGTCCTCGGCGAGCAGGTCATCGACCGGCACCGCTGCGGCCCGAAACTCCTCGCACACCCGCTGCACGACGTCCGGACGCACGTCGGCGACGCGCAGCTGCGCGCCCTCGGCAGCCAGCAGGCCGCACAGGTGGTAGCCCACACCGCCCGCGCCCTGAACGGCGACGGTGAGATCCTGCAGATCCTGCCGGCCGAGCCTGAATCTGACCGCGGCCTTGATCCCCAAGCAGACCCCGAGCGCGGTCTTCGGCCCCGGATCCCCGCCCGCCTCGCCCGGCGCGTGCCCGAGGCCCGCGACATGGCGCGTCACGCGCGCAACGCTCGCCATGTCGGCCATGGTCGTGCCGACGTCCTCGGCCGTGACGTAGCGTCCGCCGAGGGAGTCGACCAGGCGGCCGAAGGCCTCGAACAGCTCCGGCGTCTTGGCCTTGCGCGCCTCGCCGATAATGACTGCCTTGCCGCCGCCGAACGGCACGCCCGCCAGCGCGTTCTTGTAGCTCATGCCACGCGACAGGCGCAGGACATCGGAAACCGCCTCCGCGGTGGTGGCGTACGGCCACATGCGGCAGCCGCCGGCGGCGGCCCCCAGTGCGGTGGAATGAATGGCGATGATCGCGCGCAGGGAGGTGGCTGCGTCGTGCCCGAAGACGATCAGCTCGTGGCCGTCGAATTCGCGCATGTCGAAGATTTCCATCGAGTCAGCGCTCCGGGCGCGAATTGCGCGCAAGAGAGTGCCCTAAGGCTACCCCCCTCGATTGCACCGGTCGTCACAAAAGTTGCTTCCCCGGGGCCAATGGTGAAATATCTATTGCACGATTCGTGCCTTATGCGAGACAGATGATGCACCCTGACCTGGATCGAGCCGACCTGCGCATTCTGGATCTGGTCCAGGAGCACGGTCACTTTTCGGCGGCTGAGGTCGCGGAACGCTTAGGGATGACCGCATCAACCTGCTGGCGGCGCATCAGCCGTCTCGAGGAGCTCGGCGTCATCGGGAAGCGCGTGGCGCTGCTCGACCGCGAGAAGCTCGGGCTCTCGGTCATGGTGTTCTCGCACGTGAAGGTCGCCGGTCACGGTCGCGACGCGCTGCTGCGCTTCGAGCAGGCCGTGCGTGCGCACCCGGAGATCCTCGAGTGCTACACGCTGATGGGGGAGACGGATTTCCTGCTGCGCATCGTGTGCCGGGACATCAAGGCCTACGAGGCGTTCTTCCTCGATCACCTGTCGCGCTTTCCCGGAGTGCAGTCGGTGAACTCCTCGATTGCGCTCGCCGTCATCAAGGCGACAACCGCGCTGCCTCTGCAGCTTTGACTGACCCGGAGGGTGCGACCTGCACGCCGCCGGGATCGAGCCCGGCGCAGTTCACGATCTGCTGCGTGTTGATGAACGGACCTTTCTGGGCGCGCGGTACCGGACTGCGCTGAGCTTTGCGCCACAGATCGTAGACCGTCAGAGCTCCAGTCAGGGTCGCCAGCGTCGCGAAGTAGGCCCTCGGCCCGAAGGCGTGCATCAGGCTTCCCGCCAGCACCGGCCCCACGGCCGCCGCCGTGCCGTTCATCTGCAGCAGGGCGCTACTCGCTGCCACCATCTGCGCCGGTTCGAGCTTGTCGTTCACATGCGAGACGGCCAGCGAATAGAGCGTCAGCGCCGAGCCGCTGAAGAGCGCCGCCAGCAGCAGAAATACCGGACGCGGCAGGGGGCCGAACGCCACGATGCCGACCGCCACCAGCGTGGCGAGCGTGCAGACGCTGGCGATGACCGTGCGCCGATCCATGCGGTCCGACACTCTGCCGACGGGGTATTGGGTGAGCACCGCGGCGAGAATGCTGACCGCCATGAATACGGCCACCCCGCGGGTCCCGGAACCGCTGAGCCGCGCGTAGACCGGGCCCATCGCGAAGATGATGGAGGAAATCATTCCCGATACGGCGACCGCCACCACGCCGAGCGGCGAATTGCGGTACAGGTCGCGATGGCGCACGGGGTGCGGGACGGCGCGTTCGGGCGTTTGCTGCGCGGACGCGACGATCGGCACCATCGCGAGCGAGATCAGCGCCGAGACCAGCATGAAGGGGGCGGCCGTTTGCGGGCTCGACAGCAGCAGCAGGAACTGGGCGGCGCCCAGACCGACATACAGGACCAGCATGTACACGGCCAGCAGCCGGCCGCGATTCGTGCGGGTGGCGCGATCATTCAGCCAGCTCTCGGCGACGACGTAGATGCCGGCGAAACACAGTCCGGAAATCAGGCGCATGGCGCCCCAGGGCAGGGGATGCACCCATGAGGCGTGTACCAGGCTCGCAACCGATGCGAGGGCTGCGAGCGCTGCAAACACCCGCACGTGCCCGATCCGGCGCAGCAGCCGCGGCGCGATGAGAGTGCCGAGCAGATAGCCCACGTAGTAGCAGGACATGACCAGCCCGGTGACCGGCGTGGGAAATCCTTCGAGCGTGGCGCGCAGCCCGAGGATCGTCCCCTGCAGGCCCGCCCCCAGCATGAGGATGCCCATGCCCAGTAACAGCGGCCAGGTTGTGGTGAGCGGATTGAGGGGCACGGCGCAGCTGCCTCAGGCGCTCGTCAGCACGATCACGCAGCGCGCCTCGGCGAGCCCCGGGACGCTGAGCTCGCGTGAGCCGGCGAGGCGCCAGGGCGCAGGGAGCGCGGCGAGTTCTTCCGTCGGCCAGCGGCCCTTCATCGCCAGCACGCGGCTCAGCGGGCCGCACAGCGGCGCGACCCGCGCGAGCATCTGCGGCAGCGGCGCCAGGGCGCGCACCACCACCGTGTCGAATGGCGCCTCGGGCTGCAGGTTTTCCGCGCGCGCGTGCACCGCCGTCACGTTGGCGAGTCCCAGCGCATGCGCCGCATGGGAAACGAAGCGGATTTTCTTGGCCGTAGAGTCGATGAGGGTGAAGTGCCGCGCGGGGTTGCACAGCGCCAGCGGCAGGCCCGGAAACCCGGCGCCGGTACCCACGTCTGCAATGCGCGTGCCCTGAAGGTCGGGATGAATGGCGAGGCTGTCGAGCAGGTGGTGCGTGAGCATCGCGGCGGGGGTGGTGATCGCCGTCAGGTTGTAAGTGCGGTTCCAGCGCGCGAGCTCATCGAGCAGCGTGAACAGGCGCCTGGCGTCGCCGTCGCTCAAGACGACTCCCAGGCTTGCCGCGTCCTGCACCAGACGTTCGACGGCACTCAATCGAGCTCCTTGCGCGGTCGCAGTCGCGATTGATCATACTTCGCACATCGTGAGACTGCTGCTGGTAGAGGACGATGCCATGATCGGGGAGGCGATCCGCGCGGGACTGAAGCGCGATGGCTTCGCCGTGGACTGGGTGCACGACGCCGAGGCCGCCGCCCAGGTGCTGCGCACCGAGCCCTTCGAGCTGGTGCTGCTCGATCTGGGTCTGCCCGGGAGCGACGGGCTGAAGCTGCTGAAGGTCCTGCGCGAGCGCGGCTTGGCCGTGCCGGTGCTCATCCTCACGGCGCGCGATGCGGTCTCCGATCGCGTGCAGGGACTGGATGCCGGGGCGGATGACTACCTCATCAAGCCCTTCGATCTGGACGAGCTGGCGGCGCGCATCCGCGCGCTGCTGCGCCGCAAGGCCGGCCGCTCGGCGCCGCGCATCGAGCACCTGGGCGTGGTGCTCGACCCAGCGGCCCATCGCGTTATGCGCGACGGCGCCGAGATCGCGCTGTCGCCGCGGGAATTCGCACTGCTGCAACTGCTGCTGGAGCGGCCGGGGGTGATCCTGTCGCGCGCCCAGATCGAAGAGCGCCTGTACGGCTGGGGCGAGGAAGTGGAGAGCAACGCCGTGGAAGTTCACATCCATGGGCTGCGCCGCAAGCTCGGGGCGCAGTTCATTCTTACCGTGCGCGGCGTGGGGTATCGGGTGAGGCCCGCGCCATGAGCTCGCTGCGCGCGCGCCTGCTGGCATGGCTCCTGGCCGGCGTGGTGTTCGTCGGCGCCGGCGGCGGCTGGGTCGTGTACCGCAACGCGTTGAGCGAAGCGGACGCCTTCTTCGACTACCACCTGCGGCAGACCGCGCTCATCCTGCGCGACCAGCCGGTCGAGTACCTGCTCGCGCCGCAGTTTCCCGCGGCGGACGCGGCCTACGACTTCGTCGTACAGGTCTGGTCGCTCGACGGCGTACGGGTGTATCTGTCGCGGCCGCACGCGGTGCTGCCGCAGATCACCACCCTCGGATTCGCCACCGTCTCCACCACCGAAGGGCGCTGGCGGGTGTTCGGGGTGCAGGCTCTCACCAGAGTCATCCAGGTGGCGCAGCCGATGAGCGTACGCCAGCAGCGCGCCGCGGAGCTGGCGCTGCAGACGCTCAAGCCGTTCGCGCTGCTGCTGCCGGTGCTGGCGCTGTTGATCTGGCTGGCGGTCGGGCACGCGCTCGAGCCCCTGCAGCGCCTCACGGCGCTGGTGAAGGCACGGCGCGTCGACGCCCTCGACCCGCTGCCGGACACGCGCCTGCCGGACGAAGTGCAGCCACTCGTCAGCGCGCTCAACGATCTGCTCGGACGCCTGCGGGCGGCGCTGGAGCGCGAGCGGGCCTTCATGGCCGACGCCGCGCACGAGCTGCGCACGCCGCTCACGGCGCTGCACCTGCAGACGGGCATGCTCGCGCGGGCGAGCGGGGACGCCGAGCGCGCCGCGGCGATGGAAACCCTGTCGGCGGGCGTGCAGCGCGCCATCCGCCTGGTCGAACAGATGCTGGCGCTCGCCCGCCAGGAGCCGCGGGCGGAAGCGCAACGCGTGGCGGTGCACCTCGATGACCTGGCGCGCGAGGTGGTAGCCGAGCTCGTGCCGCTCGCCGATGCGCGCCGCATCGACCTGGGCGTCTCGGCGGCGCAGCCGGCGAGCGTGCAGGGCGATCCGGACGCCTTGCGCACGCTGTTGCGCAACCTGGTGGACAACGCCGCGCGTTACACCCCCGCCGGCGGCCGGGTCGACGTGTCCGTCGAGGAAGCCGCGGGTGACGCCGGGGGCGTGCGTCTCACGGTGAGCGACGACGGCGCGGGCATTCCACCTGCGGAGCGCGAGCGGGTGTTCGATCGCTTCTACCGTCGCGCCGGCACCGCACCTCCCGGCAGCGGGCTCGGCCTGTCGATCGTCAGGACGATCGCGGAAGCCCACCGCGCGACGATCGCGCTCGCCGACGGGCCTTCGGGCAAGGGACTCACGGTGACGGTGAGCTTCCCGCCAGCTCATCCACCGCAGCCGTGAACAGCTCGTTGTGACGTTCGATGTCCGCGACGCTGGTGTCCGGCGATACCAGCACCATGTTGTGGAAAGGAGTGATCAGCACGCCGCGGTTAAGCAGGTACAGGTGCAGATAGGCTTCCAGTGCCGGGTCGCCGGCGGCGTGCGCGCTACTGCCGTTGGTGGCGGGCGTGGGCTGAAAGCGGTATTCGGCTCGACAGCCGAGCTGCGTCACGTTCCACGGCAGCGCCCGGGCGGCTAGCACGGACTCCAGCCCCTCTCGCAGACGCGTCGCCAGGGGAATCATTGCGGCATATTTCTCCGCCGTCAGGACATGCTCGAGCGTCGCGCGCATGGCCGCCACGGACAGCGCATTCCCCGCCAGCGTGCCCCCGACTCCTCCGGTGTCTTCATAGTCTGCGTCGCACTGCGACAACACCCGTTCCAGCACCTCTGCGGATATG
>JBGPKC010000095.1:0-9379 GCA_041485725.1 Steroidobacteraceae bacterium
AACACCGCGGCGGCCAGCGCGGCGAGCAGCAGCAGGCCGCGCAGGGGTGCCCGTTCCGCGCTCTGCAAGCTCATGGCGTTGCGCCCACACCGGTATTAAGACAAGGGCTGTTAGCGTCATCGAATTTGTTGGAAAACGCCATCCCTCGAGGCCTTATGGCAGACTCTGACTCCTTCATGAGCGACGTCATCGATTCGGACGGTTTTCGCAGCAACGTGGGCATCGTCCTGATGCACCGCGAACAGGTATTCCTCGGCCGCCGCACCGGCGGGCGCGGCTGGCAGTTCCCCCAGGGCGGGGTGCGCGCCGGAGAGGCGCCCGAGCAGGCCCTGTACCGCGAGCTCGATGAAGAGATTGGTCTCGACCAGTCGAAGGTGGAACTCGTCGGCCATACGGGCGAGTGGCTGCGTTACCGGCTGCCGGCGCGCTATATCCGGCGCAATCAGCGTCCGGTGTGCATCGGCCAGAAGCAGCGCTGGTTCCTGCTGCGTATGAAGAGCGCCGAGGTCCTGTTCGATTTCGGCCGCACCAGCGAGCCGGAATTCGACCAGTGGCGCTGGGCTCCGTACTGGGAACCGGTGCGGGAAGTCATCTACTTCAAGCGCCCGGTGTACGCGCGCGCGCTCGAGGAGCTTAGCTCCCTCGCCTTCCCGCAGGGGCGGCCGGCGTTACCCCCGTGGTGGGACAAAGTGACCGCGCACGGCGGCCACCGTGGCGCATCCGCGCCGGCGCACTGAAGCGGCGCCTTGGGTCCGCTCGCCAGCATGCTTGGCAAGTACGGCGGTGCGCCGCGGGTGGTGCGCCAGCGCACCTCGGGGCTGCAGACGGCACTGCTGATCGCCGGCGTGCTCATCGGCGTGTTTGCGCTCTACGTGGTGTACGAGCTCGGCCGCTACAACGCAGGTTACGACCGCCAGACGGTGGCGCAGCAGCGCACCGAGCTCGAGGTGCAGATCGAGCACCTGGAGAAGGCCAACCGGGAGCTGCGCACCCGGCTCGCCGAGCTCGACACCATCCGCGTGGGCCGGGCGCGCGAGCAGGCGGAGGTGGCGCGCACCATGGGCGACCTGCAGGCGCAGGTGGCGCACCAGTCGCAGGAGCTGGCGTTCTACCGCGGCGTGGTCGCGCAGGGAGCCACGAGCGTCGGTGTCAAGATCGAGCAGTTGCGCATCACCGCCGGCCAGCACCCGGCGAGCTATGTCGTCCACATGTCGCTGGTGCGCTCGGGACGTGCCGAGACGCCGGCCACGGGCAGCATGCAGTTGAGCCTCGACGGCACGGTGGCCGAGGGCGCGCGCACGCTCGATCTGGCGACGCTGACCGCGGGCCGACAGCGCGAGCTGCGCTACAACTTCCGCTACCTGGAGAGCTTCGACCAGGAGCTCACCGTGCCGCTGAGCTTCAAGCCCGAACGGCTCAACGTCGAGGTCAGCTCGGGCCGCCGTGACGTGGCGCCGCTCTCGCAGACGTTCCTGTGGAGCGTCGAGGCCTCTCCCTGAGCCTCAGATTCCAAGGCGCCATCGGAGCCGTCATGTTCACACGCGATTCCAGGCCACCCCGCATCGATACGCTGATCGGCAAGGCCGCGCACGTGCACGGCGATGTCGAATTCCAGGGCGGGCTGCACCTGGACGGCCATATCGCCGGTGGCGTTCGCTCCGGCGGGGCGCCGGATGCGACCCTCTCGGTCAGCGCAACCGGCTCCATCGAGGGGCCGGTGGACGTGCCGAACGTGGTGCTTCAGGGTACGGTCAAGGGCGATATCCATGCCCGCGAACGCGTGGTTCTGGGGGCGACAGCCCGCGTCGAGGGCAACGTTTACTACGGCGTCATTGAAATGACCGTGGGCGCCCAGATCAAGGGAAAGCTGGTGCGCCTTGCGCCGGAGGCCCCGGGGCAGGGCCAGAAGAGCTGAGGGCACCGGGGATGTGAAGTGCGGCTTTGACCGCGCGGCAGGGGGCTTCTAGACTGGGCCCAGAGTAGGAGATCTATGAGTACGACCGAAGCCGTGCAGGAGGCGCCCCTGCTCCTGTTTACCGATGCCGCGGCCCGCAAGGTCGGGGACCTGATCCGTGGCGAGGGGAACCCGAAGCTCATGCTGCGCGTGTTCGTGCAGGGTGGCGGCTGCTCGGGGCTGCAGTACGGCTTCGAGTTCGACGAGCAGATCCAGGACGGCGACACCTGCGTGGAGAACCTGGGCGTGAAGCTGCTGGTCGATCCGATGAGCGTGCAGTACCTCACCGGCGCCGAGATCGATTACCGCGAGGGGCTCGAGGGCGCGCAGTTCGTGATCCGCAACCCGCAGGCGACCACCACCTGTGGCTGCGGCTCGTCCTTCGCCGCCGCCTGAGCCCGGCCCCAAGCGCGTGCCTGCCGCTGTCACCGCCCGATCCGCCGACGCCAGACCCAACGCCCGCCCCGCCCCCCGCCCGGTTCCCGACGTTCTCGCGGCGGTGGACTTAGGGAGCAACAGTTTCCACATGGTGGTCGCGCGTTACTCGCACGGCCAACTGGTCATCATCGATCGCCTGCGCGAGATGGTGCGCCTCGCCGCCGGCCTGGCCGAGAACGGCCGCATCGACAAGGACGTAGCGGCCCGCGCGCTCGCCTGCCTGGAGCGTTTCGGCCAGCGGCTGCGTGACATGCACGCCGACAGCGTGCGCGTGGTGGGCACCAACGCGCTGCGTCTGGCGCACCGCAAGCAGGCGTTCCTCGAACGTGCGCGCGAGGCGCTCGGGCATCCGATCGAAATCATTGCCGGCATGGAAGAGGCGCGACTCATCTACGCGGGCGTGGCGCACACCATGCCGAACGAGCCGGGACGGCGCCTGGTGGTCGACATCGGCGGCGGCAGCACCGAGCTCATCATCGGCGAGGCGCTCACGCCGCTCGAGCTGGAGAGCCTGCAGATGGGCTGCGTCGCGCTCAGCGAGCGGTTTTTCCGCGACGGCCGGATCTCGGCCAAGCGCATCGAGCGGGCCCGCCTGGCGGCGCGCCTGGAGCTCGAGCCGGTGCAGGCGGCCTTCCGCCGCCGTGGCTGGGACACCTCCACCGGCAGCTCCGGCACGGTGCGCGCCATCGGCGATGCGATCCGGGTGCTCGATCCCCAGGCGCAGTCCATCACGCCCGCGGGACTGAACCGCGCGATCGATTATTGCGTGGATGCGGGCCACACGCGTGAGCTGAAGCTCGAGCCGATCACCGAGGATCGCCGCCCGGTGTTTCCCGGCGGGCTCGCGATTCTCGCCGAGGTGTTCAGCGTGCTCGACATCAAGGACATGCGCATGGCCGAGGGCGCGATGCGCGAGGGTCTGCTGTACGACATGCTCGGCCGCTACCGGCGCGAGGATGCGCGCGAGCGCACCGTGCGCGCCATGCAGCAGCGCTATCACGTCGACATCGAGCAGGCCGAGCGCGTCGAAGCAACCGTGCGCAACTTTCTCGAGCAGACGCGCGAGACCTGGCACCTGGAAGAGCCGCTGGCGCACCTGGCCCTCAAGTGGGCCGCGCGCCTGCACGAGATCGGCCTGGACGTCTCCCACAGCGGCTATCACCGGCACGGCGCCTATCTGCTCGAAAACGCCGACATGCCGGGCTTTCCGCGCGAAGAGCAGCGGCTGCTCGCGCGTCTGGTCGGCGCGCACCGCCGCAAGCTCTCCCTCGAGGGCGTGGAAGAGCTGGTGCCGCCCTGGGATCGCAGCGCGCTGCACCTGATCGTGCTGCTGCGGCTGGCGGTGCTGTTGCACCGCGGCCGAAGCACCACGGCGCTGCCGGCGCTTGATCTGTCGCCGACGCCCCGCTCGCTGGAAGTGCGCTTTCCGGCGCGCTGGCTCAAGGAGCATCCGCTGACTTCGGCGGATCTGCAGCAGGAAGTGGATTATCTGCGCGCCAGCGGCTTTCGCCTGCGCGTGTTCAGCGCGCGCTCAGCGGCAGGTTCCTAGCTCTCACACCACCACGGTCGGCCCGGCGGCGTACACCGTCAGCAGCTCCGACTGCGCGCTCAGCGCGCGCTCGCTGCCGCGGCTGATGCGCGTGTAGCGGCCGTCGGGGTGCAGCTTCCACGCCTGGCAGTTGTCTTTCAGACAAAAATCGAGATCGCGCAGCATGCGCTGCGCGTGGTCCTGGCGGCGGATCGGGAAGGCCACTTCCACGCGGCGGAAGAAGTTGCGCTCCATCCAGTCGGCGCTGGCGCAGAACATGTCGGGCTCGCCGCCGTTCTCGAAATAGAACACGCGTGAGTGCTCGAGGAACCGTCCGACGATGGAGCGCACGGAAATATTCTCCGACACGCCCGGGACACCGGGGCGCAGCGCGCACACGCCGCGCACGATCAGATCGATCTTCACGCCTGCGCACGAGGCGCGGTACAGCGCTTCGATGGACTGCGCGTCCACCAGCGCATTCATCTTGGCAATGACGCGCGCCGGGCGCCCGGCGCGCGCATGCTCGGCTTCGCGCGCCAGTTTGCTCAACACCATCTCGTGCATGCCGAACGGGGATTGCGTGAGACGGTGGAGCTTCGGGGTCTGGGTGAGGCTCGTAAGCTGCAGGAACAGCTCATGCACGTCCTGGCCGATCTCGTCGTCGCAGGTGAACAGGCCGTAGTCGGTGTAGTGCCGCGCGGTGCGCGGGTGGTAGTTGCCGGTGCCCAGATGACAGTAGCGGCGCATGCCGCCGGCTTCGCGGCGCACGACCAGGGTCATCTTGGCGTGGGTCTTGTAGCCCACGACGCCGTACATGACGTGCGCGCCCGCCTCCTGCAGGCGGTTGGACAGCTCGATGTTCGCTTCCTCATCGAAGCGGGCACGCAGCTCGACGATCACCGTGACGTCCTTGCCGGCGTGCGCGGCCGCGACCAGCGCATCGACCAGCGGGGAGTCGTGACCGGCGCGGTACAGCGTCTGCTTGATCGCCAGCACCTGCGGATCGGCCGCCGCCTGGCGCAGGAAATCCATCACCGGTGCGAAGCTCTGATAGGGATGATGCAGCAACACGTCCTTGTGGCGGATGCAGGCGAACAGGTCGGTGGCGCCCATCAGGCGCTTAGGGGTGCCGGGCGTGAAAATCGGGTATTTGAGATCCGGTCGCTGCACCAGGTCGTACACCGCCGACAGGCGGTTCAGATTGACCGGTCCCGCCACGGGGTAGGTGTCGAGGCCGGCGGACGCGAACTGCGCCTGCAGGAACTTCACCATGTCGTCCGGGCAGTCGCTGGAGGTCTCGAGCCGCACGGCCGCGCCGTAGCGGCGGTGCGCCAGCTCGCCCTCGAGCGCGCGGCGCAGGTCGTCGATTTCTTCCTCGTCGACGAACAGGTCGCTGTTGCGCGTGCAACGGAACTGGTAGCAGCCGATCACCTTGATGCCGGTGAACAGCTTGTGCACGAAGGCCTGTACGATGCTGGAGAGCAACACGCAGTCGCGGTTCGCGCCTTCGCCGGGCAGCGGCACCACGCGCGGCAGCGAGCGCGGCGCCTGCACGATGGCCAGTTCGCTGTCGCGGTCGAACGCGTCCTTGCCTTCCAGCCGCACGATGAAGTTCAGGCTCTTGTTCTGGATGCGCGGGAAGGGGCGCGCGGGATCGAGCCCCAGCGGGCTCAACACCGGTTCCACCTCGCGCTCGAAGTACTGCTCCAGCCACGCGCTCTGCTGCACGGTCCACTCGCTGGGTCCGAGGAGCGGCACCCCTTCCGCGGCGAGCGCAGGCAGCAGCAGACTATTGAGGCAGCGGTACTGGTCGGCCACCAGACGGGTGGCGCGATCGTGGATCGCGGCCAGCTGTTCCGGGATCGACATGCCGTCGGGGGCGAGCTGCCCGCCGCCGAGCTCCTGCAACTGCTTCAGTCCCGCCACCCGGATCTCGAAGAACTCATCGAGATTGCTGCAGGAGATGCACAGGAACTTCAGCCGCTCGAGCAGCGGCACCGACTCATCGAACGCCTGGTCGAGCACCCGCTGGTTGAACTCGAGGAACGACAGTTCCCGGTTGATGTACTGCTGCGGCGCCTTGAGGTCCGGCGAATCCATCGGCTCAGAACCCTCAGCGCGAGACGAGCATGGTTCCGCGCGGGGCCTCGAGCGAGGCGAGCAGGGGCGCCGAGCGGGCGAGAAAGTCCGCGCGCCAGCGGGCATCGAGGGGCGGAGCCCCCGGCAGGACCACGGTCTGGGGGTTCTTGAACACCCCGTTGACGCGGTATTCGTAGTGCAGATGCGGGCCGGTGGCGAGCCCGGTCATGCCGACATAGGCGATGACCGTCCCCTGCGTCACGTGCGCCCCGACGCGGGTTTCTTTCGCGAAGCGCGACAGGTGTCCGTACACCGTCACGACGCTGGTGGAGTGCTCGATTTCGACCAGGTTTCCGTAGCCGCCCTTGCGGCCGGCGAAGCGGACGCGTCCGTCGCCCGCGGCGCGCACCGGCGTGCCCGTGGGAGCGGCGTAGTCGACGCCCTGGTGAGCGCGGATGCGGTTGAGGATCGGGTGCCGGCGCGCCGAGTTGAAGCGCGAGCTCACGCGCGTGAAGTCCACCGGCGCGCGCAGCAGCGCCTTGTGCAGGCTTCTGCCATCGGGCGTGTAGTAGTGCGAGCCGCCTTCGGGGTCGGTGTAGCGCACGGCCCTGAACTCGCGGCCCTGATTGACGAACGCCGCCGCCTGGATCGCGCCATCCTTCACGTAGGCGCCGTCGCGCCAGATCTGGTCGTAGGTGACGGCGAAGGTATCCCCGGGCCGCACGTCCAACACGAAGTCGATGTCCCAGCCGAAAATATCCGCCAGCGCCACCGCGGTCTGGTCGTTCGCGCCGGCGGCTCCGACGGCCTCGAACAGCGAGTGGTCGATACGTCCGCGCACCGTGCGGCTGCGTATCTCGAGTGGGTTCTGCAGCACGTCGGCTTTGAGGCCGGCCGGCTCGCGCGACACCTTGAGCGTCTGGCTCTCGTTGAGGCGGCGCTCGAGCCCGAAGAGCGCGCCGTCCTTGTGTGTGAAATGCAGCGACTCACCCGGGCGCAGGCTGTCGAGGCGCGCGCGCAGACCGGGGAGACTGCGGAGCGACGCGAGGTCGGCGAGGTTGAGTTTCAGGCGTCTGAAGATAGCGTCCAGGGTGTCGTTGCGGGTGACGATCACGTCGATGCTCGACAGCGCCAGCTGCGCTGCCACGGGCCCGGGGACCGCGACCAGCCCCGGCGCCGAGGAGGTGGCGCCCGTCGACCCGGCGCCGGCGTTGTCCGCTGGGGTGCGGGCGGCCGGCGCGACCGCCGTTCCACCGTGCAGCAAGCACCAGGCCACCACGGCACAGGCGCCCGACTGCAACCAGAAGGCTGCCGAAACCCTGTGCGGCAGCCCCGAGAGTTGGTCCAGTGCCCGGTGGAGAATCAGTGGCATCGACTACACTTGGTCAGTCATAAAACGCGAAAGCTGCCGGAGCGATGACCCCTCGGGTCAATGTATGTTAAATGCCGCACCGGGACTTACACCCTACGTGACAACCGGAATGCTTGCACGACGGATTTCACGGGAAATGAGATGAATTTCGAGGACCAGACCGCAGAGCTCGAGCGGGGCGCGCACGAGGTGCTCATTGCCGCTGAGCTGGTGAGGAAGCTCAAGCGTGGCGTGCCGCTGCGCGTGAAGGCGGGCTTCGATCCCACCGCGCCGGACCTGCATCTCGGGCACACGGTGCTGCTCAACAAAATGCGCCACTTCCAGCAGCTGGGGCACGAAGTGACCTTCCTCATCGGGGATTTCACCAGCCTCATCGGCGACCCTTCCGGTCGCAACGTCACGCGCCCCGCACTCACGCCCGAGGAGATCCAGGCCAACGCGCGTACCTACGAGTCCCAGGTCTTCAAGATCCTCGATCGCGGGCGCACCAGGATAGATTTCAACTCGCGCTGGCTTTCGCCGCTGAACGCCGCCGACATAGTCCGGCTCAGCGCGCACTACACGGTCGCGCGCATGCTCGAGCGCGATGACTTCTCCAAGCGCTACAAAGCCGGCGTGCCGATCTCGATCCACGAATTTCTCTATCCGCTCGCGCAGGGCTACGACTCGGTCGCCATGCGCGCGGACGTGGAGCTCGGCGGCACCGATCAGAAGTTCAATCTCCTGGTCGGGCGCACCCTGCAGGAGGCCTACGGGCAGGAGCCGCAGGTCGTCATCACCATGCCGTTGCTGGAAGGGACCGACGGCGTCAACAAGATGTCCAAGTCCTTAGGGAATTACATCGGCATCACTGAAGATGCGGACAGCATGTTCGGCAAGCTGATGTCGATTTCAGACGAGCTCATGTGGCGCTACTTCGAGCTGCTGTCTTTCCGGCCGCTCGCCGAGATTGCGGCCCTGAGGCGCGAGGCCTCCGGCGGACGCAATCCGCTCGACATCAAGTTCGAGCTGGCTCGCGAGCTGGTGGCGCGCTTTCACGATGCGGCGGCCGCCGAGCGCGCGCAGCGAAATTTCACCGCCCGGGTGAGTGAGAAGGCGGTGCCGGATGACCTGCCGGTCAGAGTGATTCACGTGGACGGCGCGGGCCTGCGGGTCGCGAACCTCCTCAAGGAGGCGGGCCTGGCCGCCAGCACCTCGGAGGCAAACCGCAAGATCGAGGAGGGGGCCGTGAGGATTGATGGCGCGCGGGTCACGGACCGCACTCTCACCCTGGGCGCCGGCGCGGAACACGTCTTCCAGGTGGGGTCCCGACGGTTTGCCAGGCTCAAGCTCGAGTCAAAACCCTGAAGCACCCGCGCGGGCGCCGCGCAGGCTGGTCCGACCCCCCCTTTCCGAGCCCTTTGGGGCCCGGAACACCCGCATGACAATGCGTTGACAACCCCCCAATCGGGGCTATACTTCGCGGCCCTTGCAGTCCCGGCCGCAATGCGGCGGGGGCCGCGATGCTGTGGGCCATCATTCGGTTGACGGCCCTTTCCCCAGGCCCAGCGCCTTGGGGTGCTCTTTAAAAGTTTGGCAGGTAATTTGTGTGGGGACTCGCGTCTCAAAGCCTTTGGCGAAAAGACCGAGTGACCAAAATGTCCAGCAGTAAGTTGGAGCCATTTTGGATCCACTCTTTTTGATGATTCTCGAAATCTTCAAGTGAAGAGTTTGATCCTGGCTCAGATTGAACGCTGGCGGCGTGCCTAACACATGCAAGTCGAGCGGTAACAGGTGTAGCAATACATGCTGACGAGCGGCGAACGGGTGAGTAATGCTTCGGAATCTGCCCAATGGTGGGGAATAACCAGCCGAAAGGTTGGCTAATACCGCATAAGTCCTACGGGAGAAAGCAGGGGATCGTAAGACCTTGCGCCGATGGATGAGCCGAAGCCGGATTAGCTAGTTGGTAGGGTAACGGCCTACCAAGGCGACGATCCGTAGCTGGTCTGAGAGGACGACCAGC
>JBGPKC010000096.1:0-8975 GCA_041485725.1 Steroidobacteraceae bacterium
ACTACACCCGCCGATGACGCCCAATCTGCCGGCCGAACCTCTCGAGGCCGCGCATCCGTTCCCGCACCGATTGGTGGAGGGGGAAGGATTCGAACCTTCGAAGGCGTAAGCCGGCAGATTTACAGTCTGCTCCCGTTGGCCGCTTGGGTACCCCTCCGCAAAACGAGCCGCGTATTTTGATTTCGGGGTGCCAGAGTGTCAATGCATCCTGGCCCGTTATTTGCTTGGGGGACGGCCGCCGGGAGGCCGGTCCGCCCCCCGGCGCGGGGCAGGAACCCTCCGCCGCCTGCCTTTGAGGGGGCGATCGCCCCCGGCGGGCTGACCGCGGGGCCCGGAGGGCGGCCGGGGCCGCCGGGTGCCCCGGATCGAGCGTTCCAGGCCCCCGATGAGGGCGGGATCGGCGCTGCGTACCCCGCCAGGGCGCAGGTCGCGCGGCAATTCGACCGAGCCGTAGCGGATGCGCCGCAGGCGGCTTACCTCGAAACCCACGGCGCTCCACAGCCGGCGCACCTCGCGGTTCCGTCCCTCGTGCAGCACAACCCGAAAAGCGCTGTGGCGGCCCCCCGCACCCTGCTCGTCCAGGCCTTCAGCGCTGATCCGATCGAAGCGCGCCGGACCGTCGTCCAGCTGCACGCCCGAAAGGAGCTGGCGCAAGACCTGCGGCCCTGGCCGGCCGCGCAGGCGCACCAGGTACTCGCGCTCCACTTCGCTCGAGGGATGCATGAGGCGGTGGGCAAGCTCCCCATCCGTCGTCAGCAGCAGCAGCCCCGAGGTGTTCACGTCCAGCCGCCCGACCGCAATCCAGCGGCCGTTGCGCGGTGACGGCAGGCGCTCGAACACCGTGGGCCGGCGCTGCGGGTCGGCGCGGGTGGTCACCTCGCCGACCGGCTTGTAATAAAGGAGTAGTTCGCGCGCGGCGCCCGGCGCGCCACCGAGCTGAAGCTTCGCGCCATCCAGACACACCTCGTCTGCGCTCGTGGCCCGATCTCCGAGGCGGGCGACGCGGCCGCCGATCGTCACGCGGCCGGCGCGGATCCACTCCTCGATGGTACGGCGCGAGCCTAAGCCCGCCGCCGCCAGCAGCTTCTGCAGTCTGATCATGCCATCATAACCGGGGACCTTAAGCAGATACCCCGGCGAGTCTTGTCGGTGCAAGCACAGGCAGCGTAGAAGGACATCATGATCTACAACAACATTCTCGGCACGATCGGCAAGACCCCGATCGTCGCAATCCAGCGCCTCGCGCCCAAGCACGTGACGATGTACGTGAAGTGCGAGTTCTTCAACCCGCTCGGCTCGGTCAAGGACCGGCTCGCGATCGCCATCATCGAGGACGCCGAGCGCAGCGGCGCACTCAAGCCCGGCCAGACGGTGGTCGAGGCCACCTCCGGCAACACCGGCATCGCGCTCGCCATGGTGTGCGCGGCCAAGGGCTATCCGTTCGTCGCCACCATGGCCGAAAGCTTCTCGGTCGAGCGCCGCAGGATCATGCGCATCATGGGCGCGAAGGTGATCCTCACGCCCGCCGCCGAGCGCGGCAGCGGCATGGTGCGCAAGGCCGCGGAGCTGGCGAAGAAGCACGGCTGGTTCCTCGCGCGGCAGTTCGAGAACGAGGCCAACCCCGCCTATCACCGCAACACCACCGGGCCCGAGATCCTGCAGGACTTCGCCGGCAGGCGGCTCGATTACTTCGTCACCGGCTGGGGCACCGGAGGCACGCTGACCGGGGCGGGCGAGATGCTGCGGCTGGCGCGGCCGGAGGTGCAGATCATCGCCTCGGAGCCGGCGGGTGCGGCGCTGTTGTCGGGCAAGCCGTTCACGCCCCACAAGATCCAGGGCTGGACGCCGGACTTCGTGCCGGCGGTGCTGAAGCGCGAGGTGCCGCACCGGATCGTGACGGTGACGGACACGGAGGCGGTGGAAGCCGCACGCGCCCTGGCCCGCAGCGAGGGCATTTTCTGCGGCATCTCCTCGGGCGCGACGTTTGCCGCAGCCGTCAAGGTCGCTGGCGAGGCGCCCCAGGGCGCGGTGATTCTCGCCATGCTCCCGGACACCGGCGAGCGCTACCTGTCCACGGTGCTGTTCGAAGGGATCGCCGAGGGCGGCGATCCGGAGCCTTAGAGCATACGGTCGGGCCCGATCCCATGGATGCGCGCCAGTACGCATCGTTGCCCGACCCTTTTCCCATGTGGCGCGGCGGGGTGCTGCACGGCGCGCGCATCGCCTATGAAACCTGGGGCCGGCTGAATGCGGCGCGCGACAATGCGCTGCTGCTGTTCACCGGCCTCTCGCCTCCGGCTCACGCCGCCTCTTCCCCCGCCGATCCGAGCGATGGGTGGTGGCAGGGAATGGTGGGGCCGGGACTGGCCATCGACACCGAGCGCTTGTTCGTCATCTGCGTCAACTCGCTCGGCAGCTGCTTCGGATCGTCCGGGCCGGCCTCGATCGATCCGGCAACCGGCAAGCCCTATCGGCTGACGTTTCCGGATCTCTCGGTCGAGGACATGGCGCGCGCGGGTTTCGAGACCGTGCGCTCGCTGGGCATCGAGCGCCTCGACACCGTCATGGGCCCCTCGCTCGGGGGCATGGTGGTGCTCGCGTACGCCGCGCAGTTCCCCGGCGCCGCGCGGCGGCTGGTGTGTATCTCCGGGACCGCGGCGGCGGCGCCCTTCGCTATCGCGCTGCGCTCGATCCAACGCGAAGCGATCACTCATGATCCGGACTGGCGGGGCGGCAACTACAGCGCCGAGCGCCCGCCGGTCACGGGCCAGCGCGTGGCGCGCAAGCTCGGCACGGTGACCTACCGATCGGCTGCGGAATGGCAGCAGCGCTTCGGACGCCAGCCGATCCGCGAGGAGATGAAGAGCGGCGATCCGTTCGCGTCCGAGTTCGCGGTTCAGGGGTACCTGGAAGCTCTGGCGCAGCGCTTCGTCAGCTCCTTCGACGCCAACTGCTACCTGTATATCTCGCGCTCCATGGACCGCTTCGACCTCAGCGCGCACGGCGAGCCGGTGAGTGTGTTGCGACGCGCCGCGCTCAGTGCCGCGCTCGTGATCGGCGTGCAGACGGACCTGCTCTTCTCGGTGACCGAGCAGCAGGCCGTCGCGAGTTGGCTCGCGGCCGCAGACATCGCCACGCGCTTTGCGCCGCTCCCCTGCATCGAGGGACACGACGCCTTTCTGGTCGACCTCGACACCTTCGGGCGCGAAATTGGCGCGTTTCTGCGCGGCGAATAACGGGCGGCGCCAGCTCGCCCTGCGGCCCGGGTTACCTTATTTAGGTGATGCGCGCAGCGCAAGCTTAAGGTTGTCGCGAAATAAGTTCAGTGACTGCAGCACGGCGCGCCGGCCAAGGCATAATGCGCGGGCCGAAACCAAAAACAACAGAATCTCCGAGGCCAGCAGTGGAACGCCGACTGCACACAAGACACCGCGCGCGGACCATCGTCTACATCACCGTTCCGGGCGGATGCCGCAAGCTCTGCAAGGCGGTCAATCTGAGCGCGACCGGCGTTTTCATCGAGACGTCGAACCTGGGACTGCGCAAGGGGCAGCAGGTCGTGCTCTCCTTCGCCATCAGTCTGGGCGTCATCACCAAGCTGCATCGGCGCACGGCCGTGGTCGCGCACGTCTCGCGCGGCGGCACCGGGCTCATGATGGAGACCTACGCCCAGGCCTCGAGCTGAATCCTGCGGCGCAGCCGCCTGCCCCATCGAACCATCCCCGTCTGCTACCCTCCTCGCTCGCGCCCGCGGCGCGATCCTGAGGCCGCGGCGCTTATTGACGCGCATGAAGGGCCTCGCATGAACCCACAACCGTGTCTCTCGCGCCGGCGCCTGCTCAAACGGCTCGCGCTCGCGGTATCGCTCGCTCCGCTGGCGGCGAGCCGCGTGCGCTCAGCGCTCGCAGCAGATGCGCCCCTGCTCGCGATCAGCGCGCCCGAAGCGCGGGCGGTGAAATACGTGGAGGACGCGCGCGAGGCGGGTGCCGCGACTCCAGGAAGCAATTGCGCCAACTGCGGCCTGTACCAGGGCCCGTCGGGTTCGGCTCAGGGGCCGTGCCAGCTGTTCGCCGGCAAGCAGGTGAAGGCCGCCGGGTGGTGCACGGCGTGGGCGCCGCAGATGTGACGCCGGCGCGTCAGTCGTAACAGGGACCGACCTCGCGCACTTCAATCGTGGCCCATTGCGCCGCCGGACACTCTGCGGCAAAGGTGAGCGCCTGCTCGCGGGTCGCGCAGTCGAGGAGGAAGAAACCGCCGATCATCTCTTTGGATTCGGTGAACGGACCATCGGTCACGCTGCGCCTGCCGGCGCGCATGTTGAGTCGCACCGACTCGGCTCGCAACGAGTTGCTTTCCAGCAGCACACCCCGCCCCTTCAGGCCCGCGGTGTACTCGAGCATCTGCTCGTAGACCGCACGACCTTCCTGCGGCGAACGCAGCCGCCGCTGCCCCTGCGGTTCCACGATCAACAGCATGTACGGCATGAAGCTCTCCGATAATTAAGGGTTCAGGGCGCTACGACGCGCCTCCGCGCCGGCAGACGGCGGCACGATCCAGCAGCAAGCGAGTCTCGCGCGCGTTACGCGTCAGCGTCGCCGCGCGCTCGAACTCCCCGCGTGCCTCCTCGTAACGGCCGAGCTTCGCCAGCAGGTCCCCGCGCACGCTCGGCAGCAGGTGATAGGACTCAAGCGAGCCTTGCGCCGCAAGCTGGTCGGCGAGCTCGAGGCCCGCCGCCGGCCCGTAGGCCATGGCCACGGCGACCGCCCGGTTCAACTCCACTACCGGCGAGGGAGTGAGGCGCGCCAACTCATCGTAGAGCGCGGTGATGTACACCCAGTCCGTATCGGCCGCGGTCGCGGCGCGCGCGTGACAGGCGGCGATCGCCGCCTGCAGCAGGTACGGTCCACGCGCCTCACCGAGCGCCTCACCGCGCGCCAGCGCCAGCAATCCGCGATGAATGAGCAGCCGGTCCCAGAGTGTGCGGTTCTGCTCCATGAGCAGGACCGGCTCGCCCTGCGACCCGAGGCGTGCGCGAATGCGCGAGGCCTGGATCTCCATCAGCGCCACGAGTCCGTGAACTTCCGGCTCCAGCGGCGCGAGCTCGGCGAGGATGCGACCGATGCGTTGCGCCTCTTCACACAGTCCCGGCCGCATCCAGTCCTCGCCCGCGGTGGCCGAATAGCCCTCGTTGAACACCAGGTAGATGACTTCGAGCACCGAGGACAGCCGCGCGGCGAGCTCGCCGCGCCGCGGGATCTCGAAGGGGACGTGCGCGTCGCTGAGCGTGCGCTTGGCCCGCACGATGCGCTGCGCGATGGTGGCTTCCGGCACCAGGAACGCGCGCGCGATCTCCTCGGTGGTCAGTCCCGCCAGCAGCCGCAGGGTGAGCGCGGTGCGAGCTTCGGTGGACAACAGCGGATGGCAGGCAATGAATATGAGCCGCAGGAGATCATCGCCGATCTCGTCGTCCGCGCTCGCCTCCAGCTTCCCGCCGTTCGTCTGCTGTTCCATCTGCAGCTCGTGTCCGAGCGCCTCATGCTTGCGTGCGAGCATGCGCTCGCGTCGCAGATGATCGATGGCGCGATGCTTGGCGGTGGCCATGAGCCAGGCGCCGGGATTGTCCGGGATCCCTGAGCGCGGCCATTGCTCGAGCGCCGTGACGAGCGCGTCCTGCGCCAGCTCCTCCGCCAGGCCCACGTCGCGCACCAGGCGCGCGAGCCCCGCGATGAGCCGCGCGGACTCGATCCTCCAGAGTGCTTCGACTACCCGATGGCTGGCCGTCATGGCCACGGATGACACCATCGTCACCCGGGCGGCGCAAGCCAAGATCCCTCACGCGCTCTTGCGGGCCGAAGCGGCCACGGCGTCCAGGGGTTTCGCGCAGTTGACCATCCAGGGAGTCCCGAACCGGTCGGTGCACATGCCGAAGCGATGCGCCCAGAAGGTCTCCTGGACCGGCATGGTGACCTTGCCGCCTTCCGCGAGGGTCCTGAAGATCCGCTCCGCCTCGGCGGGCTGCTCGACCGCTGCCATCACGTTGAAGCCCTGGGGCGTGTGGTAGTGCTCTGCCGGCGTGTCGGCGCCGAGGAGAAACTGGCCGCCGAAATCGATACGCGCGTGGATGATCTTGTTGCGCGACTCCGCCGAGGTCTTCTCCGCGGCAGGCGCTTCGCCGTAGGTCATCGCGAACACGATCTTGCCGCCGAGGGTCTTGGCGTAGAAGTCGAACGCCTCGCGGCAGTTGCCGTTGAAATGCAGGTGGGTGCTGGTTTGCATGGGTCTTCGCTCCGTTTGATGTGAATGGTGGGGTGCGCTGCCTGCGCGTGTCGGGTCGGCGTCAGTGTTTGCCGGCAGCGCGCTCGCGCTGCTGCGCTTCCTGCGCCCGCAGTTCCGGCGTCAGGTTCGCGCCGAAGTCCTCGGCCTCGAACACCCGGCGGATCTCGATCACCTCGTTGCCCTTCTGGAACGGGGAGCGCCGGATCCACTCGACCGCCTCCTCAATGGACTTCACCTGCCACAGCCAGAAGCCCGCGATCAGCTCCTTGGTCTCGGTGAACGGGCCGTCCGTCACGGTGCTGTGGCCGCCGCCGAACTTGACCCGCACGCCCTTCGCGCTCGAGTGCAGCCCCTCGCCCGCCAGCATCACGCCGGCCTTCACCAGCTCTTCGTTGAACTTACCCATCTCGGTGAGAATCTCCCGGCTCGGCAACACGCCGGATTCCGACTCTTTGTTCGCCTTCACGATCACCATGACTCGCATGACGGTCTCCTTCATCGGTTAAATTGGCAGTGAGGTTGTATGTGTGTACGACGAGCGAGACCGGTGAGAATCGACACGTCCACCTTGATTTTTTTGCGCCAACGGCTAAGTAACTGAAAGTCCTTGGGATTGCCCCCGCACGCCCCCGCACACGCGGCGCTCTGGCCGCTGCGCTTCATCAGCGTCGAGGCGATGAGCGGCGTGGTGCTGCTCGCGGCCGCCGCCATCGCCCTCGCGTGGGCGAATTCTCCCTGGGCGAGCGCGTATGAGGCGCTGTGGCACCTGAAGCTCGGCCTCGGCGCGGCGGAGTTCCTCCTCCCCGCGCGTGACCTGCACTTCTGGGTCAACGACGGGCTCATGAGCATCTTCTTTCTCGTCGTCGGGCTCGAGATCCGCCACGAAATGCACGATGGCGCGCTGTCGGACCCCAGGGTCGCGACCCTTCCCATCGTTGCCGCGGTCGGCGGCGTGGTCGTTCCCGCGCTGCTCTACGTGCTGATCAACACCGATCCCACCACGCGCCGCGGCTGGGCGATACCCACGGCGACCGATATCGCCTTTGCGGTCGGCGTCCTGTCCCTCATCGGCAAGGAGGTACCGCCGGCGCTGCGCATGTTGCTGCTGACGCTCGCCATCATCGACGACATCGCGGCCATTCTGGTGATCGCGTTCTTCTACTCGAGCGGCATCGCGGTCGGGGGGCTGCTGATCGTCGCAGCGGGCGTGCTCGGGGTGCTGCTGCTGCAGCGGCTGGGGGTGCAACCTGCGCTCGCCTATGTGCTGCCGGGAGCGGTGGTGTGGTTTGGAATGCTGCGTGCCGGCCTGCATCCCGCGCTCGCCGGCGTGCTGCTCGGCCTGCTGACACCCGCCAGCAGCGCATTCGGACGCGCGCAGCGTGCCTCCGACACGCGGCGCGCGGTCGAGTCGCCGGTCGCACGTGTGGAGGAGATGCTGCACCCCTGGGTGGCCTTCGGCATCATGCCGCTGTTCGCGCTGGCGAATGCAGGCGTGAGCCTGCAGGGTCTGGATTTGAGCGCCGCGGCGCCGCTGGCGGTGGGCGCAGGGATCGTGTCAGGGCTCGTGCTCGGCAAGCCGATCGGAATCGTGCTGGCGTCGATCGCCGCCGTGCGCCTCAGGCTGTGCGCCCTGCCCGAGGGGGTGCACTGGAGTCACCTGGTTCTGATCGGCCTGCTCGGGGGCATCGGATTCACGATGTCGATCTTCATCGCGAACCTCGCCTTTGACGATCCGGGACTGCTCGCCGCGGCCAAGTTCGCGGTGTTGGTGGCTTCGGTGCTGGCCGCGACGCTAGGCCTGCTGCTGGGCCGTCTGGGGAGTGCGGGCCGAGGCTAGATGAGATGCAGGGCTCCCGCGAGCAGCAGCAGAAATCCGACCACCGCGAGCGTCGCATGTCCCACTACGAAGTTGGTGGGGAGGTTCTTCTTGCGCGCGTGGTAAGCGAAAGCCAGGGTGAATCCGCCCAGGGCTGCCACCAGGAAGAAACCGAGTGCCCAGCGCGCAGCGCCGCCAGCCCCATGCATGCAGACCGCAACGATCAGCAGCGCCAGACCGCTCGCCGCGAGGACTCCGTGAACGACGGCACTGGCGAGGGGCGGAAATCTACCCTGGAACACAGCCAGCGCCATGGTGAGACCGACGACCGCGGCAACGGCGAAGATCAGGACGGTGATCCACATGGCTCTCCCCCTTCATACAAGTTATGACTTGTATGTTACTCATAGCGCCGCCGCGGCCCGCCTGCAAGTCGCGCGCGCTATCCCACCACCCCTGCTGCGGGAACGTCAGCGTAGCGGTTGAAGAGCTGCTGTCATCTTCCGGAAGCGCGACGTTAGTGGCTCGCGGGTCCGGTTGTTACGCAGGCGACGAAACAGAGGCTCGCCAGAGCCGCGAGTGTCAGCAGATGCCTGGGGCCGGGTGTCGCCGCCCTCCGGTTTCAACATAACACCTGCCCTTGTCGTGCGGCAGTAGCGTCTGTGCGCGGGAACGTCTGGTGAGCATTTGAGCTGAACAAGTCAGCGGAGTGCGACAACGCACCTCTCGCCAAATCAACAGCTTCAGAGCCCAGGCGTGCGCGTGCGTCTGCCGCGCACGACAGAACCTGACGTGTTGGCTGGTCGTGTCGGACGACTCTCAACACAAGCTTGCAGTGCGAATTCAACAGCTTGCCACGGCGAATCCGTACTCGCATGCCTGC
>JBGPKC010000097.1:0-8793 GCA_041485725.1 Steroidobacteraceae bacterium
AGAAGCTACCGAGAAGGTCGATCGAGCGCCTGGCGCGAAGGCTCTATTTGCGTCCCGACTTCGGTGGTTTGATCGGCTGGTTGTAGGGATCGTAACCGCCGCCGGCGCTCGGATCCGGCATGATCCGCAACTCCTCGTCCTTGGTGTCTTCCATCTCGAGCTCCGGCGCTTCGAGTTTGCGCAGGAGCCGCGAAGTGCTTTCGATGGCGACGCGGCTGGTCTCCTTTACCCAGTGCCACACGGCGTTGCCGCGTTCATCGTGAACGACTCTCCCGCTGGTGTCGGGGGCGCGCGTCTGAGGACCCGGTCCGACAGCGCCGGGGCGCGCAGCTGGACTTGCGTTGGGCGCAACTGGCCGGACTCCCTGGGCGGTAGGCTTCGCAGCTGCGCTACCGGCCGGCGGAAATCCCGGCTTGGAGTGGCTTGAGTCGCTCATGGCTATGCACTGCTTGAGGGCTTCACAGTCGGGTAACGGGGTTTACCTTATAACGGCGCAGGCGCTCGCTGAGCATTGGAACATGCCGGAAGTGTGGAAGTGGTCACAGTCAGCGTGACCTGAATCTCGATTTTGAAGGTCGGACTAAAAGTGACCCGGCAAGTCCTGAGATTGCATTCATCGCGGGGAGAATTCGATGGGCACACAACCACCTGTAAATGGCTTGACGACACTACCGGCAAACCGCGCAGTTACCGAGACACTCGATCGGCTCGAGTCGCTGGCGAAGGAACGCGGCCTCACGATATTCGCTCGCATCAACTTCAGCGCAGACGCCCGCCGCGCCGGCCTGAGCCTGCGACCGACCGAACTGCTGATCCTGGGCAGCCCAAAGGCTGGCACGTCTCTGATGGCCGCAACGCCGACGCTTGCGATCGATCTGCCGCTCAAGGTGCTCGCGTGGGAAGACGCGGATGGCCGGGTCTGGCTGTCGTACAACGCACCCGTCTACCTTCAGGAGCGACACGGGTTTCCGCCGGAGCTGCTCAAGAACATTGCCCCACTGGGTGTGCTGGTCGAGGCGGTGGTCGCATCCGCCTCCTGACACTCCAACCGTGGTGACCGGAATCCGCCCCTCGAGTCGGCTAGAATCAGCGCGCCTCGCCATCGCGGTGGCGCGGAGGCTCTGTCTATCGGCAACCGGGATGTTTCATCATGTCGAGTCCACCTGACCCACGTGTGTTGTTTGCGGCGGAACGCACGCTTCTGGCATGGCAGCGCAGCAGCTTGGCCCTGATGGGTCTCGGTTTCGTAATCGAGCGCTTCAGTCTGTTACTGTCGGCAATGCGACGTGAAGCCGAGACGCCGAAACCTAATGTGTTCTCTTTGGTGATCGGTGTATCTCTGATCCTGCTCGGCGCCGGCATCGCCTTCGCCTCCAGCGCAGGCTATGGTCGATTCGTAAAGACGCTGCCGAGCGAGGACGTCGCGTCCGGGTACTTGATCGGGCTGGGCTCCATCATCAATCTGGTGATCGCGGCCGTGGGAGTCATGCTCGCAGTCTATCTCCTGGTGAGCGGTCTCCAGGTCCGTTGAGGCTTTGCGCAAGCTCGCCTGAGTTCCTCCGGCGTCTACGAGGCGGGCGCGGCGCCACCTTCCCGACGGCGGCGTTCGACGAACGCCGTCAGCGCTTCATGCACGACCGGATCCAGGGCGGGTGGCTGGAAGGACGCCAGGGTTTCGCGCCACCGGGAGTTCGCGCGCTCGGTCGCGGTCTTGGCGCCATCGTCCTGCCAGGCACCGAAGTTCCGCCAGTCCGAAACCAGCGGAGTGTAGAAGGCGTCGCGGTAGCGCTGCATGGTGTGGGCTGCCGCGAAGAAATGGCCGCCGGGGCCCACCTCCGCGACCGCCTCGATGCCGATCTCCTCGGGCGATGCGAGCACCGGCTGAAAGAGCTCCGCGAACATCTGCAGCATTTCGACATCGAGGATGAACTTCTCAAATGACGCGGTCAGCCCGCCTTCGAGCCAGCCGGCCGCGTGCAGGATGAAATGGCAGCCGCCCAGGAGCGCTCCCCACAGGCTCATCTGGGACTCATACACCGCTTGCGCGTCGGGAGCGTTGGATGCGGTGGCGCTTGAGCAACGCCACGGCGCACCGATGCGTCGTGCCAGCTGCCCGGCGCCAAAGGCCGCCTTGGCGTATTCGGGTGTGCCGAACGCGGGCGAACCCGACTTCATGTCGACGTTCGACGTGAAACTGCCGTACATCACCGGAGCGCCCGGCCGAACGATCTGGGACAGCGTGATGCCGAACAGGGCTTCCGCATGGGCCAGTGTGAGGGCGCCGGCGATCGTGATCGGCGCCATCGCGCCGGCGAGTGTGAACGGGGTAACGATCATCAACTGCCCGTTCAGCGCAAACTCGATGATGCCGTCCGTCATGGGCACGTCCAGCTGCAGCGGCGAATTGGTGTTGCAGATCGAGTAGCAGTGCGGCTCGCTGCGAAACGTCGCTTCATCAATTCCCTGCGCAATGCGCAGCATGGCGAAGCAGTCTGCCAGCTGCGCCTCGCCCCGGCAGTAGAAGTACGGCGCCTTGTCCCCGAGCGTGAGCTGCGCGAATGTCGTCTCGAGGTGACGCTCGGTCACGGAGGTGTCCTGCGGCTCGACCATCTGGCCGAGCACGTGAATGACGTCGAAGGCCTGCGAGAGTCGCACCAAGTCGCGAAAATCCTCGATCGTACCGGTGCGCTTGCCACGCTGAAGATCGCTCACGCTGGGGGGCCCCGCGACCGGCGCGAACACCACGTGGCGCCCGCCCACGCGGCAGGAGCGCGCCGGATTGCGCGCAATGAGGTTGGCCTCGGCAGGTACGGTCGCCAGTGCCGTGGTGATGAGGCCGGGGTCGAGCCGGACCATCTGGCTTGATTCGTCCACGTTGGCGCCGGTGCCAGCCAGTACCGCTCGCCCACGGGGCGACAACACCCGCATACCCTGGCGCTCGAGTATTCCGAGCGCAGCCAGATGTATGTTCTCGACCTGATCGTCCGAGAATATCCTGACCGGCTCGAAGGGGTTTACGAGGTTGCGGTAGCGTGTTGAGCGTTCCGCTTGTCCGACGGTACCCGCCCTCGGGGAATCTCGCCTGCGAGGTCTCATGTTCGAGCTCATTTCTCCGCCGCGGAAATGGCAGTCAAGTATGCCACTGTCGCGTTTCAGCCGTCGTTTTTCGATTTTCACCCAGATCGATGGCAGCGTCCGCAGCGTTCTCAAATCGCCGCTCCGCATTCCCGCGAGTCGTGTCACAAAGGATTCACGCCTTGGAAAAAAAGCCGAGACCGGCATGTCATCTTTGACGCGTAGCTTTCGTTGCCGGGACTCACTTCAACCAGGGAGGAACGTATGCATTCGCACTTCACCCGAAGCTGGCGGACGAAAATCGCCGCCGGCGTATCCGCAGCGGTGCTGTCTGCCTTTGCCTTGATCGCATCCGTGCAGGCCGCCGATCCCAATACGCCAGTCGATGCGATCGAGACCGCCACGCCGATCAAGCACGTGATCATCATCGTCGGCGAGAATCGCAGCTTCGATCACTTGTTCGCGACTTACGTGCCCAGACACGAAGAGGAGCGAATACTCAACCTGCTGTCCGAGAACATCATCACGGCCGCGGGCGCGCCTGGACGTCATTTTGCCAGGGCGCATCAGTACCAGATCACCTCCGCCCCCAATGGCGGCAAATTCTTCGGCAGCGCAGACCTGAAGAACAAGACTCTCTATAGCACGCTGCCGCCGCCGGACGTGGGGGGTGTTGGTGCGGTCTCTCCGTATATCGGGATCCTGAGCCTCCCGGGCGGGGACCCGGGGTTGCCACCCGAGGATCAATTTCTGTTCGGCACGGGCGGCACCGGGCTGAGCTTTACGCTCGGTCCCGACACCCGTATCACCAATGTCAATGCCCTGCCGCCGGGGCCATTCCAGATGACGGGGGCGAACATGCCCTTCGATGCCTTCACCGGCTACACCATCCATCAGTATTTCCAGATGGTGCAGCAGATGGATTGCGCGATCGACGAGCAACACGTGTCCAGGAGAAACCCCACGGGCTGCCTCCATGACCTTCAATCGGCTGTGACGACGACCTTTGGCACCCCGCCCAGCGGCACGCCGCACGATACCGGGCAGACCATGGCCTTTTTCAACATGCAGCAGGGCGATGCGCCGCTGTTCAAGTCGCTCGCCGATCAGTACACGATGAGCGACAACTATCACCAGCCGGTGATGGGCGGCACGGGGCCGGACAGCGAGCCGCTCGGCTTCGCCGACCAGGTGTTCTTCAGCGACGGCAATGGCAATCCCGCCACCCCGGCGGCGGCCCACATCTATAACCCTGACCCGCAAGCCGGGACGCTGAATCTCTATACCCATCGCGCACAGTGGTTCAATTGCGCGGATGAGACGCAACCCGGGATCGGCGCGATCACGAGCTATCTGAAATCGCTGCCCTATCCGGTGCAGACCAAGTGTGGCGCGGGTGAGTACTGGCAGGCGGTCAACGTCAACCCGGCCTTCACGCCGAAGGGCCTGCCGCAGAGCGGGCTGGTCGTGCCACCGACGGCACAGCGCAGCATCGGGGATGTTCTGACCGCGAACAACATTCCGTGGAAATACTATGGCGGCGGCTTCAACGCCGACGGAACCAGCAGCCCTTTCAACGGCAGCTACTGCAACATCTGCAACCCGTTCGAATATCAGTCGAACTATCCGTCCGTGGTGGCCGATCACATGCGCGACATCAGCGATCTGTTCACGGATCTTGCCAATGGCACGCTTCCGGCGGTCTCCTACGTGAAGCCGGACGGCACCATGGACGGACACCCGGCATCGTCCAAATGGGGGCTGTTCGAGGCGTTTGCCAAGAACATCATCGAGCTCGCGCAGGGCAACCGGGAGCTGTGGGCCACGACCGCGATTTTCGTCACGGTGGACGAAGGCTGCGGGTATTACGACTCGGGATTCATCCAGCCGGTTGATTTCTTCGGCACCGGCCCGCGCATTCCGATGATCGCCCAATCCTGTGCAGGACGACGACAACACCTATGTGCCGCGCAACATGCCGGCCATCGGCGACCTGTTCGACCTGTTCCGCTTCGGTCATGAGGGTGGCGGCGGCTGAGGGCTCTTGCCTTCGTAGCGCCGGCGGGACTCGCGCCCGCCGGCGCCCCGCGAGCGGCCGCCGGGGTCAGGGCGTTTTACGGCGCCAGACCAGCAGGTTCCCCATGAAGAGCTGAACGACCTCGTCACGCTCATTCAGCGTCGAGCACCGGAACGTCGCCATGCCGCGATCCGGACGCGAACGGGATGGCTTGACCTCGACGACTTCAGTCTCTACCCGTAAGACATCACCCGGACGAGTGGGTTTTGGCCAGCTGAGCGTCCCACCGGTTCCGATCAGTCCCCCCGCCAGTCGCAGTCCTCCGGTCACCAGCAGCCTCATGGTGAGGGCCGCCGTATGCCAGCCACTCGCCGCCAGGCCTTCGAAGAACGTCGACTGCGCCGCGGCCGGGTCCAGATGAAACGGCTGCGGGTCGAACTGCTCGGCAAACGCCCGGATGGCGGCTTCGTCCACCCTGCAGGTCCCGCTCACCCATCGCTGACCCGGCACCAGGTCCTCCAGATACAGGAGCTGAGAATCCAAAGGTGCGTCGGCCGTCATGCTGTTCCCTCGGTGGAAATCATTCACGTGCCAGCGGGCCGGCGGCGAGGATCGCCGCGGCTCCAGCCCGAAGCTGCGCCTCACGCTCTGCCGTAAGCCCGGCGCGCCGCGCAAAATCGGCCAGATCCTTGAAAGGACCCTCTGCGGCGCGGCTGGCGAGCGCACGATCGGCGGTACCGGCATCGAGCTTCAGCCACAGGATGAGCGAGCCGCGCTCGGCGGTGTTGAGATTCACGGCCGCGGGTGCGGGATCGGCCGACGCGCTCGCCTCCGGCGCCGCGGTCCACAGTTCCGGTCCGAGCGCGGCACTCAATCGATTCGGATCGCGTGCCACAGCCTCCACGCACTCGGTGAGCGCCTTGCGTGCCGGGGCCAGCCTCGCCGCGAACGCCTCCGCATCTCCCGCCCGCCCGAGAAGCTCGAGTTCCCCTGGCGCACGCGCCACATGAGCATCCACCGTCGCGCCGTAGGTCATGCCGATCACGGTGCTGAGCCATGCGGAGCGACGCTCGGGAAAGAGCCTGATGTGCTCCTGAACGAGCCGCAGGAATACGGCCGTTCCGGGGTCCGGCGCGCTCGCGTTTACGGCGCGTAGCGTCCGCATGAGATCGGTGTAACGCGATCGCAGCGCCGCCGTGCTCGGTGACGGCTGGTCGAGCAGATGATGGAAGAGGGTGGCGATGACGCCTTCCGAGGCCATCATCTGCTGCCCGCTCTTGAGCTCGCCGGGATCGAAGAGCGGGGTGGCGTCGGGACTTACGGCGAGCGGGTGCGCGGGCCAGGGGAGCTGGCGTTGCACGAACAGATTGTCGCGCACGCCGCGAATGCGCAGGGTGCGATCCAGTGCATCCCTCCAGTAGGGTACGAAAGGCTTCGCTGCAAAGCCGGCATCCTCGAGGCGCAGCCGCGGGTTGCGGGTGAGCTCGCGTGCCAGGGCCTGGAAGTGGATGGCGAAGCCCTCATCGAATGCCGTTGGATAGTCGGTGATGGCGAGACTCGAGTGTGGCACGCGCGAGTACCCTGCCGGCAGGCCCGGCAGCAGGCGGCGCAGCAGCACGTGGCCCGTCTCGTGCGCGAAGATCTCCTCGAAGCTGCCGTCCTCGATGCTGTCCGCATCGACCGCAAGATTCACATAGGGGTCCGCATGCCACTCCGGGTCGCCGGCGCCCCGCATCAGCCAGAACCCGCGCCGTGCGAAACCGCCTTCTTCCGCCGATACCAGGAGAAACGTCGGCTGTGGATGCTCCTGTCCCAGCAACCGCTGCGCCGCCGCATCCAGTTGCAGCATGAACGCAGTGGTTCCGGTGCGCGCCTCATGCGCCAGCGCCGGGCCGAGCGGCCCCGACAACGGGCGCACCACCGGGGCTTTGTAGGCGCCCTGCGGCTCGGCCTTCATGAGCACCCGTCCCTCGACCAGGACCGGCTCGAGTGCGACGAGGCCGGCCGCCGCGGCCTGCGAGAGGGCGAGGAGGCCAGCCAGCACCAGCCATCGGGCAGCTCTCATGCGCCCGATCGGTGTCCTCATGTCCGTTGGCCTCCCCTCACGTGTTGACGATAGTATCAATGTAGGTCGCGCACCCGTCGGGTGCCTGAGGAGTGGCCATGCCGGAGTTTGCCAGCGTCGAACAGATCCGCCGCCGCTTTCCGGCGCTCTCGCGTACACACAACGGTCATCCGGTGGCCTATTTCGATGGTCCGGGCGGGACGCAGGTCCCGCGCCGGGTGGTGGACGCCATGACCGAATACCTGCTGCACCACAACGCCAACACCGGCTGGGCGTTTGCGACCAGCCAGGAAACCGACCAGGCACTGTTCGAGGCGCGCGGAGCGCTGGCGGACTGGATCGGGGGTTCTGCGCAGGAGATCGTGTTCGGCGCCAACATGACCACGCTCACGCTGCATCTCGGCCGTGCACTCGGGCGCGAGTGGCGAGAGGGGGATGTGGTGGTGGTGACGGAGCTCGACCATCACGCGAACTCAGACACGTGGCGCGCACTTGTAAAAGAGCGCGGCGTTGACGTGCGCACCATCAGGATGCGACGCGAGGACGGGTGCCTTGACGAAGAAGACGTCGCCGGAAAGCTCACCCCTGGGACGCGCCTGTTGGCGGTCGGGGCAGCTTCCAACGCGCTCGGTACCATCAATGACGTGGCGCGGCTCGTCAAACAGGCGCATGCGGTGGGGGCGCTGGCGTTCGTCGACGGGGTCCACTACGCCAGCCACCACATGGCGGATGTCCGAGCCTGGAACTGTGACTTTTTTGCCTGCTCCGCCTACAAGTTCTACGGGCCGCATGTCGGGGTGCTGTGGGGGCGACGCGAGCTGCTCGAGAAACTGGACGCACCCCGACTCGAACCCGTGCCCTCGCAGGCCCCGGATCGCCTGGAGACGGGGACTCTGAACCACGAAGGCATCGTGGGGGCAGCTGCGGCGGTCGACTTTCTCGCCTCCCTCTCGGTGGCTGACGTGCCACGTCGCGAGCGGCTCGGCCGCGTGTCGCAATGCCTGCAGCAGCGCGGAGCGGTGCTGCTGAGGCAGCTGTGGGATGGGTTGCGCGCCATTCCCGGAGTTGAGCTCTACGGTCTGCCGCCGGGTGGCGACCGCACGCCCACGGTGTCGTTCACGCTCGCCGGACGCGATGCGAGCGATGTGGCCACTGCACTTGCGGCCCGGGGCATATTCGTGTCGCACGGCGACTTCTACGCGAGCACTGTTGCCCGGGTGTTGGGTCATGAACGAGATGGCCTGGTGCGCGCCGGCTGCGCTGCGTACACGACCGCGGAGGAGGTCGAACGGCTCGTCGAGGGCGTCCGGGGTCTGGTGTGAGACCAGGCTGTTGATTTTGCTGCATCGCACGCGGGCGCGTCTTGATCTGTACACGGAGTGTTAGGTACATTGCCCTGCTGGCCGCTGGGTACGGCGGGGGGTGCGAGATGCGACACAAAAAACTGCGCGCGGCAAGTCTGCTGTTGGTGACGGCCTTGGCCGCAACACCGACTGCGTTTGCCGTACCGAGCTTTGCCAGGCAGACGGGAATGGCCTGCGAGGCGTGTCACACCGTCTATCCCGAGCTCACTCACTTCGGGCGCGTGTTCAAGGCGAGCGGTTATCTCCTCGCCAACTTGAAGCAGGTGCGCGAT
>JBGPKC010000098.1:0-8770 GCA_041485725.1 Steroidobacteraceae bacterium
CCCAGCAGGACAACACCACGATCGCCATCGCCAGCCGCGACGAGGAAGGCGTCATCGGCCGGCAGGACTGGTATGAGGTCGGGGGCGGCGAAAGTGGCTACATCGCGCCCGATCCAGGCGACCCGGAGATCGTCTATGCGAATGCCGACAGCGGGCAGATGACGCGCTACGATCATCGCACCGGCAACCTGCGCGACGTCTCGATACATCCCCTCGACGTATCCGGTAACGGTGCGGAAAATCTCGAGTACCGCATACAGTGGACCGAACCGGTGTTCGTCTCGCGGCACGATTCGAAAATTCTGTACACCGCGGCGCAATTCGTGCTGAAGAGCTCCGATCAGGGACGCAGCTGGCGGCGCATCAGCGCCGATCTCACCCGCAACGACAAGAGCAAGCAGCAGCCCTCGGGCGGACCTATCACGCTCGACATCACCAGCGTCGAGTACTACGACACCGTGTTTGCGCTCGCCGAGTCACCGTTGCAACAAGGGCTGCTGTGGGCGGGCACTGATGACGGGTTGATCCACGTGACCCACGACGACGGGCAGACGTGGCGAAACGTCACGCCCAAGGACATGCCCGCCTGGAGCATGGTCAGCATCATCGAGCCCTCGCCGCATGAGGCCGGCAGCGCATTTGCCGCGATAGACCGGCACAAGCTCGACGATCTCAAGCCGCTCATCTACAGGACTCACGACGGCGGCAAGACCTGGACTCGCATCGTCAGCGGGATACCCGAAGGCGCTTACGTGCGCTCCGTGCGCGAGGATCCGAGGAGAAAAGGACTGCTGTATGCGGGGACGGAACTCGGGGTCTACGTGTCCTTCGACGACGGTGGACAGTGGCAACCGCTGCAGCTGAATCTGCCGGTCTCGCCGATCCATGATCTGGTCGTGAAGGATGATGACCTCGTGGTCGCGACCCACGGCCGCTCGTTCTGGGTCCTCGACGACCTGACGCCCTTGCGCCAGCTCGACCCGGCGGCAGCCGTGCCCGAGGTGCGCCTGTATCATCCGCAGCCCGCCTACCACCTGCATTTCCCCCTCGAGGTGAACCGACGCCGGCCGGTCGGAGATAACCCGCCCAGAGGCGCTGTAATCGACTATTTTCTGAAGACCAAGCCATTGGCCGATGAGAAGATCACGCTCGAGATCCTCGACGCCCAGGGCAAGGTGCTGCGCACGCTCTCGAACCACAAGAAGGAGAAATTTGAGCAGCCGGCCGAATGGCCGGATCGCGAGCCGCCCGCGGACCTGCTGCCGGATGCGGCTGGAATGAACCGCTTCGCCTGGGATCTGCGCGTCGAAGACCCGCGCGAGATTCCAGGAGCGTTCTACGCCGACGAAGGTCCGCGCGGACCGGTCGTCAATCCCGGCTCGTACGTGGTTCGCCTGACGACCCGCGGCGCAGTGCAGTCTGTGCCACTGGAAGTGGTACCCGACCCGCGACTGAAGGACACCGTCACCGCGGGCGACATGGCCGCCCACTGGGAGCTGATGACACGGACGACGCAGGATATCGATGCGCTGCACCGTGCGGTCAATCAGATGCGCACCATGCGGCGCAATCTGGAGACGCTGAAGGCTTGGGCGGGCAGCGAGGCCGGCAGCAAGACCTTAGTGGCGGGGGCCGCGGATTTCGACAAGCACATGGCACCGATTGAAGCGGAGCTCATTCAGGTCAACATGAAGGCGTCTGAAGACAATCTCCGTTATCCGAACCGCCTCAACGAGCAATACGACACCTTCATTGCCACCGTCGACGCGGATGACGTGGCTCCGACAGTGGCGCAGCAGGAGGTATACACCGACCTGCATCGACGCCTGGTCGAGCAGCTCGAGAAGTGGAAGTCGCTCGCGAACACGGAGCTGCCGGCTCTCAACGCACGGATGCAGGAGGCAGGTGTTCCGCGGCTGGCGGTCGGCGAGGGAGACTGACAGCGGCGCTATTGTCCTAACTGCCATGGGATAGGGTGAATGGTATGAATATCCGCACTCTGCAACGTGGACTCCAATACTGTGGTCGGGTCGAGGCGGTACGCCAGACCTATCATGTATTCGAGAGCGCGGGTTATTTTTTCGTGCTGTCGTTCGCGCTATCGAAGGCGCGACGTGGTTCCGGCTACTTCAATCTGGTCGACAAGGCTGCCGTTGATTACGTACACGAGCGCGTTGGCGGAATGCGTGGCGTGACGGCGAACCACGTGCTCGCCGCAGCGCGCCGCACCAAGCACATTCCCACCAGGCTCCTGGCACTGAATGTCCTGTACGTCCTGGTCGCGCTGCACTGGGCAAGCATCACGCGTGCCGGCGAGCACCGGCAACTGTTCTTTTCCGTGCGCAAGGGGCGACGCAAGCGCCCGCTGTCAGTTGCCTAGGCCTGCAGACCTAACAGGGCCGGCAGTTCGGCCAGCGACCTGATTTCGTGATCAGGCTTGCCCGGGAGTCTTTCGGGACGCTGATCGTAGCGGTTACACCACACCACCCGCATGCCGAAGGCGGATGCGGCGTAGGCGTCCCAGGCATTGGATGACTGGAACGCGATCGCGCCCGCCTCGAGCCCCAGGCGGTCTACCGCAAGCTGGTAAACTTTCGGGTGCGGCTTGTAGATCCCGACCTCCTCAACCGAGAGCACGGCGTCAAGCAAGTGATTGATCTGGGCGCCCTGCACGGCGGCCTTCAGCATTTGCGGGGAGCCGTTGGAAAGTATCGCCGTCCTCATCCCGGCCTGCTTCAGCCGCGCCAGCGTGTCGCGTACTTCCGGAAAGGCGCCGAGCGTGAGGTAAAGGTTCAGCAGCCGCTCCCGCAACCCGCTGCGGGTGATCTGCAGTGTTTCGAGCGCAAAGTCGAGCGCCTCGCCGGTCACTTGCCAAAAGTCCGCGTGCCTGCCTTGCAGCGCCCTCAGCCACGTATATTGGAGCTGCTTTTCACGCCACAGTGAACTCAATACGCCCGACCTCTCGCCCAGCTCACCGCTGCAGCTGCGCGCCGCCGCAGCGACGTCGAACAGCGTGCCGTAGGCGTCGAACACGCAGGCCCGAATGCCGCGGATTGGCGTGTGACTCATGATCCTGGCCTAACTATCGGCGTGATCCTGTTCGGCCTTGCGCGTCGCCGGCCTTCGGCGCAGCAGTTCGGCGTGCTGAGCAAGCTTCGGCAGTCGGGAGCTCAGCGCCGTGGCGTCACCCGGATACCAACCGGCGAGCATGTGCAGGTATGGGTCTGCGGCGGACAGCCTCTCGCCCAGTACATAGGGCGACAGCGCGCCGTGGATAAGTTCAAGTTGGCGGGCGTAGTCTTGCACAGCTTGTGCCTTGATCTGTTCGGCCGCGGCTGTCCCGACCGTGGAGTAGCGCTCGGAGTAGTAGCTTCGCAGGGCCGCCTCGTACACGTTCGACGACAGAAATAACATCCACTGCAGAAAGCGAGCGTGTGCCGTGCTGCCGGCAACAGGTGCGAGATCCGCTGTGGGATGCGCGTTAGTCAAGTGAATGAGGATTGCGGCGGACTCGAACACCGGCGTGCCATCCGGTAGCACGAGCGCCGGCACCTTTCCGGCGGGATTGATGCGGCGCAAGGCCTCAAGCTCAGCCGCAGTTCTGCCAACCCAGATCAGCTCATAAGGCGCGCCGATCTCCTCGAGCACAATCTGCACGGCCAGCGACCCGGCGTTCGCCCTGCCGTAAAGCCTGTATGAGCTGCTGGTCATAACCACCCTCGTAGATGACAGTCCGCAGCGAAACAGTCGCGCTTCATTATCCGATACTAGAGTCGACGGAAGCCATGCCATCCGCCAATAGATTTTGAGCCCGCATGCCCTGACGTATCGTGCGCGGCGAAGTTCATTCCGCTCTCTGAATCAATAGCTTGAGCGCTTTACAACGTCAGGCATCGGACTACGATCGCGCTCAGCGAACTTGGATCGGTGCGAGTCAGGAAAGCCGTGAACGGCTATGAGCCAGTGCCGGAAGTTGCGACAATTCCGAGCGGCAGCGCCAGCTGAAGACCGCCATCGCAAATGCTCGATTAACGTCAACGCCAATTGCACAAGAAACATTTGAGGTCGCCCATGTCAACGATCGAAGACAGGCTGCGTAGCCTTGGGTTCACTCTACCTCCTCCGACCCGGCCGCCTCCGGGAGTAGTCCTCCCCTTTCAGTTTGTCCGGGTAATCGGTAACCGGGCGTTGATCTCCGGCCACGGACCCCAGGCTTCCGATGGCTCCTTCGCCGAGCCACTGGGCAAGCTGGGGCGAGAAGTCTCGGTCGAACAGGGCTACGCGAGTGCAAGACTCACGGCGCTATCGATTCTCGGAAGTCTTAAGCGGTCACTGGGTGACCTCGACCGCGTAGCCGCCTGGTCGCGCGTGTTCGGGATGGTGAATTCCGCGCCCGGCTTCAACAAGCAGCCGAGCGTCATCAACGGCTTCTCTGATCTCATTCTCGAGGTGTTCGGCCCCGAAGTGGGTGCCCACAGTCGAAGTGCTGTTGGCATGGCCGAATTGCCGTTCAACATCCCGGTTGAGATTGAGGGCGAAGTCGAACTGATCGCCGGCCGATGAGCGTGGCAGCCGCTCGGCGGGCGACTCAGGCCGTGACGGCCTCGGTCCGGGGACTCGCGGAATTGCTCCTGCTGCGCCGTGGACCGTACGCGCGCGCTTTTGAAAACCTCATCCTGGCGCTGATCGTGTTGAGTGTCGCGTCCATCGGTGTGGAAGTGATTCCCGGGCTGCCCGACTGGGCCAGGCGCGCGCTGCGCATCGAGGAGATCGTCGTTGTTGCCGTGTTCTCGCTCGAGTACCTGCTGCGCATCGTGGCGGCGCGGGAGAAGGTCGCGTTCATCCTCAGCTTCCATGGGCTGGTGGACCTGCTCGCGATCGCGCCTTTCTTCCTGGCGGGACTCGACGCGCGCTGGCTGCGGGTGTTGCGCCTGCTGCGTCTGCTGCGCGTGTTGAAACTGCAGACGCACATTCTGGAGACCACCGTCGCCGAGCGCACCCGCGAGCTCGCCGACAAGAATGCCTCGCTCGAGCGGGCGCAGGCGCAGATCAAAGCCGAACTCGAGGTCGCGCGGGCGCTGCAGATTGCGATCCTGCCGGCGACTTTCCCTGCGAAGCCGGGGTGCGATGCCGCGGCGCGAATGATTCCGGCCACCACGATGTGTGGAGATTTCTACGACTTCATCGAGCTGCCGGACGGACGAATCGGTCTGGTGATGGCGGACGTCTCCGGCCACGGCGTTCCGGCGGCATTCTTCATGGCCGTAGCGCGCACCAGCCTGCGCGATCTTGCGGCGCTGTACACCGATCCCGGCGCTTGCCTCGCGCGCACCAACCAAACTCTGTGCGCGCAGAATCCGATGGATCTGTTCGTCACGATCTTCTACTGCGTGTTCGACCCCGCTACCGGGGTGCTCCGCTACGCGAACGGTGGCCACAACCCGCCCTACCTGCGGCGCGCCGACGGGTCGGTCGAGGCCCTCAACGGGGCCGGCGGACTCGTGCTCGGAGCGATGCCGGACGTCGAGTTTCCTGATCACACAGTACCGCTGCGGCCTGGGGACCGCCTGGTGCTCTATACCGACGGGGTGACCGAGGCCTGCAACCCGGCGGATGAGGCCTACGGGGCGGAGCGGCTGATGGCGGAGGTTCAGGCGCATGGCGACGGAGCGGCCGGCGCCATCGTCGAGCGTATTTGCCAGAGCGTCACCGCCTTCGTCGGCAATGCTGCGCAATTCGATGACATCACGCTCACTGTGCTCGCTTGGGACGCGCATTGAAGGTCCGGACCGAAACGCTCACCCTGACTACGCTGGTGATTCCTGAGGGCAGGCTTGATTTCGACGCCGCCGCCGGTTTTCAACAACGAGTCGAGGAAGCGCTCGCCGGTGCGGGGACGGCGCCGGCGGCCGTGATCATCGATTGCAGCGCGCTCGACTACGTCTCAAGCGCCGGCCTGCGCGTTTTCCTGCTGGCGGCGCGCGCCTCGCAGCGTGCCGGGATCCCGTTCGCGCTGTGCGCGCTGCAGCCCGCGGTGCGCGAAGTGTTCGAGCTGAGTGGCTTCAGCCGCATCATTGCAGTGCATGCAGATCGGCCAACGGCGCTGGCGCACGCACCGCAGGGGCGTGCGTGTCAGGAGCGACGCATAGCCGTGCCGAGCGATGCGGCGCAGCTGCCGGCGCTGACGCAGTTCCTGCAGGAGTTCTGGTCGGCCGCCGGCCTGCCGCGCGCACAGGCACTGGCCTTCCAGCTCGCGCTCGAGGAAGTCTTCATGAACGTAGTTATGCACGGCTCGCCGGCGGGCACCGCGCCGCGGGTCGAAGTGTCGCTGATGCTGACCGACGCCGGGCTCAACATGACGGTCGAGGACGACGGCCCCGAGTTCAACCCGCTCTCGGTGCCGCCGCCGGACGTCACGGCGAGCCTGGGTGAGCGCCCGGTCGGCGGGCACGGAGTCTTCCTGGTGCGGCAGATGATGGATGCGGTCAGCTACCAACGCGTCGGGGTACGCAATCAGCTCAGCATGACCAAGCACATCAGCCGCTAAGGCTGCCGCCGTGCCCGGCATGAGGCGCCGCGGGGGCAATCGGTGCAAGGACCCACCAATGCGCGTAGCGTATGGGCGAGGGGAGTCCGCGAGGCGCGGCGTCGCAACCAACACGCCCAGACAGTTAACATAAGAAGAACGCGCAGATGTTCGACATCCAACTGGGTCCGTCAGGGGAGGTCGTGATGGCGGGGCGGCTCGACGCCACGCAATGCGATGCTGCGCTGCGATTTCTGAGCACAGTGGCCGAACCGCGGGTCATCGACCTGGCCCGGCTCGAGTACATCGCCAGCTCCGGGCTGCGCGTGTTTCTGCTCACCCAGAAGCGGGCCAGGGGATCGGGTGCGGGCCTCATGCTGATCAACGTCAGGCCGCAGATCCATGACATTTTCCGTTACGCCGGCTTCGACCGGATCATCGACATGACCCGGGCGGCAGGCTAGCGACGTGCCTCCCACAACTCAATGAGGCCGACCCGACCAACCTTTTGTGTGCTGAGCGGTACTTGTGAAAGAGGACGATGACGCGACGCTGGTGCGGCGCTGTCGGGACGGGGACCGGGCGGCTTTCGAGCGGCTGGTCGTGCGGTACCAGAAGCCGGTCTTCAACGCCGCGCTGCGGCTGCTGCGCAATCCGGAGGACGCGAGGGACGTCGCGCAGGTCACGTTCCTGAAGGTGTTCGAGCATCTTGGCGACTACAACCCGAGTTTCAAGTTCTACAGCTGGATCTACCGGATTGCCATCAATGAATCCCTCAATGCCCTCGGCTCGCGAAAACCCTGCGAGGGGTTCAATGACGAGGAGGCCGACACGGCGCCGGGTCCGGACCGACAGCTCGAGGGCGAGCAGACCGGCCAGGCGATCGAGGAGGCGCTGATGCGCATCAAGCCCGAGCTTCGGGCCGTCGTCGTACTGCGGCACTTCATGCACCTGAGCTACCAGGACATGGGCGACATCCTCCTGCTGCCCGAGAAAACCGTGAAATCGCGGCTCTACAGTGCTCGCCAGCTCCTGCGGGATTGTCTGCTCCAGCGCGGAGCGATCTGACATGGCCGATAACGGGCGCCTCGCACTGATTCACGCCGAGATCGATGGCGAGCTCGATGAGCGGCAACGCGCTGAGCTCGCGCGCGCCCTGCTCGCCGATCCCGAGGCCAAGGCGCTGCGCGAGGATCTGCGGCGCGTGTGCGCAGCGCTCGATGCGCTCGGGGAGGTCGACCCGCCGCGGCAGCTCCGGCAGAGCATTCTTGATGCGCTGCCGCAATCGACCCCATCACGGGCTCGGTCCTGGTGGTCAGCGCCTCCTTTGCGTTATGCCGCCCTCATCGCCGGCGTACTCGCTATGGGGACAATCCTGTACGAGACCGTCCAGGGCCCGCGGCCCGCCACGAGCGACTTGGCGGGTACGATGGCGGCGGCGGGTGCACCGACGACCCTCGATACGGTCCGTCTCGGCAACGGAGTAGTCTCAGGTCGGGTGAGCCTCTACCGCGGCCGCGCCGGGCTGGGTCTGGAGTTCGAGCTGGCGGCGAGTGCCCCGGTGGACGTGCTGGTTGCGAGCGACGGTCACACGCTAAGGGTCAACGGCCTCGGCGTGCGGGACGCACCCGGGGGGCCGCGGACAGCGGTCGCGTTGCCCGGACTCGGGAGGGGTGGGGACGCTGTGGATGTCACCTTCCTGATGGCCGGCCATGAGGTGGGCCGCGCAACGCTCCGGGCACCCACGGATCGCTGAATCGCGCTTTCTTTCGATGTGTACCAACTTTTTTATGTGTCTACGGTAGTTATTGCAGAACGGTCATTTGGCGAGTGTTTTCCAAACCCCGGGGAGGTTTTTATGGCTAGTAGGACAGTGTGGATCGTAGGCGGGCTCGTGGTCGCAATCGGTGCAATCGCCTACCTGAGCTACAACAAGGCGCCGGCAGGTAAGGACGCTGCCGGAACCATCGTCGAGGCGAAGCGCGCCCGCGCAGACGGCACGAACTCCTTCAACCCAACGCCGACGGCGAGCACGACCGACCAGAACGCGTCCGACGCATCGAAGGGAACGGAAGGCGCGGATGCCGCAAAGGACGCGGCCGCGGCGGCCGGTTCGGGCGACAATGCCAAGCACCCCAACCTTCGCGCTGGCGACTCAGCGGATGCGGCTGCGGCCCAGGCGGCCGGCGGGAATATGAAGGGCGGGAGTATGAAAGGCGGGAGTATGAAAGGCGGGAGTATGAA
>JBGPKC010000099.1:0-8563 GCA_041485725.1 Steroidobacteraceae bacterium
CCACCGGGTCCGTGACCTGCGCGTAAATGTGCCGCGGCGTACGGTGCACGCTCAGACGCGCCACCGCCAGAGCGCGGATGTGCGCGCGGCTCTTGATGGCGCGTCGCAGCCGGCGCTGCTTCTTGGTGATGATCACTTCTTCTTGCCCTCCTTAAGAGTGATCTGCTCATTCGCATAGCGCACGCCCTTGCCCTTGTAGGGCTCGGGCGGACGAATGCCGCGGATCTCGGCGGCCACCTGGCCGACTTTCTGCCGATCGATGCCCTTCACCACGATCTCGGTCTGGCTCGGAGTCTCGATGGTGATCCCTTCCGGGATCGCCACGTTCACCGGATGCGAGAAGCCGAGTGTCAGGTTCAGGTTCTTGCCCTGCAGCTGGGCGCGAAAGCCGACGCCCATCAGCTCGAGCTTCTTCTCATAGCCGCGCGTAACACCGCGCACCATGTTGGCAAGGTGCGCGCGCGTGGCGCCGGCGCGCATGCGCGCCGGTCCCGCTTCCGCGTACTTGATCTGCAGCTTCTTGTCGGTCTGCTCCACCGACACGCCGCTCGTGAGCAACAGGCTGAGCGAACCCTTGGCGCCCTTGATGGTCACCGCGTCCGCGGCGATGGTCGCGGTCACCCCCTGGGGCAGTTCGACCGGAGCTTTGGCGATTCTCGACATGATGGCTGCTCTTTAAGTCGGGGCGCTGCTGTCAGGCGACGATGCACAGGACTTCACCGCCCTGTCCGATCGAGCGCGCCTGCTTGTCGGTCATCACACCCTTGGGCGTGGAGACGATCACGGTGCCCATGCCGCCCAGGACTTTCGGCAGCTGGTCCTTGCCGCGGTAAATCCGCAGGCCCGGGCGGCTGACGCGCTCCAGGCGGTCGATGACGGGCCGGCCTTCGAAATACTTCAGGCCAATCGTGAGCCGCGGCTTGCCGCTGTCGGCATCGAGGCGGAAGTCGGCAATGTAGCCCTCATCCTTCAGCACCTTGACGATGGCGGTCTTCAGGCGCGAGGACGCGAGCTGCACTTCGCTCTTGCCCGCGGTCTGGCCGTTGCGGATGCGCGTCAACAGATCGGCAATGGGGTCGGTCATGCTCATGCGGCGCCCCTCACCAGCTCGCCTTGGCGAGACCGGGAATCTCACCGCGGCTGGCGACCTCGCGGATCTTCACCCTCGAGAGGCCGAACTTGCGGTACACGCCGCGCGAGCGGCCGGTAATGGCGCAACGGTTGCGCTGCCGCGACGCACTCGCATCCCGCGGTTGCGTCTGCAGCTGCACCTGCGCAGCCACGCGCTGTTCGGGCGAGCTCTTGGGGCTGCGGATCAGCTCCTTGAGCTTCGCGCGCTTCGCCGCGTACTTTTTCACGATCCCGGCGCGACGCTTCTCGCGCTCGACCATGCTCGTCTTCGCCATAGACTTTATGGTTCCTGTTACTTCCGAAACGGGAAGCTGAATGCCTCGAGCAACGCTCGGCCGTGACGGTCATCTGTTGCCGTCGTAGTGATGGTGATGTCCATGCCCCGGACCTGATCGACCTGGTCGTACTGGATTTCGGGGAAAATGATCTGCTCCTTCACGCCCAGGGTGTAGTTGCCCTGGCCGTCGAAGGCGCGCGGCGACACGCCGCGGAAGTCGCGGATGCGCGGCATCGCGATGCTGATGAGGCGGTCGAGAAACTCGTACATGCGAGTTCCGCGCAGCGTCACCTTGGCGCCGATCGGCAGCCCGGCGCGCAGTTTGAAGGACGCGTTCGCCTTGCGCGACTTGGTGATCAGCGGCTTCTGCCCGGTGATCTTGGTGAGATCGGCGAGCGCCGCGTCCATCACCTTCTTGTCGGTGACCGCCTCGCCCACGCCCATGTTGACCGTGATCTTGCTGATGCGCGGCACCTGCATCACGTTGTCGATCTTCAGATCCGCGCGCAGGCGGGGAACGACCTGCTCGCGGTAGTACTGTTGGAGCCTCGGCGGGCCAGAGCGCTGGTCAGCCACGCGGTGCGCCGGCGCCTCAGGCTGCTTGCCGGCCTGCGTATCCGCCTGCTTCTCGGCGTGCTTGTCCGCCTGCTTGTGCTTGCCGGCGTGTTTGCCGGCTTCTTTGCCTGCAACCGCTTCAGACATCGAGCATCTCTCCGTTCGATTTGAAGAACCGCACGCGCTTGCCGTCGGTGAGCGTCTTGATCCCGATGCGATCGCCCTTCTTGGCGCCCGGGTTCCAGATGGCCACCTTCGACACCGGCAGCGGCATCTCCTTCTCGATGATGCCGCCCTGCTTGCCCGCCTGCGGGTTGGGCTTCTGGTGCTTCTTCACCATGTTCACGCTCTCCACGACCACGCGGCCGTCGGCGAGCACCTGAATCACTGCGCCACGGCGGCCCTTGTTACGGCCGGACAGCACCACCACCTGATCGCCCTTGCGGATCTTTTTCATAGCACTTCCGGTGCCAGGGAGATGATCTTCATGAACTGCTGGTTGCGCAGCTCGCGCGTCACCGGGCCGAAGATGCGGGTGCCGATCGGCTCGAGCTTGTTGGTGAGCAGCACCGCCGCGTTGCCGTCGAAGCGTATCAGCGAGCCGTCGGCCCGCCGCACGCCGTGCCGGGTGCGCACCACCACCGCGTCATACACCTCGCCCTTCTTGACCTTGCCGCGCGGAATGGCGTCCTTGACGCTCACTTTGATGACATCGCCCACGGTGGCGTAACGGCGGCGCGTGCCACCCAGGACCTTGATGCACATCAGGGTGCGCGCGCCGCTGTTGTCAGCGGCATTCAGCATTGTGCGCATCTGGATCATGATTCGAACCTGCCTTCGCCGCTCGCGCGCGCTTCAGCGCCGCGCGGCCTTCGCCACGATCTCGAGCAGCCGCCACGACTTGCGCCGCGACATGGGGCGGCACGGGGTGATGATCACCACGTCGCCCTCCTTCGAGGTGCCGTTCTCGTCGTGCGCCAGCAGCTTGGTGGTACGGCGGATGTACTTGCCGTAGGTCGGATGCTTCACCAGCCGCTCGATCTCGACGGCGATCGTCTTGTGCATCTTGTCGCTCACCACGCGCCCGGTCAGCGTACGTGCGCCCTTGGCTTCCGGCGCGTTGCGCTCCCGCGCCCTGGGCTCCTGCGGCTGGGTTTCCTGCACCGGGGTTTCCTGCACCGGGGTCTCTTGTGCGCTCATTTCTGGTTGCCTCCGCGGCTCGCCGCCTGCGTCTCGCGCAGCACGGTCTTCAGGCGCGCGATGTTGCGCCGCACTTTGCCGAACTGGTCGGGCTTGGGCGCCTGCCCGGTGGCGCGCTGCATGCGCAGCGCAAACTGCTCTTTGCGCAGCTTCACGAGCTCATCGGCGAGCTCGGCCGGCGATTTGGTGCGCAGCTCCTTGGCGTCCATCTATCGAACCTGCCGTTTCACGAATGAGGTGGACACCGACAGCTTCGAGCCTGCGAGCCGGAACGCCTCGCGGGCCGTCACCTCGTCCACGCCCTCCATCTCGAACAACACTTTGCCGGGCTGCACGCGGGCCACGTAGTACTCGACGTTGCCCTTGCCGCTGCCCATGCGGACCTCGAGCGGCTTCTTGGTGATCGGCACGTCCGGAAACACGCGCACCCAGATCTGTCCGCCGCGCTTCACGTAGCGCGCCATGGCGCGGCGCGCCGCCTCGATCTCGCGCGCGGTCATGCGCGCGCGGCTGGTCGCCTTCAGGCCAAACTCGCCGAAGGACACGTTGCTGCCGCGCGTTGCCAGGCCCGGGTTGCGGCCCTTGAACTGCTTGCGATACTTGGTGCGTTTGGGCTGAAGCATTTGGTCTTAAGCCATCAGGTCAGACCGTGCCGCGACTTCGGGCGCCGGCGGCGTTGCCGGCTGCGCCGGGGCGGCGGCCGGCGGCGTGCTCGGCGCCGCGGCAGCCTCGGCTTCGCTCGCCTGCTGCGCGAGCTCGGCCTTGTCGAACACCTCGCCCTTGAATATCCACACCTTGACGCCGATGACGCCGTAGGTGGTGTGCGCTTCCGACAGACCGTAATCGATGTCGGCGCGGAAGGTGTGCAGCGGAATGCGACCCTCGCGGTACCACTCGGTGCGGGCGATTTCCGAACCGTTGAGGCGTCCGGAGACGCGCACCTTCACGCCCAGCGCGCCGCTGCGCATGGTGCTCATGACCGCGCGCTTCATGGCGCGGCGGAACATCACGCGCTTCTCGATCTGCTGCGCGATGCTGTCGCCGACCAGTTGCGCATCGAGCTCGGGCTTTCTGATCTCGGCGATGTTCAGGCGCACGTCGTTCATCGGCATGCCGAGGAGCGAGGCGGTCTCCTGGCGCAGTTTCTCGATGTCCTCGCCTTTCTTGCCGATGACGATGCCGGGACGCGCGGTCTGGATGGTGATGTTGACTTTCTTGGCGGCGCGTTCGATGAGGATGCGACTCACCGAGGCCTCGGCGAGCCTTTTCTTGAGGAACTCGCGCACCCGGAAGTCGGTGTGCACGTGCAACGGAAACTGTCGCTTGCCGGCGTACCAGCGCGAGGTCCAGTCGCGGGTGATCCCGAGTCGTATCCCTATCGGATTGACCTTCTGACCCATACGCTAATCCTTCTTGCCGTCGCTGACGCCGACGGTAATGTGACTGTTGCGCTTGATGATGCGCGCGCCACGTCCCTTGGCACGGGCGGCAAACCGTTTGAGCTGCGGGGCTGCATCCACCTGGATGACCGCCACCCTCAGCTCGTCGATGTCGGCGCCGTGGTTGTGCTCGGCGTTGGCGACCGCGGACTCGAGTACCTTGCGCACCAGCTGCGCACCCTTCTTCGGCATGAACCGCAGCGTCGCGATCGCATTGCCGACCGTCTGGCCGCGCACCACGTCGGCGACCAGCCGGCATTTCTGCGGGGAAATGTGCGCGTAGCGCAGCTTGGAGGTCACTTGCATCGTGTTCTGCGCGCGCCTCAGGTGGCGGCGGCAGCCTCCACCTTGCGATCCCCGGAGTGCGCCTTGAAGGTGCGCGTCGGGGCGAACTCGCCCAGCTTGTGTCCCACCATGTTCTCCGTGATCAGCACCGGAACGTGCTGGCGGCCGTTGTGCACGGCGATGGTCAGACCCACCATCTCGGGCACCACCGTGGAGCGGCGCGACCAGGTTTTGATCGGCTTGCGGTCGTTGCGGGCCGACGCCACCTGCACCTTCTTGGCCAGGTGCAGATCGACGAACGGGCCCTTCTTCAGCGAACGTGGCATGTGTGTGACGCTCCCGATCAGCGAATGCGGTTCTGGCGGCGCTGGACGATCATGTTGTCCGTGCGCTTGTTGTGACGGGTCTTCAGTCCCTTGGTGTTCCAGCCCCACGGCGACACCGGGTGCGGGTTGCCCTGGCCGGACTTGCCCTCGCCGCCACCGTGCGGGTGATCGACCGGGTTCATGGCGAGTCCGCGCACCGTCGGGCGTATGCCCTTCCAGCGCTTGGCGCCGGCCTTGCCGTAGCTGCGCAGGTTGTGCTCGTCGTTGCCCACTTCACCGATAGTGGCGCGGCAGTCGACGTGCACCTTGCGGGTCTCGCCCGACTTCAGTCGCAAATACGCATAGATGCCTTCGCGCGCGCTGAAGGACACGGAACTGCCGGCGCTGCGCGCCAGCTGCCCGCCGCGTCCGGGCTTCATCTCGACGTTGTGGATGATCGAGCCGACCGGGACGTGGCGCAGCGACATGGCGTTGCCCGCCTTGATCGGGGCGTCGGCGCCGGAGCGCACTTCGTCGCCGCTCTTCACGCCCTTGGGCGCGAGGATGTAACGCCGCTCGCCGTCGGCGTACTTGATGAGCGCGATGTGGCTGGTGCGGTTCGGATCGTACTCCACGCGCTCCACCACCCCGGGGATGCCGTCCTTGTCGCGCTTGAAGTCGATGAGGCGGTACTTCTGCCGCGAGCCGCCGCCGATGTGGCGCGTGGTGATGCGGCCGAAGTGGTTGCGCGCGCCGGTCTTGCTCTGCGCCACGGTCAATGGCAGGTGCGGTCCGCCCTTGTGCAGGTGCGAGCGGTCGATCTTCACCACCGCGCGTGTGCCGGGCGTCCTGGGCTTGTACTTGATGAGGGCCATATGCGGATCCGTCCTGTCAGGCCTTGGCGCGGGCTTCGTAGTCGATGGTCTGCCCCTTGATCAGGCTCACGTACGCCTTCTTCCAGTCCTGAGTGCGGCCTGCGCGCTTGCCGAAGCGGCGCACCTTGCCTGGCTCGTTGACGACGTGCACACCCGCGACCTTGACGTCGAACATGAGCTCGACCGCCTTGCGGATGTCGGGCTTGGTCGCGTCGCGGCGTACACGGAAGGTGTACTGGTTGTGGTTCTGCATCGCGAGCGAGGTCTTCTCGGTGACGTGCGGGGCGATCAGAACGCTCATCAGCTGCTCGCGGTTCATAATCATGGCCTCCGGCCAGGACTCACGGGGCTCGCGGTGCGAGCCCCGTCCATGTAGCGAAGAGGCGAAATCACTGCAGGCGCTCCTCGATCAGCTTCACCGCGCCCACCGTCATCAGCACCTTGTCGTAGGCCGCGAGCGATACCGGATTGAGTGCCGGGACTTCGATGACCTCGACGTGCGGCAGATTGCGCGCGGCGAGGATGAGCTTCTCATCGCTCGCCTCGACCACGATCAGCACCGAGGGGAGCTCCCAGGCCTTGAGTTGTTGCGCGAGCAGCCGGGTCTTCGGCGCCTGCAGCGCGATGCCGTCGGTGACCAGCAGGCGCTCGGTGCGCGCCAGCTCCGAGAGTATCGAGCGGATAGCGCCGCGGTACATCTTGCGATTCACCTTCTGGGTGAAGTCGCGCGGCTTGGCCGCGAAGGTCCTGCCGCCGCCGACCCAGATGGGCGAGCGGCTGGAGCCGGCGCGCGCCTGACCGGTGCCTTTCTGGGCGTAGGGCTTGCGGCCGCCGCCGCGCACTTCGGCACGCGACTTCTGCGCCTTGGTACCGGCACGGCCGGCGGCGCGGTACGCCGTCAGCACCTGGTGCACCAGGGGCTCGTTGAACTTGGTACCGAAGGCGTCTTCCGACACCTGCAGTTCGCCCGAGCCGTTGACCAGCTTCAGTTTCATGGCTTACTTCTTTCCCGCCTTGGCCGGGTCCTTCGACGCTGCGGCGCCCGCTTTGAGCGGCGTCACTGTCTTGCGCTTCGCGCGACGTGCGGCTTTCAGCGACGGGCGCACGATCACCTGTCCGCCCTCCGCGCCGGGCACGGCGCCACGGATCAGGAGCAGGTTTCTCTCCATGTCCACCTGCACGACCTTCAGGTTCTCGGTGGTGCGGCGCATGACGCCCATGTGACCGGACATGCGACGGCCCTTGAACACCCGGCCCGGCGTCTGGCGCTGGCCGATCGAGCCTGGCGAGCGATGGGTGAGGGACACGCCGTGGGTCGCGGGCATACCGCCGAAGTTGTGACGCTTCATGGTGCCGGCAAAGCCCTTGCCGATGGTCGTGCCGGTGACGTCGACCGCTTCGCCTTCCTTGAAGAGGTCGGCCTTGATCTCGGCCCCCGCTTTGAGCTCGGTCTTGTCGGCGTCGGTGAGCCGGAACTCCACCAGCGCCTTGCCCGGAGCGACATTCGCGCGCGCGTAGTGGCCGGTCACGGCCTTGGAATACAGTTGCGGGCGGCGCGTGCCGTAGGTGACCTGCACGGCGCGATATCCGTCCTTGTCCTGCGCCTTGACCTGGGTGACACGGTTCGGCAAAACCTCGATCACCGTCACCGGCACTGTCTCGCCGGCGTCGGTGAACACGCGCGTCATGCCGGCCTTGCGGCCGACGAGTCCGATAGTCATCTCTTGTCCTCTCACGGCCCGAGGGCACCGGGCACCCAAGGCACGCTGGCCTCGGGCTAAGTTATTGACACAACAGGAGATTTTGCGCTTGAAGCCGTCGGGGCTGCGCCGATCTCGAGTGGTCTTGGAGCTTATGCCCCGAAGGGCCTGCTCCAACCTCGCCCGATGCCGCTTACGCGACCGCCCCACGGGGAGTCCCGGGGGCCAAAAGGGCGCGCAGTATAGGCGCGCCGGAATCCTCAATCAACCTGTGTTTTCGCAGGCTTTTCGCCGGAAAAAGCGACGTCTTTTACCGGCGGGTTCGACACAGCTCAATTCAGCTTGATCTGCACGTCCACGCCCGCCGGAAGCTCGAGTTTCATGAGGGCGTCCACCGTCTTGTCGGTGGGGTTCATGATGTCCATGAGGCGCTTGTGAGTGCGCAGCTCGAACTGATCGCGCGCGTCCTTGTCGGCGTGCGGAGAGACGAGCAGCGTGAAGCGCTCCATCTTGGTCGGCAGCGGTACCGGTCCCTTGACGGTGGCGCCGGTGCGCTTGGCCGTCTCGACGATCTCGCGGGCCGAGCTGTCGATCAGGCGATGGTCAAACGCCTTCAGGCGGATACGGATGTTCTGATTGGCCATGGCCTGGAGTCCTCGTGCCTGTCTACTTCAGGATCTTGGTCACGACGCCGGCGCCGACGGTTTTACCGCCCTCGCGGATCGCAAAGCGCAGCCCATCTTCCATGGCAATCGGGCTGATCAGCTCGATCGTCATCTTGATGTTGTCCCCGGGC
>JBGPKC010000100.1:0-8295 GCA_041485725.1 Steroidobacteraceae bacterium
AGCTGATGCGGGCGCTGTACGAGCCCTTCACCCGCAATCACGACCGTCTTATCGTCATGGATATCCGTTCCTGCGAGCTGACCAAGTACGCCGCCAACGCGATGCTCGCCACCAAGATCAGCTTCATGAACGAGCTGGCGAACATCGCCGAGCGCGTCGGCGCCGACATCGAGAAGGTGCGCATTGGCATCGGCTCGGATCCGCGCATCGGTTACAGCTTCATCTATCCCGGCACCGGCTACGGCGGCTCCTGCTTCCCGAAGGACGTGCAGGCGCTCATCCGCTCTGCGCATGAGGCAGGACACGAACCGCAGATCCTGAACGCGGTGGAGTCGGTGAATGGACGGCAGAAGGAAGTCCTGTTCCACAAGATGCAGCGCCACTTCACCGATGGTCTCAAGGGTCGCACCGTCGCCGTATGGGGGCTCGCGTTCAAACCCAACACCGACGACATGCGCGAGGCGCCCTCGCGCGCGCTCATCGACCTGCTGCTCAAGGCCGGCGCCCGGGTGCAGGCCTACGACCCGGTGGCGGCCGCGGAGGCGCAGCGCATTTACGCCGGCCAGACGGGCCTGGTGCTGGCGAAGAACGCCTACGAGGCCGCCCAGGGAGCGGACGCGCTCGCCATCGTCACCGAGTGGCAGGAGTTCCGCAGCCCGGATTTCGAGCGCCTGAAGCAGATCCTCAAGGCGCCGGTCATTTTTGACGGCCGCAACCTCTATGATCCGGCCATGGTGAGCCGCTTTGGTCTCACCTACCATGCCATCGGCCGCGGCAAGCCGCTGGTTACGGCTTAAAGCGGCGGCTTCCCGCAGGCCTGCGATGTTCACTCCAGTCATTCTGTGCGGCGGAGCCGGCACGCGCCTGTGGCCGTTGTCGCGCGAGTTGTATCCCAAGCAGCTGCTGGCGCTCACCGGGGCGCACACCCTGCTGCAGCAGACCGTGCTGCGTCTCGAGGGTCTCGCGGCGTCCGCGCCCGTGATCGTGTGCAACGAGGCGCATCGCTTCCTGGTAGCGGAGCAGCTGCGAGCGCTGCAGATTGAGCCACGCGCCACCGTCCTCGAGCCCTTCGGACGCAACACCGCGCCGGCGATCGCACTCGGCGCACATGCGGCGCTTGAGGGCAGCGCCGCGGGCGCGAATGCGGCCGATCCGGTACTGCTGGTGCTGCCGGCCGATCACCTGATCCGGGACACCCCCGCCTTCCAACAGGCGGTGAGCGCCGCGCTCAGCGCCGCGCAGGCCGGGCGGCTCGTCACCTTTGGCGTGGTCGCCAGCCGAGCTGAGACTGGCTACGGCTACATCCAGCGCGGTGCTGCGAGCGGCGCGGGGTTTCGCATCGCACGCTTCGTGGAGAAACCCAACCAGCCGCGCGCGCAGGAGTTCCTGCAATCCGGCGACTACTACTGGAACAGCGGCATGTTCATGTTCCGCGCCCGGCGCTACCTGCAGGAACTCGAGCGCTTAGCACCCGAGATGGCGCGTATCTGCGCGGCGGCGTTTCGCGGCGCAACGACGGATCTGGATTTCACACGCATTGACGCCGCGACGTTCGAGGCGTGCCCCGCCGACTCGATCGACTATGCCGTCATGGAAAAGACCGCGGACGCGGTGGTGGTGCCGCTCAAGGCGGGCTGGAGCGATGTCGGCTCCTGGACGGCGCTGCACGAGGCGAGCGATGCCGACGCGCACGGTAACGTCACGCATGGGGACGTGCTCAGCGAAGACACGCACGGCAGTTACCTGCATTCCGAGAGCCGGCTGGTGGCCGCGGTGGGACTGAATGACCACGTGGTCATCGAGACCAAGGACGCGGTGCTGGTGGCGCCGAGGGATCGCGTACAGGACGTGAAGAAGCTGGTGCTGCGGCTGAAAGAGCTCGGTCGCTCCGAGTATTCACTGCATCGCGAGGTGTTCCGTCCCTGGGGCAGCTACGACAGCATCGAGAACGGGCCGCGCTTCCAGGTGAAGCGCCTCAAGGTAAAGCCCGGTGCGACGCTGTCACTGCAGCTGCATCATCACCGCGCCGAGCACTGGGTGGTGGTGGCCGGCACCGCGCGCATCACTCGCGGCGAGGAGGTCTTCCTTCTCGAAGAGAACCAGTCGACCTACATCCCGGTCGGCATGAAGCATCGCATCGAGAACCCGGGCACGATCCCGCTGGAAATCATCGAGGTACAGTCGGGCTCGTATCTGGGCGAAGACGACATCGTGCGCTTCGAGGACCGTTACGGACGCCAGGGAACCACGAGCTGAAAGGGATCCCTAAGGGCCGGAGATAGCGCGGGCCGGCGCTCGCGCCTTCCCATCACGGTTTCTTGGCGACGACCCTACCATTCTCCCAGACGTATAGCGGCGTTCCGTAGACGCGAGCGGTCTTGCGTGCACTACGGGCCGCGAGGCGCAGACCACGGCCGACACCCGAGGAAAAACTCTCGATCTTCTTTCGGGGGGCTGATTTCTTCATGGCCAACGTTCGATCAGTTGCGGCGATTCGCCTGAATTGTCGTATACCGTCCATTCATCCGCCAGGGGACGGTATACGTGCAGAAAATTCTCCCAGCCGCGGGCAAAACGCCTGAGCACATCGACGCGCGGCACATTGTGCCCTCCCTGCCGCACGCGAGCCGCAATCCTTCGCAATGCCAGCTGCGGAGACCTTAGCCGAAGGTACGCGATTTCGATCCGATAGCCATTGGTCTTCCACGAGCGCAGCTGCCGCGCGTAGGTCAGTCCGCTCAACGTCGATTCAAAGGCAAAGTCGGCCCGCGAGGCAGCGAGACGATTGACCCCCTGCAGGAGAAGGCGGCCGCCCGCGAGCGCCGCAAGCTGTGGGTCAAGCGGCGAGAGGCCCTGTGCAATCAGGTCGGCGTTGACAAATTGGATCACGCCCGCGATCTTCGGAAGATATTCGCGAGCGAACGTGGTCTTGCCTGCGCCATTGGGACCGGCTATCACAATACAGCGCGGTTGAGGTTTCCGTCGGCTCACGATGCAGCGGCCGCGATAGCGCGGCGACCCTTGGAATTTGCGGATTCCGGAGCGTTCACCGGGCATACCCGCACCCGGTACAGCTGGGCCTGAAGCATGGTCCTCATCATCGACTGATGCTGTGCGATCTGGAGCCGAATCGCGCGCAGAATACCGTAAGATGAGTGCCGGCTGGGAGGCCGCGCAATGAGCAATCTCACTTCCTTCAAGGCCTACGACATCCGCGGCCGGATTCCGGATGAGATCAACGAGACGCTCGCCTACGACATCGCACGGGCCTATGCGGCGTTCGTGAAGCCGCACCGCGTCGCGGTCGGATACGACATTCGCCTCTCCAGTCCCACGCTCGCCGCGGCGCTCAAGCGTGGGCTCATGGACGTGGGCGTGGACGTGCTCGACATTGGCCTGTGGGGTACGGAAGGGGTGTACTTCGCGACCTCCGCGGAGGCGCTCGACGGCGGCATCATGGTGACCGCCAGTCACAATCCCCCGGACTACAACGGCATGAAGTTCGTGCGGCAGGAGGCCCGGCCCATCAGCGCCGACAACGGGCTTCAGGACATGCGCCGCCTCATCGAGACCGGGAACCTGCCGCCGAAGGCCGCTCAGCCCGGCACGGAGCGGCCGCTCGATATCCGGGGCAAGTACCTGGAGCACCTGCTGAGCTACGTGAAGGGCGCTCCGCTGCGCAAGCTCAAGGTGGTGGTGAATCCGGGCAACGGCGGGGCGGGGCTCATTATCGATGCGCTCGAGCCGCACCTGCCGTTCGAGTTCATCAAGGTGAACCACAAGCCCGATGGCAGCTTCCCGAACGGCGTCCCGAACCCGATGCTGGAGGAAAACCGCGCTGCCACTGGCAATGTGGTGCGTCGCGCCGGCGCCGATGTGGGCCTCGCGTGGGATGGGGACTACGATCGCTGCTTCTTCTTCGATGAGAGCGGACAGTTCATCGAGGGGTACTACCTGGTCGGGCTCCTGGCGGAGACCTTTCTCAGGCAGGAGCCCGGGGCGCGCATCGTGCATGACCCGCGCCTCACCTGGAACACGCTCGACATCGTGCGCCGCTATGGTGGCACGCCGGTACTGTGTAAGTCCGGACATGCGTTCATCAAGCAGAAGATGCGCGAGGTCGATGCCGCGTACGGCGGCGAAATGAGCGCCCACCATTATTTTCGCAAGTTCGCCTACTGCGACAGCGGCATGATTCCCTGGCTGCTCGTGCTCGCCGTCATCAGTGAGCGCGGTCAGCCGCTGTCGGCGTTGGTCGGGGAGCGGATACGCCTGTTCCCGGCGAGTGGTGAGATTAACCGGCACCTGAGCACCGACGCCGGGTCAATCCTCGCACGCGTGCGAGCGCACTACGAGTCGCAGGCGCAGGCGATCGATCTGACCGACGGTCTGTCGATGGAGTTCGACCAGTGGCGTTTCAACCTGCGCGGCTCGAACACGGAACCGCTGGTGCGCCTGAATGTCGAGGCGCGCGCGAACCTCACGCTCATGCGCGAGAAGACCGCCGAGGTGCTGAAGCTGGTCGACGCGTAGCAGGAGGGCGGGGAGCTAGACCATACGGTGCGGCGAGATCCTGCACGCCCTTCGGTAATGAGGCCAGCCTGAGTGGATAGCACCGGCTGATCGCCTCGAAATCACGGTCTTTGGTCAGCAGCTCGTACCCGTATCTCAGGCAAAGCCGCGCAATCAGGCAGTCAATGGTGGATCGGGGCGTTATGCCACGCGCCCGGCAGGCGCGGTAGAGCTCGGCAGCCTGCTCGTAATCCTGCCGTTCGAACTCGGGTGCCAAGTCGAACGCCGACATCACACGGGTCACTCGTGCAGCCTCGGACTCGTTGCGTACTCCGAGGAGAATCTCCGTCAGGACCAGACCCGGAATTACTAGCGGACTCGCGTCGGCGACGCATAGCAGCAGATACGCCGCTTCGTCCGAATCGTAACCGTTGAAGTGATCGATCCATACCGAAGTGTCGACGAGTATCACGCCCGCCTGCTCCGCCGGTCGGCCCGCAGCGCGCGAAGATCTCCCTCCCACCGTACCTTGCCGCGCATCCCCAAGAGTTCACGGCGCTTCAGCAGCTTGACGAATTCGGCAAGCGCGGCATTCACCGCCGCTTTTTTTGTCGTGAAAGGGCCCATCTGAAAGACCTGCTTAAGGAGCGCGTCGTCCAGCTCAATGTGCGTTTTCATATCGCTCGAGTGTACATGGAGGGCACAATACCAGGTACATGATTGTGTGTAGTTTATGTACATACGTAGTCAATTCAGGGCCTGCCGGCATCGCGGCCCGCGAGAGGCGCGTTCGCAGACTATGCGCCGCGCGCTGCGCCACCCGCGGCCGCGATCAGGTGACGAGTTTTGGACTCAAGGGACTGGATCTCCTTGCGCGCTCAGGCCCGGGCCGATCACTGCGCAGCCGCCGGACGCGGGCTCTACCTTGACGCGCTCGTGCTACAGCGGCATGAAAGCCCCGGATTGAGAGCCCGGACATACTCGTGACGTCGGCGCGGGATTACACTCAGGCGCCCTGACGAACCGCTGGACGTGAGCTCTACCTTTACGGCGCGTTGTCTGCACCCGGAGACACTGGCCCCACAGCGGTTGGGCAGGTACCTTCCACCGTTCAATTACCACAGGGACTACCCCATGGCGCTTTGGAAAGACACGAATACCGGAACCGTACCCGCGTCGACGACCCCGGGGGTTGCCCCGGCGCCGGCCCACGCGCGGGAGCCTGAGAAGACCAACGTCGCGTCCCTGAGCCCCGAGCCTGCTCGCCGGCCGGCGCAGCCCCCGGCGCCCGCCCAGGCGCACCGCCACGATATGAAGGAATCGCACATTTCCTCGGATCTCACCATCGAGGGCAAGATCGTGGGTTCCGGCCATGTGCGCATCGCCGGGCGCTTCAAAGGCGATGTGCAGGTGGACGGGAACGTGAGCCTGGACGCCGGCGCGCGCCTCGAGGGCCAGGTGAAGGCGCACGTCGTCAGCGTGGGCGGTGAACTCATCGGCAACATCGACAACGCCAAGCGGGTCGAACTGCTCGAGACCGGCGTGATCAATGGCGATGTCAAGGCCGGATCGCTCACCGTGGCGGCGGGCTCGCGCATGCGCGGCCAGGTTGAGTTCGGTTACGAGGGCGAGAGCCGCGCCAAGAGCGATACCAAGGGCTTCGGCAACGCATGAACGTCGCCTCTCGCCCGGTTGCGGCGGGCAAGACGCGCACCTGTCCGCACTGCAAGGCGACGATTCTCGAGAGCCTGAGCATCTGTCCGGGCTGCCTGCACCACCTGCGCTTCGACCAGGAGGCGGCGAAGCGCCAGGTCGCGGCCACCTCAGCGCTGCGCGTGGAGGGGGTGATCCGTCATCCGCCTTTGCAGGAGCCGTGGGAATATTTCGTCGTCATTGCGATCCGCAATGACCGCGGCGAGGAAGTGACACGCCAGGTGGTGAGCGTCGGCGCGCTGCAGAACACCGAGAAGCGCACCTTCGCGCTGTCGGTCGAGGTGCTGCCGGCGCAGGGCGCGGTGAGCCCCAACACGCCGAAGGCGGCCGCTGCCGGATCCTTCGGCGCGGGACGCAAACGCTAACGTCGGCCGCGCACCCTTAGAAGTGCTCCTCGGTCTGCACGAGGAATTGCACCCTCTTGATACTGTTGTCCCCGTTGAACGGGAATGCCATGTCCACGTGCACGACGTTGCCGAGGCCCGAGCGGGAGTTGCCGAAGCGCAGACCGAAGCCTGCGTCCTTCAGCAGCCCGAGGCTCGGAGCGGCAAGCGGCGCGCTGCCCCAGGTCCGGCCGCTGTCAAAGAAGACAGCAGCCCCCACACGGAACAGCCGGAACGGGTACCAGTCGGTGAAAAAGCGCTGCTCCACCGTCCACAGGGCGCGTGCCGTGCCATCCTGGTAACGCAGGGGATAGCCGCGCAGCCCATTGTCGCCACCGAGCAGGATCTGGTTATCCAGATCCAGACGCCAGCCTTTTGAGGCCTGCAGCGCCGTGAAGAACAGCCAGTTCCGGCCCTGCTCGAGGTAGTAGCGGACCGAGCCGTCCAGGATGGTATTGGTCAGCACGCCGCGCTCCAGGCGGCCGAAAAAGTCACTCGCCAGCAGCAGCGTCGAAGTCCCCCCGTCGATGAAGCCACGCCCGGCAGTACCGCGGAACATGAGCGCGCTGCGGCTCGAGCCGAGAGCCGAGTCCGCCCAGCCGACACGCACACTGGTGGTGGTGCCGAGATAGAAGTCCTCGGTGCGCGCGATCTGGTCGTGGTTGAAGAGCTTCAGGTACTGATCCTGCACCAGATCGAACTGCACCCACGGGTACAGGAAGCGCCGATCCTGCGGGATTGTGCTCACGCCAGTGGAGGTGCTGAGTGGCTGGAAGCGCCGCTCATCGTAGGTGACGCCCGTGCGCCAGCGGCGCACCCAGCCATTCTGCAGTCCGTTTGACCAGCCGCCGTATACCTGCGCGGATTCGTGCCGGTCCTGGAACTGATCGATGATCTGGCCACGGTCGTAGAGCTTGTCCGTCTGGAGGTCATCGCGGCCGGAGAGCCCGCCCGCCCAGCGGGTGTCGAGTGCGTAAAACGGCCGATTGAGCGTGAGCTCGCGCAGCCGGCCATCGCTCAGGTCCGCGTAGTTCAGGTCCACCGCCGTCCGGCCTCCGAAGGCGTGCATGTCGGACACCTCCAGCTGAGACTCGGTGCGGTCGATGTCGGTTTTGTGGGCTACTTTCACCCCAACTCCCGTGCCGAGCAGGTTGAGTTCCTCCAGCTGGACACCGGTTGAATTGGTGCCGCCGCTGCGCCCGAAGTTGAACCCCGGGTTCAGGGTCCACACATCGCGCGTGGTGACGCGCAGGTCGACCTGACCGTCGTGATAGCGCACCGGGCGGATCCAGGCGTCATAGAAGTAGCTATCGGCGCGCAATATGCGCTCGGACTCACCGATCAGGCGGCGCGAGTAGCGTTCGCCTGATCCGAACAGGAGCTGCTCGCGGACGATGCCTTTGCGGGTTCTGCTGTGCAGGTGGTTCGCGAGGCGGAACAGCTTGACGTCGTCCTTCGGGTCATCGAGGTTGAAGATGTTCTGGTTGTCGATCAGGATCTCACCGATCACGGCGCCGGAAGCTTCCAGCTCAGCCTCGGACGGAATGCCCGGCGTCTCCCCGGGGGGGCCATAGGAGGGAGGGCGAATCGCGAATCTGTCGACCCCCGACCCAACGCCCTCGGTGGCGGCGCTCTCCGCGCCCGCGAGCGCCACGGTCTCTGCGTTTGCGTCAGCTTCGCGTGTGGC
>JBGPKC010000101.1:0-8240 GCA_041485725.1 Steroidobacteraceae bacterium
ACTTCGCCTTCAAGGGGTACGCCACCCTGGATCTGCAGCTTGTCCATGCTAGCTCTGCGCGGACTCTTCGGGCGTCAGTGCCTCGATCGACAGGGCGTGTATCTCGCGACCCATGAGCTCCCCGAGCGTGCGGTACACGAGCTGGTGGCGCGCGAGGCTCTTCAGCTGCGCGAACTCGTGCGCGACGATGTGCGCGGCAAAATGGGTGTTGTCATCCGATTGCACGCGCACCTGTGCTCCGGGGAGGCCTGCGCGGATCAGCCGCGCGACGTCTTCGGGGTTCATGGGCGGGATATTACATGGGCGCGCCGCGCGCGCGCCTATAATGAAGCGTATGGATTTGCACCCGGCCGCCGCCCGCACCCCCAATCCGACACCCGACGATGAGCAGCTGCTCGCCTCCGCGCGGCGCGCGCTCGCCATCGAGGCCCGCGCGGTCGAGGCGCTCACCGCAAGGCTCGGGGCCGCGTTCGCGCAGGCGTGCCGCGTGTGCCTGGACTGCCACGGGCGCGTCGTGGTCACCGGCATGGGCAAGTCCGGGCACGTCGCCGGCAAGATCGCCGCGACCCTGGCCAGTACCGGCACACCGGCGTTTTTTCTGCACCCCGCGGAAGCCGGGCACGGTGACCTCGGCATGATCACCCGCGTCGATGTGGTGCTGGCGCTGTCCAACTCCGGCGAGACCCCGGAGCTGGTGCTGCTGCTGCCGCACCTGAAGCGCCTCGCCGTGCCGCTCATCGTGATGACCGGCAAGATCGATTCGACGCTCGGGCTCGCGGCGAGCGTGACGCTCGATGTCGGGGTGTCCGAGGAAGCCTGCCCGCTGAATCTCGCGCCCACCGCGAGCACCACGGCCACGCTCGCCATGGGCGATGCGCTCGCCGTCGCGGTGCTCGAGGCGCGCGGCTTCACCCGGCAGGACTTCGCGCGCTCCCACCCCGGCGGCGCACTCGGCAGAAGGCTGCTGCTGCATGTCGAGGACCTGATGCGCACCGGAGCGGCCGTGCCGCGCGTCGCGCCCGACGCCCGCTTGAGCGCCGGCCTGATCGAGATGTCGCGCAAGGGTCTGGGGATGACGGTGGTGGTCGATCATGACGAGCGCATCCTCGGCGTGTTCACCGACGGGGACCTGCGCCGCGCGCTCGACGAGCAGATCGATGTGCACACCACGGTGATGAGTGCGGTCATGACGGCGCACGCCAGAACCATCGGCCCGCGCCAGCTCGCGGCCGAAGCCGTGCACCTCATGGAGGTGCACCGGATCACGGCGCTGCCGGTCAGCGACGCAAACGGCCGCCTGGTCGGCGCGCTCAACGTGCACGATCTGCTGCGCGCCGGCGTCGTGTGAAGCGCGCGGCGGGCTCGCACATGCCTAACGCCATCAGCCTGCTGGTGCTGGACGTGGACGGCGTGCTGACCGACGGCCGGCTGTACTTCGGCGCGCACGGCGAAGCGCTCAAGGTGTTTCACGTGCACGACGGGCACGGCATCGCGCAATTGCGTCGCGCCGGGGTGCAGGTAGCGGTGATCTCGGGCAGGCGCTCGCCCATGGTGGCCGCGCGCTGTCGCGAACTGGGGGTGCGTCATGTGCACCAGGGAGTGCCGGACAAGCTGACTGCCTTTGCGCGTCTGTGCGCGCGCCTGGGTTTGCAGCCCGGCGCGTGCGCCTGTGTCGGCGATGACCTGCCGGACGTGCCGCTGATGCGCGCAGTAAGGCTCAGCTTCGCGGTCGCGGATGCTCACCGGGAGGTACGGCGCGCCGCCGATGTCGTAACCCGGCGTCGCGGCGGGCGCGGCGCGGTGCGCGAGGTGTGCGATCACCTGCTCGCGTTGCGAGCGCGCCAGGCGCGCGCGCGATGATCTATCGGCTGCTGGCGATCCTCGCACTGGTGGCGCTGATCGTCGGCGTAGTGGTGCTCTCCGGACCGCAGCGCGAGAGCACCGCGCCGGCGACCGTCGGGCCGCTGCACGACCCCGGCTATGCGGCCCGCAAGGCGCGCCTCATCCAGACCGGCCCCGACGGAAAACCGCTGTACACGCTCGACGCCGCGCAAATTCAGCAGCAGCCGAACCAGGGCACGGTGGATCTGCAACAGGTGCTGCTGGGATTCCGCGACACGAGCGGCAACCCGTGGACCGCCCGCGCCAATCGCGGCCAGCTCGCCCAGGGGAGCGGCGTGGTGCAGCTCGAGGGTGACGTGCGGGTCGTCGGCGCACTGCCGGACAGTGGCGAGCCCGCCGAGATCTCCACCGAGCACCTGGCGTTCGACACCCAGGCGCAGATCGTCACGACACACGATCCGGTCACGCTGCTCATGTCGGGACGCAAGTTGCACGCGCAGGGGCTGGTGGCGAGCTTGAAGGAGCGTCACGTGCAGTTAGAATCGGCCGTGCATGGCTCGTTCCTGCCGTAAGCTGCAGCTGCTCCTGGGCGTGGCGCTCGCCAGCGGCGCGGCCGCGGCGCCGGCGCCACCGTCTGCGCTGCAGCCCGGCCAGCCACCGATCAACCTGGAGGCGACCTCGACCGAGGTCGACGGCCGCACGAACACGCTGGTATTCAGCGATGTCGTCATATCGCAGGGAGCCACCCGGGTGCAGGCGGATCACGCCCACGCCACCGGACTGAACTTCGCCAACAGCCGCTGGACGTTCGAAGGCAAGGTACGGATCGATGCGGAGCAGCACGGCAACCTGCGCTCTGACCAGGCGGCGATCGAATTCAGGGACAACCGCATTGCGCGCGCCACGATCACCGGCAACCCCGCCGAGTTCGAGCAGAAGCGCGCCGGCTCCGACCAGATCGCGCGCGGTCGCGCCGGTGAGATCGTCTATGACCTGAACGACGGAACCGTGCGGCTGACGAACCAGGCCTGGCTGACGGACGGGCAGAACGAGATCTCAGGTCCCCTGCTGGTGTACAACATCCGCGAGCAGCGCGTGCAGGCGGCCGCAGCGCCCGGCACGGATCAGCGTGTGCACATCACGATCGCACCGCACGTCGTGCCCGGCCCGGGCAAGACTGAACCCGCGAAACCGCCGCCGCCCGAACCGCAGCCGACCGCCCAGCCATGAGCGCCCTGCAGGCTACGGGACTCGCCAAGAGCTACAAGTCCCGTCAGGTGGTGCGCGACCTGTCGCTCGAGCTCGCCCGCGGTGAGGTCGTCGGACTCCTCGGGCCCAATGGTGCCGGCAAGACCACCGCCTTCTACATGATCGTCGGGCTCGTGCCGTGCGACGCGGGCCGCATCCGCCTCGAGGACACCGACATCACGCTGCTGCCGATGCACCGCCGGGCACAGCTCGGCCTCGGCTACCTGCCGCAGGAAGCCTCGGTGTTCCGCAAGCTGACAGTGGAAGACAATGTGATGGCGATTCTCGAGACCCGGCCGGACCTGGAGCGCGCCGCACGCCAGGAGCGCCTCGAGCAGCTGCTCGAGGAGCTGCGCATCGGCCACGTGCGCAGATTTCTCGGCATGGCGCTCTCGGGCGGGGAGCGGCGCCGCGTCGAGATCGCCCGCGCCCTGGCGGCCGAGCCGCGGTTCATGCTCCTGGATGAGCCGTTTGCGGGCGTGGATCCGCTGTCCGTGCTGGATATCCAGCGCATCATCCGCGAGCTGACCCATCGCAGCATCGGGGTCCTGATCACTGACCATAATGTGCGCGAGACCCTCGGGGTCTGCGCCCGGGCCTACATCGTCAACCAGGGCACGGTCATTGCATCCGGGAGTGCGGAAGAAGTCCTTGCCAACCCCCAAGTCCGTGAGGTGTACTTGGGCGAGTCGTTCCGGCTGTGAATGCTCCGGACAGCAGAAGCCAAATACCTTGTTTTTCAAATAGCTACGAAATGAATCTGGAAGGGCGGTCACCAGCCCTTCGCAAGTCACCATGCTGAAACCCTCTCTGCAGCTGAAGCTGGGTCAACAACTGACCATGACCCCGCAGCTGCAGCAGGCGATCCGGCTCCTGCAGCTGCCCGCGCTCGAGCTCCAGGCGCACATCCGCGAGCTGCTGGAGACGAACGTGATGCTCGAGCCCGACGAGGCCGAGAGCACCGGCACGTTCGAGGTGCTGGTGACCGCCGCCGAGCAGCCCAGGGCCCCGGAGCGCGCCGCGGAGAGCACGGTCGAAGTGCTCGAGGACGGCTGGGGCGAGCACAGCGTGGGCCCTGCCGAAACCCCCTGGAGCGCCGACGAGGACGAGCGCCAGCAGGAATACGCCGACGCCAGCGGTCAGTCGCTGCAGGATCACCTGATGTGGCAGCTGGAACTCGCCAGCCTGGCACCGCGGGAACTCGCGGTGGCGCGCGCCATCGTCGATGCCATCAGCGACGACGGCTATCTCACCGAATCGCTCGCGGAAATCGCGCACACGCTGCGCCCGGAGCTCGAGTGCTCCGCGGAGGAAGTGCACAGCGTGCTCGGCCGGGTACAGGCCCTCGACCCGCCGGGCGTCGGCGCGCGTTCGGTAGCCGAGTGCATCGAGCTGCAGCTGCGGCAACTGGATCCGGCTACGCCGGGCTTGGGCACCGCGCTGCAAATCGCGCGCCAGCACCTGGAGCTGGTCGCCGAGCGCGAGCTGACGCTGCTGCGCCGCGAGCTGCGCGCCACCGAGGAGGAACTCGCCGCGGCGCTTGCCCTGGTGCGCTCCTGCCATCCGCACCCCGGGGCCACCGTGAGCGCCGGCAGCGCTCAGTACGTGGTGCCGGATGTGTTCGTGCGCCGCACCGACCACGGCTGGGGCGTGGAGATCAACCCGGCGACCCTGCCACGCGTGCGGCTCAATCAAGGCTACGCCAGCCTCATCGGGCGCAACGCCAGCCATGCGAGCATGCGCGCGCAGCTGCAGGAAGCGCGCTGGCTGCTGAAAAGCCTGGAGATCCGCCACGAAACCCTCATGAAGGTCGCCCGCTCCATCGTCGAGCGCCAGACGGCGTTCCTCGAGCACGGCGAGGAGCACATGCGGCCGATGATTCTCAAGGACATCGCCGAAGCGGTCGCGATGCACGAGTCGACGGTTTCGCGCGTCACCTCCGGCAAGTACATGCACACGCCGCGCGGCGTCTTCGAGCTGCGCTACTTCTTCTCGAGCCAGGTCGAAGGCGCCGACGGCTCCGGCACCTCCTCCACCGCCATCCGCGCCAAGATCCGCAAGCTCGTCAAGGACGAGGACGCGGATGCCCCCTTAAGCGACGGGCGCATCGCGGAACTGCTCTCGGCCGAGGGCATTCCGGTGGCGCGTCGCACGGTTGCCAAGTACCGCGAAGCGATGGGCATCGCGGCCTCGAACGAGCGCCGGCGAGCGGGACTGAAACAGATGTAAGCACAGGAGACTGACTATGCAGCTCAGCGTCACCGGTCACCACGTCGAAGTCACCCCGTCGTTACGGGGTTATGTCGAGAAGAAGCTCGAGCGCATCGGCAGACATTTTGATCAGGTCATCGACGTGCACTGTGTGTTGACGGTAGAGAAGCTGCGACAGAAAGCCGAGGCCACGCTGCACGTGAGCGGCTGCGCCATCCACGCGGACGCAACCGAAGAAGACATGTACGCCGCCATCGATCGCCTGGCAGACAAGCTGGACCGCTGCATCAAGAAGCACAAGGAAAAGCGCGCCGATCACCATGCCGCCGAGGGGCGCCGCGCGCTGCGGCTGTAAAGCCGCGCTGAGCCTGGCTCACCCTGCAGGACTTGCGTGCGCATCATCATCCTCAGCGGCCTGTCCGGGTCCGGCAAGAGCGTGGCCCTGCACATGCTCGAGGACCTTGGCTTCTACTGCATCGACAATATCCCGGCGGCGTTGCTGAAGCCGTTCGTCTCCTACACGGTGCGCAGGCCCGAGACGACCACCTACGAGCGCACCGCCATCGGGCTCGACGCCCGCAATACCGCGGCCGAGGTGGCCAGCGTTCCGCAGCTGGTCGATGAGCTGAAACGCAGCGGCCTGCAGTGCGAGGTGATCTTCCTGGTCGCGGCCGAGGATGAGCTGTTGCGGCGCTTTGCGGAAACGCGCCGCAAGCATCCCATGAGCCGCAGCGACGTCGGCCTGCGCGAGGCGATGACCATGGAGCGCGCGCTGCTCGAGCCGATCGCCTCGGTCGCCGACCTGCTGATCGACACCTCGCGCCTGAGCGTGCATGCGTTGCGTGACATCATCCACAAGCGCGTCGAGCAGCGCAGCGCCGGACGCCTGTCGATCAGCTTCGAGTCATTCGGGTTCAAACTCGGCATCCCGGGTGACGCCGACTTCGTGTTCGACGCGCGCGCGCTGCCCAACCCCTACTGGGAACCGGGCCTGCGCAATCTCACCGGCCGCGATGCCGAGGTCATCCGTTTTCTCGAGACCCACACCAACGTGGCGACGCTGGTGGCGGACATTGCGCGCTTCGTGCGCGGCCGCGTGCCGGATTACCAGGCGAGCAACCGTGGCTATCTCACGGTGGCGGTCGGATGCACCGGCGGACAACATCGCTCGGTGTATATCGTCGACCGCCTGGCCGAGCAGTTCGCCGGCGAGTTCCGCAACGTCACGGCGCGCCACAGCGGCCTGCCGGGCGGCAAGCTCTTTCAGCCGCGTCCCCGGGTCCCCGCGGCCGCCGAAGCTCCTTAGAGCACCAGGCGCGCGGCGCGCTGCTCAGGTCGCCTGCGCGACTCCGGCGGCGGTCATCACCTGCGGCAGCTTCTCACCGCTCATGAACGCCGTGAGCGCTGAGCGCGCCTCCATGGCATCGCGGTAACCGAGCTCGATCAGCGCGCGCGTATAGCCCGCCTCGAACATGAGGTAACTCGCCAGCTGGTAGCCGGATACGTCGCGCCCGCCGATCACGCGCAGCAGCGCCCTCAGTCCCGGCGGCATTTCGTGCACGTGGCGCGCCGCGATCTCGCGCGGATCGACACTCGGCGCCAGCATCAACGTCTCGATCGGCCGTTCGCCACGGGCCGCCTGGGGTGCACTGTGCACCAGCACGTTGATGCGCTCGAGCTGCTCGAGATCGCCGTAGATCTGGTCCGTGAACAGCGTGTCCAGCATGTAGCCGAAGATCTCCCCCGGCGTCGGCATGACGGTGTGCAGGCGGTCGACCGTCACACCGGCGGCACGCCGCGCGCGCACGCCGAGGACCAGCAGGCGGTCGGCTCCCAGGTGGATCGCCGGGCTCAGGGGGTGCACCTGGCGCATGGCGCCGTCGCCGAAGTACTCCTCACCGATCTTGATGGGCGGAAACAGCAGCGGGATGGCGGCGCTCGCCATCAGGTGATCGAGCGTCAGCTCGGTGCGGCACCCGATGCGCTGCACCCGTGCCCAGTCGCCGATGGAGTCGATGCCGTCGTAGAAGGAGACCGAGCGGCCGGTGCTGTAGCTGGTGGAGCACAGCGCGAACGCCCGCAGGTGCCCGCGCGCGATGCTGCGGCGGATGCCGGCGCAATCGACATGCACGCCCAGCAGTTCGCGCAGCGGCGTGTTGTCGAGCATCGACTTGGGCGGTGACAGCACCAGCCCCCCGGAGATCAGGGCCAGCACCCAGTGGGCGCCGGCGCGCAGCATGTGCCGCGCGTCCACGTGAAAGACCTGGCTCGAGCGGAAGTTCGCCCACACCCGCTCCAGGCCCGCGACCGCGCGCCGCCAGTGATGCGCTTCGGCGGCCAGCACGCCCGCGGCCACCGCGCCCGCGGAGGTGCCGACGATGATCTGGAACGGATTACGCGCCCGCGGCAACAGCTCGGCGAGCGCCAGCAGCACCCCCACCTGGTACGCCGAACGTGCGCCGCCGCCCGTCAGCACCAGCCCGACAGTCGGGCGGTAGTCGGGTCTGGGCGCAGATTCGACCAAGCCATCCATAGGTGAGTAACCCCGCCGGCTATTATGAAACCGCCGGCGCCGTACCCTGTGTGATGGAAGTCGCAGCGGCAGCCGCGTGCGCAACCCCAACACCGCGCAACGGGTGTTTGAGCTCGCTGATGGCGAGATCCAGTCCCGCGATCGTCAGCGGAAACATCCGTTGACCCACGAGCTCGCGCGCGATGCGCACCGACGGGCTGTGCTCAGATCGTCGGTGGCAACATGCTGCTCGGTGCGGGTGAAGCGCTGATTACTCACACGCAACAGAGTCTAACGTGAACGCCGCAACGTGCGGAGCCTGTCAGCGGGAGCCTCGCGTGAAAGGTCGCTTTGGGGGCCGTCAACGACATGGATGTCGTTGCCGGAGCCTCCAGGGAAGGATCCACGGCGTCCCCCAAAGCGACCT
>JBGPKC010000102.1:0-7902 GCA_041485725.1 Steroidobacteraceae bacterium
ACGCGCGAGGCCATGCCTGCCGCCTTGCGCGCGCGTGCCTTCTGCTCGTCGGTGGCGGCGACGATGCCGAGGATCTTCTTCTGGTTCGGCCAGATCACCCCCCAGACGTTGAGGAGCATGATCGTGCCGAGCCACGCGCCGATGCCGATCACCACGAACCCCGAGTGGAACGTGAAGGCGTGAAGGAAGTTTTCCTTGAGGAGCCACGCGCCCCCGAGCCAGGTCGCGAGCGCCGCCCAGCGGAACCAGAACAGTGCCCGCGGAGCGACGTATTTCGTGACGCCGGCGCCGCCCGGGCCGCCCTTGTCGGCTGCGGCGTCCGCCAGCGCGGGCGTCTGGGCGACGTTGAAGTAGTACAGGAGGCCGATCCAGAACACGCCCGCGACGATGTGGAACCAGCGCGCCAGGCTCGGCCCGCTGACGGCCAGGGGCCAACCGGCCAGCGCGACGGCCAGGATGAGCGCCAGGATGATGCCGAGGATCAGCGACTGGCGGTGGTTGTTCAGGGGATTCATGGCTTAAATCTCCAAGTTATTGTTTCTGCTTGGTCTGGGGATTCCTGAGGCGTTTGAAGAATAGGCGAGGCACCCCCATAATTCAACGTACGCGGCCCGCGCCGCCGGTATGGTGAAGGGTGAATGCGGTTGAACCCACGCTCGCTTAAGCTCGAGGAGCGTCCACCATCCCCGTGTATCAACGTCTGCACCCTCGATGCGCAGGGGTTATGCGTCGGGTGTCTGCGCACCGGTGAGGAGATCGGACGCTGGGTGTCGATGAGTGCGGCCGAACAATGGCGTCTGCTGGCCGAGCTGGCCGAGCGGCAGAAACTGAAGAGGTAGTTTGCAATGGATGTCGTGGAGCGGATCAAGGCGGAACTGGGCTCGAGCCCCGTGGTGCTGTTCATGAAGGGCACTCCGGACTTTCCGCAATGCGGTTTTTCCGCGCAGACGGTCGCCGCGCTGCGCGCCGTCGGCGCCGAGTTCAGCTACGTCAACATCTTCGAAGAGCCGGAAATGCGCGAGGCGCTCAAGCGCCTCTCCAACTGGCCCACGTACCCGCAGCTGTACGTCAAGGGCGAGCTGGTCGGCGGCTGCGACATCGCGCTCGAGATGTACAAGAGCGGCGAACTGAAGAAGCTCCTGGCCGAGGTAGGCGCGGCGAAGTGAGCGCGGCGCGATGAGCGCCTAAGCCCCCGGGGCCGACTTACAACGGCGGAATCTCCGCCTCCAGCGGCGGCTCCTCGGCGCCCGGATCGGCCGCAACGTTCGACCACCCGAGTTCGCGCGCGCGTTCCTCGGCAGCCTGGTGGCTGTCGCGCAGACGGTTGCACACCAGACAGAAGATATCGGCGCTGCGCTGCGCGTCGTAGCGGGCGTTGTGGGCGCTGCCTGCGTCCCACTCCAGTCCTGCCACCGTGACCGCCTTGGCGAGCACGGTCTGCCCGAGTGCCGCCCCTGCCAGAGTCGCCGTATCGAAGCACGAGAACGGATGAAACGGATTGCGCTTCACCTGTGCGCGCGCGACGGCGGCGTTCAGGAATCCCAGATCGAAGGCGGCGTTGTGGCCAACCAGGATCGCACGACGGCAGCCATAGGCACGCACCGCGTGGCGAATCTCCCGGAAGACTCTCTGCAGGGCGTCACGCTCGGGCAACGCCGGACGCAGCGGGTGAAAGGGGTCGATGCCGGTGATCGACAGGGCCGCGGGATCGAGCCGTCCGCCCTCGAAGGGCTGGACGTGGAAGTTATGGGTGGCACCGCGTTTCAGCATGCCCTCGCTGTCCATGTCGATGAGCACCGCCGCGATCTCGAGCAGCGCGTCGGTGGTGGCGTGAAAGCCGCCGGTTTCCACGTCGATGGCCACCGGCAGGTAGCCGCGGAAGCGCCGCGCCATGAGCGCCGCCGCCGCGGCCGGCGGTGCGGGAGCTTCGGGCGTTGCCTCGCTCATGGCGCAGCACCCACGCTTGAAGGGGCGAGACGCCAGGCGATGCGCTCGGCGCAGCGCAGCGGTACCAGCTCATCGTTGCCGAACGGATAGCGTGCCGGCACTTCCCACGGCTCCTTCACCAGGGTGATGGTTGCGCTGTTACGCGGCAAGCCATAGAAGTCGGCACCGTGGCAGGAGGCGAATGCCTCGAGCCGCTCGAGCGCGCCGGCCGCCTCGAAGGCCTCCGCGTACAACTCGATGCCGGCGTGTGCGCTGAAGATACCGGCGCATCCGCGCGGCGCTTCCTTGGCGTGGCGCGCGTGCGGCGCGCTGTCGGTGCCGAGAAACAGCCGCGGGCTGCCGCCCGCCACGGCGCCGAGCAGCGCCGCACGGTGGGACTCCGCCTTGAGCACCGGCAGGCAGTAGTGGTGCGGGCGCAAGCCGCCGGCGAACAGCGCGTTGCGGTTCATCAGCAGGTGCTGCGGGGTGACGGTCGCGGCGATCCCGCTCCTCCCGGTGAGCACGAAGTTCACGGCGTCGCGGGTAGTGATGTGCTCGAACACGATGCGCAACTGGCGGTGGCGTTCGGTGAGCGGTGCGAGCACCGCATCGATGAAGGACGCTTCCCGGTCGAACACATCGACCGCGGGGTCGGTGACCTCGCCGTGCACCTGCAGCACCATGCCGAGCTCGGCCATGCGCGCGAGCACCGCGTCGAGGCGCCGCACATCGGTGACTCCCGCCTCGGCATGCGTGGTGGCGCCGGCGGGATAGAGCTTGCAGCCCAGCACGCAGCCGCTCGCCCGGGCTCGTTCCACCTCGGCCGCGGGCGTGGTGTCGGTCAGATACAGCGTCATCAGCGGCTCGAACTGCACTCCGGGCGGCAACGCCGCCAGGATGCGGCCGCGGTAGGCGAGAGCCGCTTCCGTCGTCGTGACCGGAGGTGTCAGGTTCGGCATCACGATGGCGCGCGCGAAACGCGCCGCGGTGAACGGCAGCACGGCGTGCAGGGCTGCGCCGTCGCGCAGGTGCAGATGCCAGTCGTCCGGGCGGCGCATGACGAGCGCGCTCATGCCCGCGGCTCCAGAGCCGGTGCGCTCGGCAGCAGCGCGCCGCCGCGAGCGCCGGGAGCTCTGGCGCTCACTTGCTTTACCTGTCGCTGCTCGCCATCATTACTCATTCTATCGCGAGCCGGCACAACACGCGCGCGGCGACACCCGCGACTGATCACATGACCGAACCGCCGAAGCTGGAAGACCTCGATCCCGTTGAAACGCGGGAATGGCTCGAATCGATCGATTCGGTGCTCAAGACTCACGGACCGGAGCGCGCGCACTTCCTGCTCGAGCGGCTGATCGACTACACGCGCCGCAGCGGCGCCTACCTGCCGTTCAAGCCCAACACCGCCTACGTCAACAGCATTCCCACCGGGCGCGAGCCCGAGTACCCGGGCAACCGCGCGCTCGAGCGGCGTATCGAGGCCTACATCCGCTGGAACGCGCTGGCGATGGTGCTGCAGGCCAATCGAGTCTCCTCCGAGTACGGCGGCCACCTCGCGAGCTACGCTTCCTCGGCAACACTGTATGAAGTGGGATTCAATCACGTCTGGCGCGCAGCCTCCGAGCAGCACCCCGGTGACATGGTGTTCGTGCAGGGACATTCCTCGCCCGGTATCTACGCGCGCGCGTATCTGGAAGGACGCCTCGACGAGCAGCGGCTGCTGCACTTCCGCCAGGAGGCGGGTGGCCCGGGCGTGGGCCTGTCGTCCTATCCGCACCCGTGGCTGATGCCTGATTTCTGGCAGTTCCCGACGGTGTCGATGGGCCTGGGTCCCATGATGGCGATTTTCCAGGCGCGCTTCACCCGTTACCTGGAGCACCGCGGGCTGGTGAAGCCCTCGGATCGGAAGGTGTGGGCATTCCTCGGCGACGGTGAGATGGACGAGCCGGAGTCGATGGGCGCGCTCACCATGCCGGTGCGCGAGGGACTCGACAACCTCATTTTCGTCATCAACTGCAACCTGCAGCGGCTCGATGGCCCGGTGCGCGGCAACGGCAAGATCATCCAGGAGCTCGAGGCGGCCTTTCTCGGCGCCGGCTGGAACGTCATCAAGGTGCTGTGGGGTTCGCGCTGGGATCCGCTGCTGGCGCGCGACCATCAGGGCCTGCTGCGCCGGGTGATGGAGGAGTGCGTCGACGGCGAGTACCAGAACTTCAAGGCCAAGGGTGGGGCGTACACGCGCGAGCATTTTTTCGGCAAGTACCCCGAGCTCAAGGCAATGGTCGCCAACATGTCCGACGAGGAGATCTGGCGGCTGAATCGCGGCGGCCACGACCCGCGCAAGGTGTATGCGGCCTACGCCGCCGCCGTGAGCCACAAGGGGCAGCCGACCGTGATTCTGGCGAAGACCGTGAAGGGCTTCGGCCTCGGCAAGGGCGGCGAGGGGCAGATGATCGCCCACCAGCAGAAGAAACTCTCCGCGGAGGACCTGCGCGCGTTCCGCGACCGCTTCAACATCCCGGTCTCCGACCAGGACCTCGACAGTCTGCCGTTCCGCAAGCCCGACGAGCCGACGGAAGAGGCGCGCTACCTGCACGAGCGCCGCGCGGCGCTCGGGGGTTACCTGCCGAGCCGGCGCCGCAGCGCGCCGGCGCTCGCCATACCCCCGCTCGAGGCGTTCGCCTCGCTCCTCGAGGGGACCGGCGAGCGCGAGATCTCCACCACCATGGCGTTCGTGCGCGCGCTCACCATCCTGCTCAAGGACAAGAACATCGGTCGCAATATCGTGCCGATCGTGCCGGATGAGGCGCGCACCTTCGGCATGGAGGGGCTGTTCCGCCAGATCGGCATCTATTCCTCGGTCGGCCAGCTGTATACGCCGCAGGACGCGGAGACGCTCATGTCCTACCGCGAGGACAAGAAAGGCCAGATGATCGAGGAAGGCATCAACGAGGCGGGATCGCTGTGCTCGTGGATGGCCGCCGGCACCGCCTACAGCAACCACGGCATCAACATGGTGCCGTTCTACATCTTCTACTCGATGTTTGGTTTTCAGCGCGTCGGGGATTTCATCTGGGCGGCAGGCGACATGCAGGTGCGCGGCTTCCTGATGGGGGCCACCGCCGGGCGCACCACGCTCGCCGGGGAGGGTCTGCAGCACCAGGACGGTCACAGCCAGCTGGTGGCGAGCACCGTGCCGAACTGCGTTGCCTATGATCCGGCATTCGCGTACGAGCTGGCCGTCATCATTCACGACGGTATGCGCCGCATGTACACCGAGCAGGAGGGCATCTTCTACTACATCACGGTGATGAACGAGAACTACGCGCAGCCGGCCATGCCACCGGGCGTGGAAGCGGGGATCCTGAGCGGCGGCTACCTGCTGCAGATCGGCGGGCGCGGCAAGGTGCGCGCGACGCTGCTCGGTTCCGGCACCATCCTGCGCGAATGCCTGGCGGCGGCGAAGATCCTCGAGGACGACTACGGCATACCGGCGGATGTGCTGTCGGTGACGAGCTTCAGCGAACTGCGCCGCGAAGCGCTGGAATGCGAACGCTGGAACGGGCTGCACCCCGAGGAGGCCGCGCGTGTTCCGTACCTGCGGCAGATGCTGCAGGGTCGCGAGGGTCCGGTGGTCGCGGCCACCGACTACATGCGTGCGGTGCCGGACCAGATCCGCCAGTGGGTCGGCGGCCGCTACGTGACGCTCGGCACCGACGGATTCGGACGCTCGGATTCGCGCGCGGCGCTGCGCCGGCACTTCGAGGTCGACCGCAACTACATCGCCGTGGCGGCGCTCAAGGCACTTGCCGACGATACACGCGTGGACCAGGCGACCGTGAGCCGCGCCATCAAGGCGCTCGGCGTCGATCCCGCCAAGCCCGTGCCCTGGAAGGTCTGAGGTCCGCGCGCGACATGAACGCGGCAGGCGGCCTGGTGGAAGTGCGCGTGCCCGACCTGGGCAACTTCAAGGACGTCGCCGTCATCGACGTGCTGGTTAAGCCCGGGGACAGCATCGCCGTCGACACGCCGCTCGTCACTCTCGAGTCCGACAAGGCCGCCATGGACGTGCCCTCGACGGCGAGCGGAGTCGTCGAGAAGATTCACACCACCAAGGGCGGCAAGGTCAATACCGGCGATCTGCTCGCCACTCTGAAGACGAATGGGGCGGAGATGCACTCGGCTGCGGCGGCAGCCGCCGCACCGCCGGCGCCGCGCCCGGCGGCGTCGGCCCAACCCGCGGCGCCCCCTCAGCCCGCGGCGTCGCCGCCGGCCGCAGCGCCCGGCGGCAAGCTGACTCCGAGGTCGTTGCTGGGTGTTCCTACCTCGTATCGCAGCGATCTCGCGCCCATCGACGAACCGGGCTTCTCGCGCGCCCACGCCGGGCCCTCGGTGCGCAAGTTCGCGCGCGAGCTCGGCGTGGATCTCGCCCGGGTCACAGGACACGGCTTCAAGGACCGCATCACTCACGATGACGTCAAGGCGTTCGTCAAGACGGCGCTCGCCGGCGGTGGCCGTGGTGGTGGTGGCGGTGGCACCGACACGGCGCGGCCGGCGCTGCCCGCGGTTCCGGTGGTCGACTTCGCGCAGTTCGGCCCCACGGCGGTCGAGCCGCTGTCGCGCATCCAGCGCATTTCCGGGCCGCGTCTGCACGCAAGCTGGGTGAACATTCCGCACGTCACGCAGTTCGACGTGGCGGATATCACGGATCTGGAGCAGATGCGCGCCGGCCTCAAGGACAAGGCGCAGGCGGCGGGCGTCAAGCTCACGCCGCTCGCCTTCATCATGCGCGCCTGTGTGAAGGCGCTGCAGGAATTCCCGCGCTTCAACTCCTCACTCGACGCCGACGGCGCCAACCTCATCGTGCGCAAGTACCTGCACATGGGTTTCGCCGCCGATACGCCCAACGGGCTCGTGGTGCCGGTGGTGCGCGACGCCGACCGCAAGGACGTTTACGAGCTCGCGCGCCACCTCGGCGCGCTCTCGGAGAAAGCGCGCGCCGGGAAACTTCCGCCCGCGGACATGCAGGGCGGCTGTTTCACGATTTCAAGTCTCGGCGGCATCGGCGGCACCGCCTTCACCCCCATCATCAACGCACCCGAGGTCGCGATTCTCGGTGTCTCGCGCTCGGCCATGCAGCCGGTGTATCGCGATGGCGGCTTCGTGCCGCGCCTGATGCTGCCGCTGTCGCTGTCGTACGATCATCGCGTGATCGACGGCGCGATGGCGGCGCGCTTCACGACCTGGCTCGCTCACACGCTCGCGGAGCCGCGTGCACTGCTCGAGGCGGTGCTGTGAGCCGCGTGGATCTGCTGATTCCCGATATCGGCAATTTCAGCGACGTGGCCGTGGTGGACGTGCTGGTGAAGCCCGGCGACGTCGTCGACATCGATTCCCCGCTGGTCACGCTCGAGACCGACAAGGCTTCGATGGACGTGCCCGCGACCGCCGCGGGGACCATCACCGAAGTGCTGCTCAAGCGTGGCGACAAGGTGTCGAAGGGCTCGCTGATCGCCCGCGTGGAAACGGCTGCGCCGGCCGCATCAGCGGTGCCGGCTGTGTCCGCGGCGCCGGCGGCGAGCACGGAAAGTGCCGGCGACACCGTGCGCATGCCGTCGCCGAACGCGGGCGCCGCCGATCGCGCCGCGCAGGAATTCAACCGCAGTACGCAATTGCTGGTGCTGGGCGCCGGACCCGGGGGCTACACCGCGGCCTTCAGGGCGGCGGACCTCGGGCTCAAGGTGACCCTGGTAGAGCGCTGGCAGGAATTGGGGGGCGTGTGCCTCAACGTTGGCTGCATCCCCTCCAAGGCATTGCTGCACGCGGCGAAGGTCATCGAGGATGCGCACGAGATGAGCGGGCGCGGCATCGCCTTCGGCGCGCCGCAGATTGATCTGCCGCGGCTGCGAGCCTGGAAGAGTACGGTCGTCGGCAAGCTGACCGGGGGGCTCAAGATCCTGGTGAAGCAGCGCAAGG
>JBGPKC010000103.1:0-7774 GCA_041485725.1 Steroidobacteraceae bacterium
CTGTGCGCCAAGGCGATGCATCCGGTTTCTGACAGTGTGAAAGGAGCTCTTGGTATCCAGGACCTGCCGCTGCAGGTGGCCGCAGTGTGCGTCTATCACCTGTTCGTGCAGACCGCCCGGCGTGCCCTGGACGGGACCAACATCCGCGTCGCGGCCGTGTCGACCGGCTTTCCGGCGGGTATGACTGCGCTTGCGGAACGGCTAGCGGAAATCCGCAGGTCGGTCGAGGCGGGTGCGGACGAGATCGATGTGGTGATCACGCGCGCCCATGTGTTCGCGGCGCAGTGGCAACGCCTGTACGACGAAATCGCGGCATTCAAGGAGGCGTGCGGCGACGCCCACTGCAAGGTGATTCTCGGTACCGGAGACCTGGCGACGTTGCGCAACGTGGCGCGAGCGAGCCTGGTGGCCATGATGGCGGGCGCCGATTTCATCAAGACCTCCACCGGCAAGGAAAGCGTCAATGCCACGCTGCCGGTCGGGCTGGTGATGACACGCGCGATTCGCGAGTATTCCGAGCGCACCGGGATGGCCGTTGGGTTCAAGCCGGCCGGAGGGATCCGCACCGCAAGGCAGTCTCTCGAGTGGCTGGCACTCATGAAAGAGGAATTGGGCCCGAGTTGGCTGGAACCGCAGCTGTTCAGGATCGGCGCGAGCAGCATGCTGGGAGATATCGAGCGACAATTGGCGTTCCACGGCAGCGGGCGCTATTCCGCCTCCTACCATCACCCGCTTGTCTGACGAGCAATCTATGGCGCACACCACCCTGGCTGAAAAGTTTCGCACGATGGACTTCGGTGCGGCCCCCGAAGACCCGGCCCAGGCACTCGCGTGGCTGGATCAGTTCAAAGGCCGCTTCGGGCACTTCATCGGCGGCGCCTGGACCGCGCCCGCGGAAGGCCGGTACTTCGAAACCTGCGACCCGTCGACCGGTGAAAAGATCGCCGATATCGCCCAGGGGAGCGGCTCCGATGTGGACGCAGCCGTCAAGGCGGCGCGCGCCGCGCTGCCGCGTTGGCAGGCGCTGACACCGCACGCGCGGGCCCGTTTCCTGTATGCGCTCGCGCGCCAGGTACAGAAGCACTCGCGGCGGCTGTCGGTGCTGGAGACGATCGATAACGGCAAGCCGATTCGCGAGAGCCGCGATATCGACATACCGCTGGTGGCGCGGCATTTCTATTACCACGCCGGCTGGACGCAGTTGCTGGAGCAGGAATTCCCCGGCTACCAGGCGTGCGGCGTCGTCGGCCAGATCATTCCGTGGAACTTTCCGCTGCTGATGCTCGCGTGGAAGATCGCGCCCGCGCTCGCGGCCGCAAACACGGTCGTGTTGAAACCGGCGGAATATACGCCGCTGACGGCCCTGGCGTTCGCGGAGCTCTGCAACGAGGTCGGACTGCCCCCGGGCGTGGTGAACATCGTCACCGGAGATGGCTCGACCGGCGGCGCATTGGTCGTGCACCCGGACGTGGACAAGATCGCCTTCACGGGTTCGACGGAAGTCGGTCGGGCGATCCGCCGGGCGACTGCGGATTCGCACAAGAAGCTGTCGCTGGAGCTGGGAGGCAAGTCACCCTTCGTCGTGTTCGAGGACGCTGATCTCGACAGTGCCGTCGAAGGTCTCGTCGACGGCATCTGGCTGAACCAGGGTCAGGTTTGCTGCGCCGGTTCGCGGCTGCTCATGCAGGAGAGCATCGCGGTCCCGATCACAAAGAAGCTGCAGGCGCGCATGGCCGCGCTGCGGGTCGGCTCGCCTCTCGATAAGACGACTGACATCGGCGCGATCGTCGCACGCGTGCAGCTGGAACGCATCGAAGCTCTGGTCGCGCAGGGGGTCGCGGACGGGGCCTCGTGCTGGCAACCGGACGTGCCGATTCCATCGCGCGGCCTGTACTATCGGCCGACGCTGTTCACCAACGTCCACCCGACCTCGGTCGTGGCGCAACAGGAAATCTTCGGTCCGGTGCTGGCGGCCATGACCTTCAGGACCCCGGCGGAGGCCGTGGAGCTCGCCAACAACACCGCGTATGGACTGGCCGCCAGCGTGTGGAGTGAGAGCGTGAACGTAGCGCTTCAGGTTAGCGCGCGGATCAAGGCGGGCGTGGTGTGGGTGAACAGCACCAACATGTTCGATGCCGCATGCGGCTTCGGTGGGTACCGGGAGAGCGGTTTTGGAAGGGAGGGCGGCCGCGAAGGGATGCGGGAGTATCTGCAGCCAACCTGGTTCCGGAAAGCACCGCTGCTGCGCCGGGGCGCCGCGCAGGGCCGGGACCCGACGCGGGTCTCGGCGCCGGCGATCGACCGGACGGTCAAGCTCTATATCGGCGGGAAGCAGGTGCGGCCGGATTCAGGCTACAGCATCGAATGCCGCAGCAGGAAAGGCGTGCTGCTCGGTGAGGTGCCGCTCGGCAACCGAAAGGACATCCGTAACGCCGTCGAGGCCGCGCGGCGCGCGGAGCAGTGGAGCAGCGCCGGCGCCCACAGCCGCGCGCAGGTTCTCTACTACCTCGCCGAGAACCTGTCGCAGCGCGGCAAGGAGATCGTCGCTCGCTTGGCGGCCGTGGTTGGCAAGAGGCAAGCGTCGGAGGAGCTGCGCCTCAGCGTGGAGCGACTGTTCACCTATGCTGGGTGGGCCGACAAGTACGAAGGCGTGGTCCACTCGCCCCCGTTCAGGAACATAGCCGTGGCCATGAACGAGGCTCTTGGGACTGCGGGAGTGATCTGCCCGGAGGAGGCGCCGCTTTTGGGACTTCTGTCGATGGTGCTGCCACTGGTGGTGGCGGGAAACTGCGTGATAGCCGTGCCTTCAGCCGCCTATCCGCTCATCGCGGGTGACCTATACCAGGTGTTCGAGACCAGCGACGTCCCTGGCGGCGTCATCAACATGGTGACCGGGCGGCCCGCCGAACTGATGAAGGTCCTGGCTGATCACGATGACGTGGACACGCTCTGGTGCTATGGCGACGAGGAGCTGTGCGCGGCGGCCAAGCGGTTGTCGGCTGGCAACCTGAAGCAGGTGTGGACCAACGAGGGGCGCCGGATCGACTTTTTCCACGAGCATTACGGCACAGGCCGCTGGTACCTGGACCACGCCTGTCAGGTCAAGAATATCTGGGTGCCGTACGGCGAGTGAGCGCTCAGCTTCAGTGTGCCGGCGTGGGCGCCTTCAGCAGACCGATGGCCAGGCGCTCGAACCTCGGAACGTCGACGTCGAAAACCACCGTCACCGGCCGTTCGCCCAGTCCGGGACCCTCGCCGACAGCCCAGCTCAGCGTACTGCCGTAACCTGCGGTGAAGCTGGTATCGACATCCACGCGAAGAATCGTGGCGCGGGTGACGATCGAGGGGTCGAGCCACACTGCGACCGCGAGTTCGTCCCACATCGGATACGACTGGCCGAACTGGCCGAGATAGGCATCGAACGGCGCCTGACCTTTGGCGACCTCCCGAATAAACTCTGGCTTGAAGAAGGTCCTGGTCGTGGGGTCGATCGGAACCTCGGTGATCTTCTTCCACGGTTCGTGAAGTACGATCGAGGCGGCCTCGGGATCAAAACGCATGTTGAACTCGCGCCGCGGTGCGTTCACGTACTCTGCGGCAAAGGCGTTGTCGGCGGCAGTGGGCTGAAAACTGCCTCCCATGAAGACGAGCTCCTTGGCCAGGGAGGAAAACTGCGGATCCATCCGCGCGGCGATTGCCAGGTTGGTGAGAGGCCCCGCGGCCACGATGGTTACCTGGCCGGGAAACTCGTGCACCTTGCGTGACAAAAAGCTCGCGGCGCTTTCGCGCGCGGGTTTGATCGTGGGCTGACCGGCCGGGGAGGGCGGCACCAGGTACGGGTCGGCGTGATAGGGGGTACGGCGCACCGCGCCCTCGTTGGGCCACACCTCCGTCCAAGCGCCTTTGTAGAACAGCTTGCCGTAGAGCTCCTCCCAGCGCTTGGTCCGGTTCTGCGTGTTGACGAGCGGAAACACTGCGCCGGGGCAGACGGGAACCTCGGTGCGATGCGCAATTTCCAGCAGCCGCAGCGTGTGACTCACCTCCTCGTCGCGCCAGCCATCGCCGCTCGGGAGCGTGATCCCAAGCACTTCGACGTCCTTCGCCTGCAGCAGCATCAGGATCGCCTGCAGATTCGAGCCCGCCGGACCGAACGCGTCCTGATCGATGATGACCTTACGTCGCGCGATCGCATCCGCAGCGCGGCAGTCGTTCGCGGGGCTGAAGCTCAGCAGCGCGGCGAGAACGAGCATCGTAGCAGCCAGCGTGCTCGGTCGCCGGCGGGAGCCGAATTTCATGCAAGAACCTCCGTGACGACACCGTGTTCCGCAACAGGTACACCGGCAGGTAGTTGTTGAGCGGACGCGGGCCGTGAGTGCCGTCGTGCTGCCGCCCCGAGGGAAGGGTCAATTGCGTATGCTGCTATCCTACCCTTCCTTGCCCGCATGGACGCTGCGATGATGTTCAAGATCGATCGTCGCGCGGCCATTCTCGCTGCTTGTCTGATGATTCCCCTCGCGACGATTGCAGAAACGCCGACGCCCAAGACGCCGGCGCGGCGGGTAGAGTCCGCTCTTGATCCAATGACTTCCACGGCGATCCATCAGATTGTCGGGTAAGCATGGGGGTAGCACAACGAGATACGTTCATCGAGGACCAGGAATCCCCGCTCTATGGCGGCAGCGAGCAGGCCAAGGCCGGGCTTCTGGCGAGCGTGCCGGCTCGACGCGCCAGTACGCCGAAGAGATCGCCCTCGTAGTCCTTGCGAGCGCGCGCACGCTCTACCTCACGGGCAGCGCGTTGCCGTCGGCGGTGCCTTCGCGGCACAGTAGCGGGACACGGAAACGGTCGGCCGACGAGGGTACGCCATGCCTACGGTACTGATCACAGGCGCGAGCCGCGGATTGGGATTGGAATTCACTCGCCAGTATCTGGCGGACGGCAACACCGTCATCGCGGCGTGCCGAAGTCCGGACGCAGCACACGGACTCGCTCAGCTCGCGCGGCAATCGAAGGGCACGCTCAGCGTGGTCCAAGTCGACGTCACCGACACGGAGAGCGTGAGACGATCCGCGGCACAGGTGAAGAGCCCCACGGTCGATATTCTCGTCAATTGCGCGGGCGTTATCGGCGCCTCGGGGCAGACCATCGGCTCGCTCGATTACGACGACTGGAGGCAAGTTCTCGAGGTGAACGTCCTGGGGCCAGCCCGCATGAGCGAGGCGTTCCTCGACCGCGTGGCGCGCAGCGAGCGACGGCTCATCGTGACGATCACGAGCGGCATGGGGTCGCTGGCCGACAACACCTCCGGCGGCTACATTCCGTACCGAACGTCCAAGGCTGCCGTCAACATGGTGATGCGCAGCGCCGCTATCGACCTCAAGCCCCGTGGGATCGCGTGCGTCGTCATCAATCCCGGCTGGGTCAAGACCGACATGGGCGGGCCCAATGCGACACTTTCAGCGGAGGACAGCGTGAGTGCCATGCGTCGGGTCATCGCGAAGCTCGGCCCGCGCGACTCCGGGCGGTTCTACAACTACGACGGCCGCGAGTACCCCTGGTGAGGTGCGCCGCCGGCTGAGATACGCCGCTGGGTTAAATATTTCGAGGCGCCGCTGGCGCCCGAAAGGGAATCCGGGTGTCAGACGGAGTTGCATGAATCATTAAGCTGAATAAGCTAGTGATAGTACGAAACAAGAAGCTAGTTTTAATACAGCCGAATAAGCTAGTAAATGTACGGCATAATAAGCTAATATAGATACGAACCACTCGGCCTGGCGCCCCGCTTCGTATGGCGAGCCCGCAGCAAAAACTAGCTGATTCTCTTGAGGCCCTGGAGGCACTGCAAAAGCGGGGTGTGGTCGCTGTGCGCTCATCGGATCTAAGCCGCATCCGCCGCGAGCGCCTCGTCAAAGGCGGCTTTCTGCAGGAAGTGATGAAGGGCTGGTATATCCCATCACGACCTGACGAAGCACGGGGTGAGAGCACCACTTGGTATGCCTCATTCTGGGATTTCTGCAGCGCGTACCTCACCGTGCGTTTCAACGAAAGGTGGTCACTCTCACCGGAGCAATCGCTCTTCATCCACACGGGCAACCGGGCTGTCCCGCGACAGCTGCTCGTGCGCTCACCGAGAGCGCGCAACAAGGTAACCGCCCTAGCTCACGATACCTCGCTCCTGGAAGTCCGCGCGCCCCTGCCATCCAAAGGGCGGGAAGTGATCGTCGACGGCCTGCGTCTCTTCTCGCTGCCGGCAGCGCTCGTGGCAGTCGGGCCTGGACTCTTCACGCGGAACGTCACGGAAGCCCGCACCGCACTTGCCATGGCGCGCGATGCTTCTGACGTGCTCACCATCCTACTCTCGGGCGGCCACTCCGTCGTGGCGGGCCGTCTGGCGGGCGCCTTCCGCAACATCGGCCGCAACAGGATCGCCGATGAGATAATTCAGACGATGCGCGCTGCGGGCTATAACGTCCGTGAAAGCGATCCTTTCGACTCTCCAGCGCCCTTCGCACATCCTCCATGCGCACTGTCCCCGTATGTGATTCGCATGCGCCTGTCATGGCAGCAGATGCGAGAGATCGTGTTGGAGACGTTCCCTAAGGCGCCTGGAATTCCCAAGGACACGGAGTCATACCTAAAGACCGTCGATGAGATCTATGTCGAAGACGCCTACCACTCATTGTCGATCGAGGGCTACCGGGTGAGCCGTGAGCTCATCGAACGTGTTCGCAAGAGGGCCTGGAATCCGGACGGGGATTCCGCCGACCGGCAGCAGAAAGATGCCATGGCCGCGAAGGGCTACTACGAAGCCTTCCAGTTGGTGAAGGGAAGCGTGCGCCAAGTTCTCAATGGCGCCAACGCGGGGGACGTCTTCGAACGAGACCATGGAGCCTGGTACCGGGCGTTGTTCGCTCCCAGCGTCAGCGCTGGCATCCTGTCAGCCGCCGATCTCGCCGGGTACCGCTCCGGGCAGGTCTACATCCGCCGTTCCAAGCACGTGCCTCCGAAACCCGAAGCCGTGCGCGACACGATGCCCGAGCTTATCGAGTTGCTTAGAACAGAGCCCGATGCAGGCGTTCGTGCGGCACTCGGGCACTTTATGTTCGTCTATATCCATCCCTACATGGACGGAAACGGTCGGATGGGCCGATTTCTCATGAATCTAATGCTGGCGTCCGGGGGCTGTCCCTGGACGGTCGTTCCTGTTGAGCGTCGCCACGATTACCTGAGGGCGCTCGAAGCCGCGAGCGTCGGTCAGAACGTACGACCGTTTAGTGAGTTCCTTGGCGGTTTGGTCAGGGACCGCCAAAAGGTAACCGGCATGAAGGCCAAGACGATAGCAAAGCACCCCGCCAAGCGAACCGCGTAGATCATCGCCTTAAGGACATGATCATCACAACCGCGATGATCATGGTCGACATCATCATCGTTGGCAGATCGTCATCATGGCGCCGCATGAAGTCAGCGGCTCTGCGGGTCCACGCCCGACGCGTGGCCGACGGGTTGGGGCGTATCAATGCGGGAATTTTGTGGGAATAAGCCCTGCTTTTCGCTGCTCAGTCGTGACAAATGCAACAGGCGCCCCGCGAGCAGTGTGAGTTAGATCAGTTACTTACGAATGTGCGAAAGCGTTTCCGAAAATTTGTAAATCGCTGGTCGGGTTCAAGTCGCCGTGAGCTCGCGCCGGCCCCTCTATATCCAATCCGGCTCCTGGCCGGATTTCCATTTGACGCTGCATCCCAGGCTCGGTGTCTGCTCCGGGGGCACAGGCTTC
>JBGPKC010000104.1:0-7760 GCA_041485725.1 Steroidobacteraceae bacterium
CCAGCGGCCATAGTGAAACGGTGCATAACCCCAGGGGGCGTCATCGACCCAGGTCCAACCCCACGGGACGATCCACACCCAGTGACCGAAACGGTAGGGCGCCCAGCCGGCCACCACCACGGTCGGTGCCCACACGTAACCGTAGTCCGGCGTGCTCTCCCAACGTCCGTTGTTGTCGAGATCCTGCGTGCCGGCCACGTCGTCCGCGACGTACTGGCGCGAGGGCGAGTCCTGGACCTGATGCTCCCGCCCCGCTGACCAGCTGTCCAGATCATCGGGAGACCCCAGGGAGCCTCTGTCAACGCTGAGCGTGTCCGTGCCGGTGAATCCGATCATCTGCTGAGTGCCGACGGCGACCGACTGTCCCCCGCCGGCGGCCTGCGCCTGCCCCTCACTCACCTTGACGAGGGTGGTGTCGCCTGCGTCGTTGACCTCCACGCGATACTCGCCCGGCTGCTGCAGCGACAGCGCGATGTTCGGGGTATCGACCTCATAGGTCTGATTACCCTGCATGTGCCGCACCCGCACGATGAGGGCTCCCGCGGTGACCTGCATCTGCGCCGTGCTGTCATCGAGATTGAGGAATGAGAATCCCGTGGTGGCACCCAAGCGGATGACCGCGGCGCCGATGTCGAGCTCGGCACGCGAGTTCTGATCCGTCCACAGCTTGTCGCCTGTCGTGAGCGGACGATTGACGGTCGCGGCGGCCCATTCCTGTACGCCCGCCGGCTGCAGCGAGACGGAGCCCTCGACATCGCTCAGGCGCGCCACCCGTCCCGGTGGATCCTCCTCCTCGGCCCAGGCGGCACCGAGCGCGAACAAAGCCACGAGCGCCAGGACTGCGAGCCGGCCGGGTACACTCAACAGGCGTGTCGTCATGATTTGCTCCACCCTGAGAAGAAGAACGCTCCGGACGCCCGGCGGATTACCTGCATCAGGCAATCCCACCGTAAGGGGTCGGACCTGCAGCAGGCCGCCGGCGTTCATACTCATTTATATGACGGGCGGACGCTGAACCGCCAGTGAACCACAACGGGAACGCCGTCAGGGACGGTTCCGCCACCAGTGCGCGAGCGCCGCGAGCAGCGAGGCGGCTCCCAGCCACTCGTGCGTCCGGGAAGCCACCTCGTGCAGGGTTCCGGTGGTGTAATAGAGTGCGTAGCCGCTGGCCACCAGTAGCGCCGCACTGCCCGTGAGTGCGAGCCCGGAGAGGCGATTGCGCGCACTCCCCCAGCGCTCGATCGTGTGGCCCCCGACGATCCACCCCAGGAGAAACACGCCGCCGACCGCCAGCACGCCGTGCGCGCGTATCACCACCGCTTCCCAGGGGTTCGGCAGCGGACCAAATTGCGTCTGCTGCGCAAAGGCGAAATGCAGCACGAGCCACACCGCGCCGGAAAGCCACAAGAGTGCGCCGAGCGTGAGAATCGCCGCACGCAGCGCCGGGGACATCGCCGCGCGAGCTCCATTGCGCGGCGCCAGGCGCGTGGCGCCCGGGCCCCCTTCGGCAGCCTTTTCGGGGCGACTCACGGCAAAGTGCTGCACGGCAGCTCAGCCGGAGGAAGCCGCTGCGGGCCGCAGAGCCACCTGCCACAGCGCCACCAGCCAGCGCACACCCTCGGTCACGTGTTCGCAGGAGAGCGTGGCTCCGGCGATGTTCTTGATGTCGGTTTGCACGCGCAGCTCCCCGAGCCTCTGTCGGCCCGCGAATTGACGTCGCCACGCATCGCTTCTGATTTCTCCACCGTGACTCTCCCGGTAAGCGAGCACCTCCAGCGCGCTCAAGTGACCGGCGGCGTCGATGCCCGCCGCGTAAGTGATGAAGTCTTCCCGTCCGATCACCTCATCGACGAACACGTAGCCGACGAGCTCCCCGCCACGCATCGCCTTCCAGGCGCGCAGGCTCCGGTGCGGGGGCTGGGGTCCCGCGAGCGTCGCAACCTGCGCTCGCTGTGCTGCGTTGAGGGACAGGACCAACTCGCTGAACCGATCGGCCTGCGGGAAGAGTGCCTTCTGCGCGCCCTCCACCGAGAGGTACTCCGTGGCGACGACAATCTGCACCGGCGCAGCCGTCAGCGCGGCCAGCGCCATGGCCCAACCTAACGAGCCGCGATCCGGGTCGGTCATATGGGCGGGATCCTCATCGCCGGGTCGTCACCCTCGCCAAATACGAATGCGAATGATTCTTAATTGCTGTAGGATAACCGTACGCGGCCCTGGGGTTCAACTCGTTCGTCCCATGCTTTCCGCCGAATCGGTGCCCTCGCCTGCTTCGCCTGCCTGCGCTCCCCGGCCCGCCTCCGCGGGCCGCCTTCGACGGCTGCGGGTCGCCATGGGCACCTGGGTGGCGATCGATGCTGCTGCGGAATCTGAAGTCACTGCCGTGTGCGCGATCGAGGCTGCGTTCGCAGCCGTTTCGCAGGTCGAACGGCGCATGCACCCCGAGCGCGAGGGGAGCGATATTGCCCGCATCAACTCGGCGCCCCTCCGCGTCCAGACGCCGATTCACGCGTCCACCTGGGAGGTGTTGAGGCTGGCGCAGCGGGTGAACGGGCTGACCGATGGCGTGTTCGATCCGTGCCTGCCGCTAAGACCCGGGTGCCTGACTGACCTCGAGCTCTCGGGTCCATCGCCGGGACCGGAGCCGTGGGTGGTGCGCCGCGCGCCGCTGGCGCTCGATCTCGGAGGAATCGCGAAAGGCTACGCGATCGACTGCGCGATCGCGGCCCTGCGTGCGGCCGGCTGCCACGCGGGCGTGGTGAATGCCGGCGGCGATCTGCGCCTGTTCGGAGCGCGCCGCGAAACCATCCTGCTGCGCTACCGCGATCACGATTATCAACCCCTCGCTTTGCAAAACGCCGCGCTGGCCGTGAGCGACCTCGATGAGCCGCGGCGACCCCCGGGGCATCGCGGCTATTACGTGCGCACCGGCACTGGCGCCGCTGCCGCCTGGCGCCGCCGCGCCGCGGTAGTGGCGCCCGATGCCATGATCGCCGATGCCCTGACGAAGTGCGTGCTGTTGTGTTCCGAGGAGCGTGCCAGCCGGACTGTGGCTGAGTTGGGCGGACGGGACGTCACTGAGGGCCCGCGCGGTTCGAATCCCTGAAGCGAGCTCCCTCACAGGGCGCCCGGCAAGCGCTCCGCCAGAAAATCAATGAACGCGCGGACGGCCGGCAACAGGCCGCGCCGGGTCGGAAACACGACGTGGACAATGCCCTGCGGACTGTTCCATGCGGGCAGTACGCGCCTGAGCACATCGCGCCCCAGGTCCTCGCGCACGACGCTCTCGGGCAGCCGCGCAATCCCTAAGCCGGCCAGCACGGCGGCACGCAGCACCACAAAATCATGGCACACGACGCGCGGCGAATGCTCCACGCGCGCGATCTCGCCGTTGGGTCCAACGAGTTCCCACGGGCGCCGGTCGGACTCCCCCGCGTAGTCGAGCGTATCGTGCTGCGCGAGTTGCGACGGATCGTTGGGGTCACCCTCGCGACCCAGATAGGCAGGGCTTGCCACCAGGAATTCGTCGACGTCCCGGAAACTGCGCATCACCAGGCCATCTTCGCCCGTGGGTACTGAGCGCACGCGCAGCGCCACATCAAATCCTTCGCTCAACACATCCACGCGCCGGTTACTCACGTGCAGCTGCAGGCGCACGGCGGGGTACTTCTCCAGGAACTCGGGCAGGATCACGGCCACAGCCGACTGTGCGAGGGCGACCGGACAGCTGGCCTTGATCGTGCCGCCCGGTTTGGCGCGCGCGAACTCCACCGCCTCGAGTGCCGCGTCCGCTTCCGTCAGCATCGCGGTCGCGTGCCGATAGACCTCATGGCCGATATCGGTGACGACGAACCGTCGCGTGGAGCGGTTCACCAGGCGCACGTTGAGTTTCGCCTCCAGCGCCACCACGTGGCGTGACAGGCGCGACTTTGGGATGCCGAGTGCGCGCGCGGCGCGCGCGAAGCCGCCGTGATCGACCACCTGCGTGAAGTAGTAGAGGCCCTCGAGGGGTTGCATCAGGTACTCATTAGCTCCAAATTCAGAACAATACGTTCCATTTCAGCCGGATACCCAATCATTGTCCCACAGATTATGCTTTTTCCCACGCACCGGAACAAGCGGGAGAAAGTCATGAAGCTGCTGCACATCGATTCGAGCATTCAGGGCAAAGGGTCGGCGAGTCGGGAGCTGACGCGGGAAATCGTGGCGCGCTGGGTGGCGGAGCGCCCGGACACGGAGGTGACGTACCTGGATCTGGCGGCACAGGAGCTGCCGCATCTGTCACAGAAATCGCTGGTCCGCGCCGACGAGCTCGAGGCGGCGCGCAATGCCGAGGCACTGGAGCAATTCCTCGCCGCCGACGCCATCGTGATCGGCGCCCCGGTCTATAACTTCACGATTCCCTCGCAGCTCAAGGCGTGGATCGACCGCATCACAGTCGCGGGCAAGACCTTCACCTACACCGCGAACGGCCCGCAAGGGCTCGCGGGCGGCAAGGAGGTCGTCGTGGCGGTGGCGCGCGGCGGCGTGCGGGCGCCCGATGCGTCCGGGGAATTTGGCGAGCCGTATCTGAAGTTCCTGTTCGCATTTCTCGGCATCGACAACGTGAGATTCGTGCGCGCAGAGGGCCTGGCGATTTCACCGCAGCAACGCGCAGCGAGCCTGAGCGCCGCGCGAGCGGCGATCGCCGACCGCAGCGCGCTGGCGGCCTGAAGGGGCGCTCGCGCAGCAAGGTGCGCACCACATTCCTGTAAGGCATTCTCCCTTTTTAGAGCTTCGGAGGTACGTTCCATGGATAGCAAGGTTGCAGAGCGCTCGGTGCGGCGTGTCGTGAAAGGCATGCCGACCTCCGATGGCGCAGGCGTCAAACTCACGCGGGTTATCGGGCAGCCGCAGCTACCCGACCTCGATCCGTTCCTGATGCTCGATGAGTTCGGCACCGACAAGCCCGAGGACTACATCGCGGGCTTTCCGGAGCATCCGCACCGGGGCTTCGAGACGGTGACCTACATGCTCGATGGCCGCATGCGTCACCGTGACAACCACGGCAACGAGGGCGTGCTGGTCCCGGGAAGCGTGCAGTGGATGACCGCCGGTCGCGGACTGGTGCACTCGGAAATGCCCGAGCAACAGGAGGGCCGCATGCGTGGCTTTCAGCTGTGGCTGAACCTGCCGGCGCGCGACAAGATGACCGCACCCCGATACCAGGAGTTCGGGCCGGAGCGTATCCCGACCGCGACTCCGGCAGAGGGTGTGAGGGTGAAAGTGATCGCCGGGCGCGTGGCGGGCATCGCCGGTCCGATCCTTCAGCCGGCCACGGATCCTACCTACCTGGATCTCGCGATCCGGCCGGGCGCGCAGTTCGTGCAGTCGTTACCGTCCGACTACGCGGCGTTCGTGTACGTGTTCGAAGGTTCGGTACGCGTCGGCGCGGACCCGGGCGCAAAGGCCGTGCAGGCGCACGAGCTCGCGGTGCTGGGCGAAGGCGAAGAGATCCGCCTCACGGGTGTGAGCGCGGGTGCCGATGGCGAGACGGCGCGCGCGATTCTGGTTGCGGGACGGCCGCTGCGCGAGCCGGTCGCCAAGTACGGCCCGTTCGTCATGAACACGCGCGAAGAGCTGCAGCAGGCGTTTGTCGACTTTCAGAGCGGGAAATTCTGACCCCTAGATCGCGTCACAGGCCGATCAGCGTAACGTGGGCATGAAGCGACTCGTGCCCACATAAGCGCACGCTGCCGGCTCACGGAACGCCCGCACGCCGTTTGCGGATGTGCGTTCGGATTGCCTCCTTCACGTCCGCAGGCCTTGCTTTGGGCGCTTTCTTGGGAAACAGCACGTTATGGACATCCTGCGACGTGAATCGTCCTGCCCTGCGAACAACGACGGCAGCGGGCTGAGCTTTCTTCCAATCCAAATACTCTGTCGAGTCGTTCTTTTCCCAGAACGCTCTCTCTGCGGCCTCATTGGCAAATTTCGGGACGCGCTTAAGTCGCTTGTTCATTGCCCTGATCGTTCCCCAATGGTGAAGTTGAGCGGCCGCCCGATGCGGCTTGATCAGCGCCGCGGGCGCACACTGTCTTGGGCGGCCGCGGCGCCTAACCACCACGCCTCACGGCCCGCTCCAATGATGTTAGGCCGCGTCTAGCTGGCGAACTGCCAGGAGATCGCGAGACCCGACAGGGCGGATCTGGTGGGTGCCCAGAGTGACGACGGCCTGCGTATGTCCGGATGCGGTGACGAACTCAACCTCAACCGCTTCCGCCGAGTAGACCTGAACGACTGCGCCTACGTCTCCGCGCTTCAGGCCGTAGCTTGGCAGATCAGTCGTAACGACTACCGTGTCGAGAGTCTTGAAGAGCATGGCTAATCCTCGGGGTACGCAGTGACAAGTCGAGGCGCGGTCTACTTGTCGGCGGAAACGATAGCGGCTGCAGCGTCGAGGAACATAATGGAGCCAATCGTAGCAGCGGCGCTACGCGCGCCCTAACCAAATTCATGCGGTCTCAAGTAGCCACCGCCCCAGCTGCCTCGAGGCCGTGCAAGCGCGCGACGAGCTGGCGAGCTATTTGTCGCCCCGGCGCGCCGCCAGCGCTGCAAACCCGTAGCGCGTGAAAATCTGCCGCGCGGTCTCGCCGGTGAGAAAGTCCGCGAGCCGCGCCGCCTCCGCGGGAGCCCTGACCGTCAGCGCCAGCGGATATGTGATGGGTGGGTGACTGTCTTCGGGAAAGGCACCGACCACGCGCACGCGCTTCTCGGCGTGCGCGTCCGTCTGGTACACGATGCCAAGCGGCGCCTCCCCGCGCGCCACGTACGCAAGCGCCGCGCGCATATTCTCGCCCCGCACCAGGCGCTCCGACACGCGCTGCCACACACCGAGCTTCGTAAGCGCCGCGCGCGCATACACCCCCGCCGGCACTGAGTCCGGATCGGCGGTCGCGAGCCGTCCCTCGCCCAGCGCGGTGGCCAGATCAAATCCCGGGGTGATGTCAAGGCGCAGCGGGCTGTCGGCCGGGGCGATGAGCACCAGCGCGTTGCCGAGCACATCGCGACGCGAGCCGCGCTTGAGTAGTCCGCGCTCCTCGAGGTAGTCGACCCACGCGAGGTCCGCCGAGAAGAACGCATCCGCCGGGGCTCCCGCTTCGATCTGTTTCGCGAGCACCGAACTCGCAGCATAGGAGGCGGTCACGCGCACACCGGTGCGCGCGGTGAATGCGCGGTCCACCTCTTCCAGCGCATCGCTCAGGGACGCCGCGGCAAACACCAGGAGCCCCGTCGCATGCTCGCTGGGACTGTCCGCGCCCGCTGTGCCCACGACCCCGAGGGCCATGAGTGCCCAGCCTACAAACGCATGGCGCGGCGACTGGCTTGTCATAGAGTCTCCGCAAGGAACCCCCTGACTTCGTCCAGGGGAGGAATTGCGTCCAGGCTTGACCTGTATGGATATACACGTAGCGTATATCGAGCGTGCCGAGCATGTCATCCAGAGGCGCTAAAGCATGATGCGCACCGCCTGCATTCGACTGAGTGTGACGCTTGAGCAGGCCGCCAGATTGAGTGCGTTGCAGACCGCCTATGCGGATGCCTGCAATCGGCTCGTACCGCTGGTGCAAGCCGCGCGCTGTTGGAATCGGGTCGCCTTGCATCAGCTCGGCTACCGACTCTTGCGGCAGCAGACCTCGCTGGGCGCGCAGCTGGCGTGCAACGCCATCTTCTCGGTGTGCAAGGCGTATCGCTCGCAACGAGCTCTGGGACGCATCCCC
>JBGPKC010000105.1:0-7747 GCA_041485725.1 Steroidobacteraceae bacterium
AAGAGCGGCTCGAAGGCCCGCGCCTGGGAACGATCGAGGTGTTCGGCATGGTGTCGAAGGGCAGCGCGCGATTCCAACGGACAGTGGAGGCCATGGCCTATGTCGACCTCAACGCCGAGGGCGACGTGATGCGCTTTGCCGAGGACGTGGCAGTCAACCGCGGGTTTCCGGTGAGAGTCTTCGCGACGGTAGCCGCCGCCGAGGAATGGCTGCACTCGATACCCGACCCAGACACACAAAATCCGCACCGCTGAATGCCCGCGCGTTGCGGCCGGCGGCGCGGCTCCTCAAGCGCCTCCCGCGAGCAGCAGGGCTGCCCACCCCGAGTGCGCGGCGGGCGGTTTCACGGCCCTTATTCGGCTTCCGACTTGATCGGCCGGCTCATGAGCGAGCGCACCGCGTCCCGGGCGGGCAGGTGCTGGTAGAGCACGCGGTACGCCATCTCGCACAGCGGCATCTCCACCCCGGCCCGTGCGGCGACCTCATGGATGGCGCCTGCCGCGGCGTAACCTTCAACCGCCTGGCCGATCTCCGCGAGCGCCGCCTGCGCCGTCCTGCCCGCGGCCAGCAACAGCCCGAAGCGCCGGTTGCGCGATTGATCGTCGGTGCAGGTCAGCACCAGGTCGCCGAGGCCCGCGAGCCCCATGAAGGTGTCGCGCTGGGCGCCGAGTGCCACGCCGAGCCGCGTCATCTCCTTCAGGCCCCGGGTGATCAGCGCCACGCGCGTGTTGGCACCGAAGCCGAGCCCGTCCGACAACCCGGCGCCGACGGCCAGCGCGTTCTTCACGGCGCCGCCGATCTCGACGCCCATGATGTCGGTGGAGGTGTAGGCGCGGAAATTTGCCGACGACAGCTCATGCGCCAGCGCCCGGGCATACGGCGCGTCGGGAGATGCCACCGTCATGGCCGTGGGCAGCCCTGCGCCGACCTCGCGGGCGAAGGTCGGTCCAGACAGGACTGCGACCCGGCGTTCGGCACCCAGCACCTCGCAGGCGATCTGGTGCGGCAGCTTCAGGCTCCCATGCTCGAAGCCCTTGGTGGCCCACGCGACGTGCATGTCGGGCGCCAGATGCGGCGCGAGCTGGTTGAGCAGCGCGCGGAACGCGTGGCTCGGCACGACGATCAGCACGTCGCGCGCGCCGGCGAGCGCTGCCGCCAGATCAGGCTCGACCTGCAGCGAATCGGGAAACTGGGCGCTGGCGAGATAGCGCTCATTGCGGCGGGTTGCCGCCATGTCGGCGAGCCGCCCGCGGTCGCGGCCCCACAGCCGCACCGGCCGGCCGCCGCGCGCGAACTGGATGGCGAGTGCCGTACCCCACGAACCCGCGCCGAGCACGGCGACGGGTGCGTCACGCAGTGCTCGTGCGGTCACCTTAGGTCACCGGCTTCGCGCTCTGGGTGTGTCCGGCGCTCGTCAGTTGGCCGGGCCCTGCGCCTGGTTGGCGGCATAGAGCGCTTCGAAGTTCACCGGCGGCAGCAGGAACTGCGGAAAGCCGCCCTGGCTCACGAGCTGCGAGACGGCGCAGCGCGCGTAGGGGAACAGGACCCCGGGGCAGACGGTGCTGATGGCGCGCTTGAGTTCCGCCTCCGGCAGATTGCGGATGACGAACAGGCCCGCCTGCTTGACCTCCACCAGAAAGATGGTCACGTCGCCGAGCTTTGCCGACACGGTCACGGTGAGCACTATCTCGCGCACGTCCGGCCCCAGGGCGGTCGAGCCGGTTTGCAGATCGAGGCTGATCTGCGGGTTCCAGTTGCCGTCGACGCGCGGCCCGTTGGGCGACTCGTACGAGCAGTCCTTCAGATACACGTTCTGCAGCGCCAGGACTGCGCCCCCGTCGGCCGGCATCTCGGTCGCCGGCGCCGCGCCGGCTGTTTCGTTCGACATTGCAAGGCTCCGTTTATTTCAGCATGGGATCCAGGCGACCGGCCGCATCGAGGGTATCCAGCTCATCGCATCCGCCGATGTGCTCATCACCGATGAATATCTGCGGCACCGTGCTGCGGCCGCAGCGCGCCAGCATCTCGGCGTGCGCGCCCGGCACCGCCTCCACGTCGATTTCCTCGACAGCGACCCCCTTGCTGCCGAGGAGGCTGCGCGCGCGCGCGCAGTACGCGCACCAGTCCGCAGCGTACATGACGACTCTCGGTGCTCCCAAGGCCTTCGCTGCCTCGCTCTCAGGCGCGCGACAGGGGCAGGTTATCGGCACGCCAGGCGGCGAGCCCGCCGCGCAGCGTGAACGCCCTGGTGAAGCCTTGCGCCGCGAGCTGGCGCGCTGCGGCGCTGCCGAGCGAGCCGGTATCGTCATAGACCACGACCGCCTTTTCCTTGTGCTTCTTCAGGGTGTCGGCGGCCTTGAGGATCTGCTCGCCGCTCATCTGCCGCGCCCCGGCAAGGTGGCCCGCCTGGTATTGCTCCGGCGCGCGCAGGTCAAGCAGCAGCGCACCCTGGTTCATCAGGCGGATCAATTCCTGGGGTGTGACCGAGACCAGGCTTTCCGATCGGGCGCGCATCTCGTATACAGCGATGAGCGCCACCACCACGGCGGTCGCGGTGGCGAGCCAGGGGTGGTGGCTGACGTATTCGAGGACACGGTCCATGGGGAAAGCGGGCATGCCGGGGGCGAAAAAGGGCGCGCATTATAGCGCCCCCATGCCATTCGGCACGTGGGGTGCGCGGCGCGTGGCGGCCGGCGCCCTGGCGCTGATGGTTCTCGGCAGCGCCCCGCTGCCGGCAGCCCCGGCGGCGCACCCGGAGACGGATGCCCGCAAGGCCGAAGCGGAGCTGCAGGCGGTCAAAGCCGAGATCGAGCGGATCACCCGTCAGGTGAGCGCCGAGCAGGTCGAGCGCGACCGGCTCACGAACGAGCTGCGCACCTCGGAGCTCTCGGTCGGAAAGCTCCGCGATTCGCTGAGCGAGGTGCGCCGCGAGCGTGCCGAGCGCGCCGCACGGCGCGCGGCGCTGGCCGCCGAGCAGCGCGAGCGCGAAGCCGAGGTGCAGCACAACCGCGCCGCGCTGGCCGGGCAGTTGCGCGCCGCATACCTCATCGGCCGCCAGGAGCCCCTCAAGCTGCTGCTGAACCAGAAAGATCCCGCGCTCCTCGGCCGCATGTTCGCCTACTACAGCTACTTCGGGCGCGCACGCGCCGGGCAGATCAAGCTCATCGAGCACGACATGCAGCGCATCGCGGAACTCGACGGCGAGCTCGCTGCCGAGGATCAGCAGCTCGCGGAGCTGGAAAAACAGCAACGCGCGCAACTGCGCGCGCTCGAGCAGGCGCGCACGCAACGCACCCACGTGCTCGCGAGCCTCGAGGCGCAGTCGCACACCCGCGCGCAGAATCTCGAGCGGCTGCGCAGTCAGCAAGCGGGGCTCGAGAAACTGCTGCGTGAGTTGCGCACCGCCATGGAACGCTTTCCGCTCGAGGGCAACGATGCCTTTGCGCGCCTGCGCGGCAAGCTCGCCTGGCCGGTGAGCGGGCGCCTCGTGGCGCGCTTCGGCGATGCGCGCGCCGGCGGCGTGCGCTGGGACGGGGTGCTGGTGGCGACCGAGCGCGGGGCGCCGGTCAAAGCCGTCTGCCAGGGCCGCGTGATCTATGCCGACTGGCTGCCCGGCCTGGGGCTGCTCACCATCGTGGACCACGGGGACGGGTACCTGAGCCTCTACGGTCATAACGAACGCCTTTACAAGGCGGCCGGCGAGCCGGTCGCGGCGGGCGAACCCATCGCTGCCGCCGGCGACAGCGGTGGCAGCAGCCGTCCGGAGCTGTATTTCGAGATCCGCAAGGGCGGCAAGCCGGTCGACCCGCGCCCCTGGTTCCGCGCGGCCGCCCCGTAGCTGCGGCGGCCCCCCTGTGGGGCCGGATGTGATTGGGGTCAATGTTTTGCCCACTGCATGGGTCCCGTGTGCGCTTTCGCCAACTCGCGCAAGGATCCCGGACGCCTTAAGCGCAATGGTGGGAGGTAAGCCCTTTACAGAAATCGGCCCGCACGCCGCCGGACCATGAGTTCATCACTACACAGCGATCACGTCCCCGGCCGGCCGGGGCCCCGTTTCGAGCCCCACGTGCGGCTCGTTCGCTGCCTGCTGCCGCGCGCGTCGTGCGTCGCGATGTTCGGGCCCGCGGGCGAGCTCGTGTGGTCCACCGAGACCGTGACGGGCCCGGATCTGCTGAACGTCATCGATGACGCGCTGATGAGCGCCCGCTCGAGCCCGGACAGCACGGGCCAGGTGCGCGTGCTGCCCGGGAATCTGCCCGTGTACCTGTGCCCGCTGCGCGATGACACCCAGCGGCTGCTCGGTATTGTCGCCGTCGTGTGCCGCACCAAGGACGCGCACGACGCGAAGACTCACGATTTCGCCTTTGCCTACGCGCTGCTGAGCCCCGTGCTTGAATGCCTGCGGCGCGAACTCGTCGCCGGCGCCACCATCGATGAGCTCAACCACACCGTCGGTGGGCTCGACAAGGATCTGAACCTGCTGCTCACCCACGGCAGCGCCGAGCAGAGCGCTGCTGCGGCCGACGGGGCCAACGAGCTGCAGGTACTGCTGCAGCAGACCATCGAGCACCTGCACGCCCGCACCGGGGCGCTGCTCGTTCCGGAGCGCAACGTCACGCTGGTGCGCTCCAGCGGGCACGCGCCGGCCGACACGCAGTTCCTGATGCGCGCTCACCGGCGGCTGCTGTCGCTGGCGCAGGCGCAGCGCGAGCCGGTGATGAGCAACGAAACTCTGTCGGCCGCAACGCCCGACGCCTTGCCGCACCGGGTGTTGTGCTGCTCGCTGCGCTCGCGCGCCGGCCGCTTCATCGGTGTGCTCGCACTGCTGCGCGAGTCGAGCGCGGACCCTTTCACGGAACGCGATGCCCACATCGCCGAGATCCTCGCCCGCAAGGCCATCGGCGTCATCGAGAGCAGTTACGACGCGCTCAGCGGCCTGTACACCCGCGCGGCTTTCGAGCGGCGCGTGCGCGCGGTCACGGACCACAAGACCTCGCAGGCGTGGAGTGCGCTGTACATCGATGTGGATCAGCTGCACGTCATCAACGAGAAGTCCGGCATGCACGTGGGCGATTCGGTGCTCGCCCAGCTGGGCGAACTGCTGCGGCAGCGCCTGCCGCACGGGGCCTTTGGGTCACGCATCTCCGGCGATCGCTTCGTGGTGCTGTTGCCCGCGCAGGTGAATGACGCCGAGCGTTTCGCGGAGTCGCTGCGCGCGGGCGCCGAGCGGCTCGCCGTGACCGATGTCGGGGTACCCCTGCCCGTCTCGATCAGCGTCGGCGTCGCCTTGCTCGATTGCGCCGCGGACGAGCTGGCGCACGTGCTGGCGGCGGCCGAGACCGCCTGCAAGGCCGCCAAGGACCGCGGCCGTAACCGCGTCGAGGTGTACCAGCAGAGCGACGTCAGCATCGTGCGCCGCTTTGCGGACATTGGCATCGCGGGGCAGCTGCGCGAGGCGATCGACGACGGGCGTCTGCACCTTTACGCGCAGCTCATCCTGCCCTTCGCCGCAGCCGACAGCGCCCGGCCGCACTATGAGCTGCTGCTGCGCATGACCGACGAGAGCGGGCGCACCGTGGGGCCGGACAGCTTCCTGTCGGCGGCGACGCGCTACCAGATGATGCCGCTCATCGACCGCTGGGTCATCAACTATGTAATCGACGCGCTCAAGCCGCGGGCCGCTGTGCTCGAGGGCCAGGCGCTGGGTTTCGCCATCAACTTCTCCGGCCAGTCCCTGAACGATGATGCCTTCTCGGACCTGTTGATCGAGCGCATCACCTCCAGCGGTCTGGATCCGACGCTGTTCTGTTTCGAGCTCACCGAGACCGCCACGGTGGCGAACCTGGGGCGCGCCGAGGCGCTGATGTGGCGCCTGCGCGAGCTGGGATGCGGTGTGGCGCTCGATGACTTCGGCACCGGCCTGTCTTCGCTCTCGTGCCTGCGCCAGTTGCCGGTGACCATGCTGAAGATCGACGGCAGCATCGTGCGCGAGGTGCTGAACGACCCGCGCGCCGAATCCATGGTGCGCGCGATCGCGCAGCTGGCCCGTGGCATGTCGATCATCACCGTGGCCGAATACATCGAGACCGAGGCCATTGGCGCGCGCATCGCGGAGCTGGGCGTCGACTACGGTCAGGGTTTTGCGATCGGCAGGCCGATTCCGCTGGCCGAGCTGCTGCTTGAATTGCCACTCCCGAGCGCACCCGGCGCCGCTGCGCCTGCGGACGCGGACCCCGAGCGCGACCCGGGCACGTGGTACGCCGGGGCGGCCGGGCGATGAGCTTGCGGGAACCTTTGAGCGGGTCGACGCGTCCGCGCACGCTGGTTGCGCTCATCGCCGGGGCCGTTCTCGGATTCGGCGGGGCCCTGACCGGAGGGGTGCTGGCTGACCGCCCCAGCGAGGGCGCACTGCCCGCCCATCCCGCGCGCCCGGTCGGCGGCACGGCCTTGCCCTGGCAGGAGGCGAGCCTGTTCGCGGAGCTCTACGATCGCATCAAGCGCGACTACGTGGACGACGTCGACGATCACGCCCTGATGGAGAAGGCCCTGCGCGGCATGGTCGCCGCGCTCGATCCGCACTCGGCCTACCTCGACAGCGAGGAGTTCGAGGAGATCCGCCTGAGCACCATGGGCTCCTACCCCGGCGTAGGCATCGAAGTCGTGGCCGAGGACGGGGTGGTGAAGATTCTGCGACCCATCGAGGGCTCCCCGGCACAACAGGCGGGACTTGAGCCGGGCGATGAGCTCGTGAAAATCGACGGCAACGACATCGGGGGGGACCTGGCCGGCGCCATTGCACGCATGCGGGGAGCTTCCGGAAGCCTGGTGAAGCTCACCATCCGGCGCGGCGGCAGGCCCGGATTGATCGAGTACGCGCTGCGCCGAGCGCAGGTTGAAGTGCGCAGCGTCGTGCAGCAGAGCCTCGAGCCGGGCTATGGATATCTGCGGATCACGAGCTTCAGCGAGACCACGCCGGTAGACGTCGGCCGTGCGATCGCTCACCTGAAACGAGACAATCCTGGCGGTTTGAAGGGCCTAGTGCTCGACCTGAGAAACAATCCCGGGGGCGTGCTCGAGGCCGGCGTAGCGGTTGCCGATGATTTCCTCGAGAGCGGCGTCATCGTAACGGCCGACGGCCGTACCCCGGAAGCGCGCTTCCGGATGGACGCGACGGCCGGTGACCTCATCGACGGCGCGCCGCTCGTGGTGCTCGTGAACGGCGGTTCGGCTTCCGCCTCGGAGATCGTGGCGGGCGCGCTCAAGGATCACGGCCGCGCGCTGCTGGTCGGACGCCGGACTTACGGCAAGGGCTCGGTGCAGACGGTGATGCCCCTGACTCACGGGGGTGCCGTCAAGCTCACGACGTCCCGCTACTTCACGCCCTCCGGCACCTCGATTCACGGCAAGGGCATCGTTCCGGACATCGTCCAGGACGGCCCCGGACTACCCCCCGCCGAGCTGCTGACGGCCCGGGGCTCATCGCCCCTGACCGCTCGCGACACCGACGTGCGGGTGGCACTCGACACTCTGAAGACCCGCGCCGCTTTCGCGCAACGCTCCACGCTGCCGGTGGCGCTGCGCGCGCTGGTGCCCTGAGTTTGCGCTAACCGCCGGCGCGCGCTTCCCGATATCCTCACGGCCATGCTGGCGTGGGTCATCGACGTGGTCCTGCATCTGGATCGGCATCTGCTCGAGTTGCTGACCCGCTATGAGCTGTGGATCTATCCGATCCTGTTCGCGGTGATCT
>JBGPKC010000106.1:0-7150 GCA_041485725.1 Steroidobacteraceae bacterium
GCAGCGGCGGCGGGCGCGGCAGCGGCGGCGGGCGCGGCAGCGGCGGCGGGAGCGGCGGCTCCCGAGGGCTCAGGTACGGGCGAAGCGGGACTCATCTTGCGGCTGACGCTAGCGCTCAGAACGTATCCGCTGGTGACCAGAATTCCTTTCTGCTCTGCGTCGGCACAGCTCAAAGGAGCGACGGCAGGTCCTTTGATGCCAGTCATCTTGTCTGCTCGCACGAATAACTGGCCTGCCACACCATTTACCTCGCTTTTGCCCGTCTTGACGTTGACCAGGCAATAGTAACGATGCGCGTCCGGCGGTGACCCCACGTCGAAATGTCCACGCACCACTTCCTGATCGAAGTCCTCTGAAAAGGCTTGCTTCAGGGACGAAAGAAAACTTCCCTTGGGAGCGGAACTCTGTGCATCGCTCCGGGAAGGACTCGCCGAGGCGCCGGTTTCAGTGCCGGGCGGCGGCTCGGCCAGGGCGCCAGCGTGCCCGCCGCAGAACAGCAGCAGTCCCACTGCAAAGCCTTGCGAATAGCGCGGAATGCGCAATGAAGTGTTCACGTATCCCCCAATGCTGTTTTATTTGTTGTCCGCCGAGATTCTGGCGGCCAACCTCGTCAGTTGATGATGGCTGAGACTGCGTTAGACCGCCATGAACATGTGTATTCTTATATTTCAGTTAGTTATGTGTGTTCGGGGACGCGGGCAGACGAGCCAATTACATTCCGGGAAAGGCTAGGGTCGGAATCGAACCGGCGTAGACGGCTTTGCAGGCCGCTGCATGACCACTCTGCCACCTAGCCAAAGGCAAACCAAACGCCTTCGCGAAGCTCGTCATCAGGCGGGCTTTTCGCTGCGTTGCGCGGTGGCCTTTAGCGTAACAAAAAGGCGAGCATGCGTCCCCGGCGACAAGGCCTGGCTGCCTTGTAGCCCCTTCCCGGAGGGGTATAGACTCCGCCGGTCTGCAGGCATGCAAGGGGATTGCCATGGCTGATGTGACGCGGCGCGAGTTCCTGAAGGTAACGAGCGCTACCCTGGCCGGGTCGAGCCTCGCCCTGCTTGGCTTCTCTCCCACCGCTGCGATTGCCGAAGTGCGCGAGTTCAAGCTCGCGCGCGCCACCGAGACGCGTAACACGTGCCCGTACTGTGCGGTCGCCTGTGGCGTTCTCATGTACAGCCTCGGCGATCGCTCGAAGAATGCCCGCTCGAGCATCTTCCACATCGAGGGCGATCCGGATCACCCGGTCAATCGCGGCACCCTGTGCCCGAAGGGTGCCGGATTGCTCGACTTCATCCACAGTCCCAGCCGCCTGACGCATCCGCAGTACCGCGCGCCCGGCTCCGATAGCTGGCAACCGATCTCATGGGATGACGCTCTCGATCGCATCGCCAAGCTCATGAAGCAGGATCGCGACGCGAATTTCGTGGCGAAGACGCCGGAGGGCCTGACCGTCAACCGCTGGCTGACGACCGGCATGCTGGCGGCGTCGGCCAGCAGCAACGAAGTCGGCTATCTCACGCACAAGGTCGTCCGCAGCCTCGGCATCCTTTCATTCGACAACCAAGCGCGTGTGTGACACGGCCCGACGGTGGCAGGTCTTGCCCCGACGTTTGGCCGTGGAGCGATGACGAATCACTGGGTCGACATCAAGAATGCCGACATCGTTCTCATCATGGGCGGCAACGCCGCCGAGGCGCATCCCTGCGGCTTCAAGTGGGTTACTGAGGCCAAAGCGCACAACAAGGCGCGCCTGATCGTCGTCGATCCGCGCTTCACGCGCTCGGCCTCGGTGGCGGATCTGTACGTGCCGATCCGCACCGGCACGGATATCGCCTTCCTGGGCGGCGTGCTCAATCACCTGCTGAGCGAGGACAAGATCCAGCACGAGTACGTCCGGAGCTACACCGACCTGAGTTTCATCGTGCGCGAGGACTTTGCCTTCGCCGACGGACTCTACTCCGGCTACAACCCCGCGAAACGCAGCTACGACAAATCGACGTGGGACTACGAGATCGGGCCCGACGGCTATGTGAAGGCCGACCCCGCACTGGCGCATCCGCGCTGTGTGTACCAGCTGATGAAGAGCCACTACGCGCGCTACACCCCCGAGATGGTGGAGCGCGTCTGCGGCACACCGAAGCAGAAGTTCCTGCAGGTGTGCGAGATGGTCGGCTCGACCTCCACGCCGACGCGCGCCATGACCATCATGTACGCCCTCGGGTGGACGCAGCACTCGGTCGGTGCGCAGATGATTCGCTGCGGCGCGATGGTGCAACTGCTGCTGGGCAACATCGGTGTGGCCGGCGGCGGCATGAACGCGCTGCGCGGACATTCCAACATCCAGGGGCTCACGGACCTGGGGCTCATGTCGAACCTGCTGCCCGGGTACATCACGCTGCCGGGTGAGAAGGAGCAGGACTACGAGAAGTATGTGGCCGCGCGCGCCTTCAAACCCCTGCGGCCGAATCAGTTGAGCTACTGGCAGAACTTCAACAAGTTCTTCGTCAGCCTGATGAAGGCGTGGTGGGGGGATGCGGCCACTGTGGAGAACCACTGGGGCTACGACTATCTGCCCAAGCTCGACAAGTCGTACGACATGCTGCAGACGTTCGAGCTCATGAACCAGGGCAAGATGAACGGCTTCATCTGCCAGGGTTTCAATCCGTTGGCCGCGGCGCCAAACAAGGCCAAGATGAACGCGAGCCTCGCAAAGCTCAAGTTCCTCGTCGTGATGGACCCGCTGGCGACCGAAACGAGCGAGTTCTGGCGCAACTTCGGCGAGCACAACGACGTCGATCCGAGCAAGGTGCCCACGGAAGTCTTCCGCCTGCCGACTTCGTGCTTCGCCGAGGAAGACGGTGCGCTCGTGAACTCCTCACGCTGGCTGCAATGGCATTGGAAGGGGGCCGAGCCGCCCGGCGAAGCGCGCACCGATCTGCAGATCATGGGCGAGCTGCATACACGCCTGCGCACGCTCTACACGAACGAAGGCGGGACCTTTCCCGATCCGATCGTGAACCTGTCCTGGCCCTACGCCGCTCCGAAGAGCCCGTCACCCGATGAGTTGGCGAAGGAATATTGCGGCCGAGCGCTCAAGGATCTCACCGACCCCAAGACGCCAACCCAGGTCACGCGCAAAGCCGGAGAGCAGCTGGCGGGATTTGCCGAGCTGCGCGACGACGGCAGCACGCTCAGCGGATGCTGGATCTACTGCGGTGGCTGGGGCCCCGCCGGCAATCTGATGGCGCGGCGGGACAACTCGGACCCGACCGGCATCGGCCAGACGCTGAACTGGGGCTGGTCATGGCCCGCGAACCGGCGCGTGCTGTACAACCGCGCCTCCTGCGATCCGAGCGGCAAACCATTTAATCCGGAGCGCAAGCTCATCGCGTGGAACGGTACGGCATGGAGCGGCGTGGACGTGCCGGACTACAAGGCCGACGAGGACCCCGCACTCGGCATGGGGCCATTCATCATGAACGCCGAGGGCGTCGCGCGCTTCTTCGCGCGCGGCAATCTGGTCGAAGGCCCCTTCCCCGAGCACTACGAGCCCTTCGAGACCCCCCTCGCCCACAACCCCCTGAGCCCCGGCCAGGCGCAGACACTCAGCAACCCCGCTGCCCGTGTGTTCCCGGACGACCTCGCGGCTTTCGGCAAGGTCGAGCAGTTCCCGCACGTTGCCACCACCTACCGCCTCACCGAGCACTTCCACTACTGGACCAAGCACGTGCGGTTGAATGCCATCCTGCAGCCCGAGCAGTTCGTCGAGATCGGCGAAGGGCTTGCGAAAGAGCTGGGCATTGCAGCCGGCGATCGCGTGAAGGTGTCCTCGAACCGCGGCTTCATCAAAGCGGTGGCCGTGGTCACGAAACGCCTGCGGACGCTGCCGGCAGACGGCAAACCCGTGCACACGGTCGGCATTCCGATTCATTGGGGCTTTACCGGCCTCGCCAAGCCCGGCTTTCTAGCCAACACATTGACGCCGGTAGTCGGCGATGCCAATTCGCAGACGCCTGAGTTCAAGTCGTTCCTCGTCAAGGTGGAAAAACTGTGAATCAGGTGGAGACGCTCTGATATGGCACTGCAATCACTCGACATCGTGCGGCGTTCGGCGACTACCACGGCGCCGCCGGGCGTGCGGGAATCGTATGCCGGCACGGTCGCCAAGCTCATCGACACCACCAAGTGCATCGGCTGCAAGGCATGCCAGGTCGCGTGCATGGAGTGGAACGATCTGCGCGACGACATCGGCACCAATGTAGGCGTCTACGACAACCCGAGCGACCTCACCGGCACGTCGTGGACGCTGATGCGCTTTACCGAATACGAGAACCCCAAGGGCGATCTCGAATGGCTGATCCGTAAGGACGGCTGCATGCACTGCGCCGACCCGGGGTGCCTGAAAGCGTGCCCGGCGCCGGGCGCGATCGTGCAGTACTCGAACGGCATCGTGGACTTTCACGAAGAGAACTGCATTGGCTGCGGGTACTGCATCGCCGGCTGCCCGTTCAACATCCCGCGCATCTCGAAGCGCGATCACAAAGCCTACAAGTGCACCTTGTGCTCCGACCGCGTTGCGGTCGGCCTCGAACCGGCCTGCATCAAAGCCTGTCCCACCGGCGCGCTCGTGTTCGGTACCAAGGAAGACATGCAGCAGCATGCCGCCGAGCGGGTGGAAGACCTGAAGTCACGCGGCTTCGACCAGGCGGGTCTGTACGATCCGCCCGGCGTGGGAGGCACACACGTGATGTACGTACTCCATCATGCCGATCAGCCGCAGCTGTACGCGGGACTCGCGGCGGACCCGCACATCAGCTCCCTCGTCGGACTATGGAAGGGCGTCACCAAGCCGATCGCGCTCGCCGCCATGGCGTTCGCTGCGCTGGCCGGTTTCTTTCACTTCGTGCGCGTCGGGCGCAACGAAATCGATGAGCGCGACGAGGCGGCCGCGCGGCAAGCTCTTGACGCCGCGCAGCAGCGCACCGCTCCACCGAGCGCCGGCGCGGACAAACGCCCATGAGCGACAACGAACGCCGCGCGACTCTGGAGCGCTACAGCACCGGCGAGCGCACGAATCACTGGCTGGTCGCCCTCGCGTTCCTGGGCGCGGCGCTGTCGGGGCTCGCGTTGTTTCATCCGGCCCTGTTCTGGCTCGGCAATCTGTTCGGCGGCGGCCCCTGGACGAGGATCCTGCACCCGTTCGTCGGATTGTTCATGATGGTGGTGTTCCTGGTGCTCGCTGCGACCGTCTGGGACGACAACCGCATGCAGTCCGCCGATTGGCAATGGCTGCGGCAACTGAAGGACGTGGTGAACAATCGCGAAGAGCATCTCCCGGAGGTCGGCCGCTACAATGCAGGACAAAAGCTGCTGTTCTTCGTGATCGCCGCCTGCCTGCTCGGCCTGCTGCTGTCCGGCCTCGTCATCTGGCGCGCCTATTTCTCGCTCTACTTCCCAATCGGCGTGATTCGCCTCGCCTCCCTGGTGCACGCCGTGTGCGCGTTCGTGTTGATCTGCGCGATCCTGATGCACATCTACGCCGCGATCTGGGTGAAGGGCTCGCTGCATGCCATGCTCCGGGGCACCGTGACGCCGGGCTGGGCGTGGAAGCATCACCGGGCCTGGTTCCGCCAGATCACTCATGCGGCGCATCCTCGAACCCGGCCAGATTGAAGCCTTTGCCGAGGGAGCGATTCCCCGGCTGCGGTTGCCCGACCGGACCAGGCTGTTCGCGGCACGTGCCCGGCGTCTGCGCGAGCTGGGCGCAAGCGGCGCGCTGGGCCAGGCCATCGGCGACTACCTGCGTTTGATGGCGGCGGTTGCCGAGGCTCAACAGGTCGCGCTCAGGACTTTCGAGGCACCGCTCCCTACGGCGACGCAAATTGCCCGGTCGCACACCCATGGCATGCCGCTCATCCATGCCAGCGGCTGGCCACGCGCGCGCGAGTGGCGCGATCTCGTGGCGCAGCTGTGCGGCTCGGTGGCCGCAGCTGGCGATGTTCCGCCAGGCGCCCGGGAGGCGTGCGAACGCCTGCGCGCTCTGCCGCCGCAACAGCTGGAGGCGCAGGCCGATGCGCTGCTCGCGGCCCGCGCTGACGCCATCGAGGTGGCGGCCGCGCCGTTCCTGATGGCGGCGCTGCAGGTTTACTGGGTAGCCCTCGCGAGCCGCCTCGCGCCCGACAACGTCGCCGAGCTCGAAGTGCCGGGGCTGTGTCCGATGTGCGGTACGCTGCCGGTCGCGAGCATCGTCCGCGCGGATGAGCACTCGCAGGGCTACCGGTATCTTCACTGCGCCCTGTGCGCCACCGAGTGGCACCTGGTGCGCATCACCTGCAGCCAGTGCCAGGGCACCGCAAACATCGGCTACCACTCGATCGAGGGCGCTGCGGAGGCCATCCGCGCCGAGTCTTGCGATGAGTGTCACACCTACCGCAAGATTCTCTACCAGGAGAAAGACGCGAACGTGGAGCCGGTGGCCGATGATCTGGCGAGCCTCGCGCTCGATCTGCTGATGTCCGAAGCCGGTTACCACCGCGGCAGCGGCAACCCGCTGCTGTGGCAGACTCCCGAACAGCGGAGTACGGAAAGTGCCTCTTCGACTTGACACCCGCAAACGACCACGTGAATGTGCTCCGCACCAATGGCGCGAGAGCCATGCCCGCAGAAAAAAAGCGCAGTCTGGTGGAGCCCGGTCGCGCGGCCGAAATTCCCTCGGTCGATCGCCTGCTGAACGCGCGCGCGTTCCAACCGCTGTTGACGCAGCACGGACGCACGCAGGTCATCGCGGAGCTGCGCACACACCTCGATAGTCTGCGCCACGCCGCGCTCGCCGGTGGACCGGGCCGCACGAGCCTCGCCGGGGACGTGATCGCCGCTGCCGTGGCGGCGAAGCTGGCGCAGGCCGCGCGCCTCACGCTCCGACCGGTATTCAATCTCACGGGCACGGTGCTGCACACCAATCTCGGCCGCGCGCTGCTGCCCGAGGAGGCCGTGCGTGCCGTTGGACAGGCGCTCACCGCGCCGGTGAATCTGGAGTTCGATCTGCAGTCCGGCCGGCGCGGCGAGCGTGACTGGGTAATCGAGAAGCTGTTGTGCGAGCTCACCGGCGCCGAAGCGGCCATGGTCGTGAACAACAACGCTGCCGCCGTGCTGCTGA
>JBGPKC010000107.1:0-6931 GCA_041485725.1 Steroidobacteraceae bacterium
AATCCCGAGGCGTGGATGTGGTATCACCGCGTGATCGGCGAGGGCCGCTGCCCGATCGTCGATACCTGGTGGCAGACCGAGACCGGCGCCATCCTCATCTCCCCGCTCCCGGGCGTGACCGCGACCAAGCCCGGATCGTGCGCGCAACCCTTGCCCGGGATCGACGCGGACATCGTCGACGATCATGGCGAGCCCGTGAAGCGCGTCGACGCCGGCGGCTACCTCGTGATCAAGAAGCCCTGGCCATCGATGCTGCGCACCATCTGGCGCAACAACGAGCGCTACATCGCCGGCTACTGGGAGAAATTCAACAATCGCCTGTACGTGGCGGGCGACAGCGCCCACCGCGATGAGGACGGCTATTTCTGGATCATGGGGCGCATCGATGATGTGCTGAAGGTCAGCGGGCACCGGCTCGGGACCATGGAGATCGAGTCGGCGCTGGTCGCGCATCCGCGCGTGGCCGAGGCCGCCGTGGTCGGCAAGCCCCACGACATCAAGGGCGAGTCGGTGTTCGCCTACGTGGTGTGCCGCGGTCCACGCCCGACGGGCGACAGCAGCGCGCTGGTAAAGGAGCTGCGCGAGTGGGTGGGGGAGCAGTTGGGTGCGATCGCCAAGCCCGACGACATCCGCTTCGCGGACAACCTTCCCAAGACGCGCTCGGGCAAGATCATGCGCCGGTTGCTCAAGGCCATCGCGCGCGGCGAGGAGATCACCCAGGACGTCTCGACGCTCGACAACCCGGCGATTCTCGAGCAGTTGCGCGGCACGGAAAGCGCCAGGGCCGCCCCCGGCACCGCTCGCAAGCCCGCCTCAGCGCGCGGCGCGGCGCGGCGCCCGGCGGCGGGCAAGCCTCGCAAGCCGGCCAGAGCGGCGCGGGCCAAGGCACGCGCCACACCCCGCACCGCCACCGCTCGTTCCGCGCCGCGCAAGAAGCCGGCGGCCACGGGACGCAAATCGGGCCCGGCCCGGCGGCGCCGCGCGGCATCGGGCGGCCGGCGCGCGCCAGCCAGGCGCTAAGCGCTGAGCTGGCGGCCATTCGTCCGGGCCGAAATGATCCAGGTCGCGCATGGCATCCGCACGCCAGCGGCGGTGAGGTAGTTCCGCAACGCCTCCCTGACGGGGCCGGTGACCAGTGGCTCGAGTTCAGGGTGCTCACGCAGAGCGGCACCCAGGGGCCCGACTCGCAGAGCCAGCTTCAGCGTCTGTTCGAGGTCGGCGCCGCCGATGAGGCTGTCGAAGGGTGTCGCCGCCACGGAAGCAAACCCGGCGTCGATCAGGATCGAGCGCACCCGAGAGGCCGCGGCGAATGCAAACGGTCCCGGCGCAGTCGGATCCGCCGGCGCCGCATCCGCAAGGAACGGCCGGGCTGCTTCCAGCGGAACGCGCACCCATGGATTGTCTTCGAGCCGCCGCCAGCATACGAATACCAGACGGCCGCCGTGCTTCAGGGAGGTCAGAATGTTCCTGAACGCCGCCACCGGATCGCTGAAGAACATCACGCCGAATCGCGAGAACGCGGCGTCGAAGGCAGCCGATCCCAGCGCGTCGTGCTGAGCGTCGAGCTGCAGAAATTCCGCTCGCCCCGCGTCTGCAGGGCGCGACCTCCGGCGTGCCACCTCCAGCATGGGAACGGAGACGTCTACGCCGACGACCGAGCCGGCGCGCCCCACGCGGACCGCGAGATCCAACGTCGTCGCGCCGCAACCGCATCCTATGTCAAGGATGTGTTCGCCCGGCATGGGCGCGAGTGCACGCAGCGCTTCCCGTCCCAGCGGATCGAGCTGCCGCTCCAGCTGTTCCTGAAACTGCGTCCAGGTGCGTCCGACGGCCGCGTTCCAATCTGCGATTTGAGAGGCGTTCGAGGACGGTTTCGATGCATAGGCCATATGAACTGCCGAGCGCCCGCGTCCCTCAGGCGCTGGCGTTGAGCGCGAACACCACCAGGCGCTGCTGCAGCCGCTCGGCAAGTCCGCGCGGCTGATCGAGGCCCATGCGCTTGAGCGCGGAGGCATGTCGGCTCGCCGGTGTGGCGGCGAGGGAGGCCGCGGCGGTCTTCACCCGGCCCCAGGGGCCGGAGGCGCGCCCGGCGAGAAACTTCAGCGCCCGCGCGAGGACAATCTCCTCCTCCGTCAGGTCGGTGCCGAACGGATATTCGCTGAAGTATCCCTGCTGGCGGTGGCCGCGCAACGCGCGCGTCAGACGCTGCGGCAGGTTGCTGCGGAACGCCTCCGGGATGCGGTAGTCGGCGCGGATCTTGCCCGCCGACCTGGCGCGTGACAGCAGCGCGTCCTGAAAGCGCGAGTCCGCGACGTTCAGCAGCGCGATGATGATCTCCTCGTCGGTGCGGCCACGCAGGTCCGCGATGCCATACTCGGTGACCACCAGATCGCGCAGGTGCCGCGGAATGGTCTGGTGCGCGTAGTTCCAGATGATGTTTGAAGTGGTGTGGCCGTGGCGCGTGCGGGTGGCGCGCACGCACAGGATCGAGCGCGCGCCCGGCAGCGCGTGCGCCATGGCGACGAAGTTGTATTGACCGCCGACGCCGCTCACCACCTGCCCGTTCTCCAGCGCATCCGAGACCGCAGCTCCCAGCAGCGTGACCATCATGGTGGTGTTGATGCAGCGCGCGGCGCGCCGCTGCAGGATGCGCAGCTCCTGGTCGGCGCCGTACAGCTGGTTGACGAACGCCACGCCGCGCATGCTGAACTGCGCCCGCTCGCGCTCGGGCAGCTCGCGCAACGCCGCATAGAATCCGCGCGGACCCAGAAAGAACCCGGCATGCAGCACCTGGCCGTTGCGCAGCTCGCTTCCCAAGCACTCCGCCGCCAGGCGCGCGCGGCTGGCCGGATCGGCGAGATTGGCCGCAATCCACTCCCCGCCCGCGGCGCGCACGCGGGCGTCGGCAAACTCCACATCCTCGCGAAACACGCCGTGGCATTTGAGGTCCGCGAACTCCGCGCTGCTCAGCACCGGGCCCGCACCCGCAGCGGCCAGCAGGCCGAGAATGCGTTCATCGAAGCGCTCGCCCGTCTGCCCGGAGCTCAGCAGCCTCTCGAGCGGCAGCGAGTCGTAGACGCGGCGGCACAGGATCCCGGCGCGATACAGCTCGAGCAGCTGATCGACGAACATCTCGGTGCAGGCGAACAGCCCGGCGCAGAACGGCGCGTCGCCCCCCTCGGCGTGGATCAGCGGCGTGACCGTCGCCGTGCCGAGCGCCTGCAGAGCACGGCTCCAGGCCGCGTTCTGCTGATGCCGCAACAGCAGCGCATACACCAGCGAGTCGCCCAGCTCGCCGATGCCGATCTGCAGCGTGCCCCCATCGCGCACCAGGGCGCTGGCGTACACGCCGATGGCGTGGTCGACTGTGCCGAGCGGCGGATTGGGCGGACAGAACAGGTCGTAGTCGTAGCGCGGATCGTCGATGAGGAAGTCAAAGCGCCCGGGATCAACCAGCGCGTGCCCGGTCATGAACGGCATCTGTGCGTGCGTCTGCGCCACCATGACGATGTCGCGGCCGGTGGCGCGCGCGTCCTCGATGAGCGGCAGCAGATCCACGCTCACATCGGCATTGGAGCCGAAGCTCAGCTGCAGCTCGCCGTTCACCATGCGCCGCGCCACCAGCTGGGCCATGACGTTGAGGCCGCGCGCCAGACAATCGCGCGCCACGTGCGTGTAATTCGCACTCAGGTAATGGCGCTGCGCGTGACGCGAATTGAGAAACGCGCCCGGCGCCAGGAAGAACTCGACGATGCGGATGTTGGACGGGAGGGTGTCGCTCTGCATGGCGCGCGCGTATTCCGGCTCCACATAAGTGCCGAACACCCGTGCGGCGAGCGGCGTCAGCAGGCGCGCCTCCAGCGCCGAGTGGGCCACGGGCTTCAGCAGCGACAGCGCCGTGAGGATGGTCAGATCGATCGTCGAGTCGCGCAGCGCGCGGCGGTAGAATTCGTTGACCAGCGGATTGGGTTTGCCGATCCCGAGCGGCAGCGCCAGCACGATGCGCGGTCCCACGCGGCGCAGCACCGCGTCGACGCAGTGTCCGACGTCATCGAGTATCTCTGGCATGTGAGTACGGCATGCTCACTGAAGCAGGCGGCGCGCGTCAACGGTTACGAGTTACCACCATGGAGGCAAGGCATGTCAGTCAACAAACCCGCCCTTGATCCGCGCAGCGTCGCGGTGCATTCCAGCAGCGCTTACCCCGAGCCCTACCGCTCGCGGGTAATGCCGCGCGACAAGCGCCCTCTCGGGGACGCGCTCGGACTTACCCGGATCGGCGTCAATCTGACGACCTTGAGCCCGGGCAAGGAGTCCTCCATGTGCCACTGGCACACGCACGAGGACGAGTTCGTGTATGTGCTCGAGGGCGAGCTGGTGCTGCGCTGCGGCCCCGGGGAGCAGCTGCTGACTGCCGGCATGTGCGCCGGCTTTGCGGCGGGCGCCGAGCAGGGCCATCAGCTCATCAATCGCAGCGATCGCCCGGCGCGGTACCTGGAGGTGAGTAACCGCGACGCGGCGGACACGGCGCACTACTCCGACCCGGAGGTGGACATGCTGTGGAGCCCGGCGCACGCGCGCGGCCGCATGACCCGCCGTGACGGGACTCCTGTCTGATGGTCAGTGAGCCGTAGCCGTAGGCGTGAGCCGCAGCGCGAAGGACACGCCGACCTCGTTCCCCACCTGGTCAGTGGCTTTCCATTCGCCCTGGCCGACGCCGAAGTCGAGCCGCCGGATGCTCGTCTTGCCGCTCATGTAGCCGACGGCCACGCCGTGCTCGTCGGCGGTGCGAAACGTGAACGGCACGCGTATATCGCGCGTCACGCCGCGGATGGTGAGCTTGCCGACCGCTTCATAGCCGCCGGCGGTCTTGCTGAACTGGCTGGCGGCGAAATGCGCCTGGGGAAACTTCGCCACCGCGAACAGATCCGCGCCGCGCAGGGTGTCATCGCGTTCCTGGTCGCCGGTGTCGAGGGAGCCGATCTCGACGGTGACCTCGAGCCGGCTGGCCGCGAGGTTGTCGGGCGAGAACTCGAAGCTCACGGCGAAGCGGGTGAACTTGCCTTTGTTCTGTGCGCCGGCCTGCTGGAAGGTGAATTCCAGCGAGCTCTTGGGCGCATCGAGCACGTAGTGTGTGACGGCAGGCGCGCTCGCCGGCGCCGCCGCGGCCAGGCACGGCGCGGAGACCGTGGCAAGGAAAATAGCCGTCAGTAGCGCATGCCCTGTTGGTCTCATCGCTTGGTTCCCTGCGTCGTGGTGGAGAGCGGCAGCATGCGCTGCAGCACGTCGTCCCTGAGCACGTAGTGATGCTTGAGCGCGGCCGCCACGTGCAGCGTCACCACCGCACCCAGCACCACCGCGAGGGTCTGGTGGGTGGTCACGAGCGCGTGGTACAGCGGCTGGCTTTTCGGCACCAGGTCCGGCAGCTGAAAGAACCCGAACCAGCTGACCGGAAACCCACGTGCTGAGGACATCATCCAGCCTGACAGGGGCATGGCGAACAACAGCCCATACAACATGGCGTGCGTGAAGCGCGCCAGGGTGCGCTCGTACGGCTTGAGCGTCTGCGGCAGCGCGGGCGTCGGGTTCAGCTGCCGCCAGCCGAGCCTCACGATCGCGAGTCCCAGGATGGTGAGACCGACGGACTTGTGGCGCGCGAGCATGGCGAGCTTTTTCATGCCCAGCGGCAGATCGCCCGCGAGCGCGGCGAGGGTGACCTGCACGATGATCAGCACGACGATGAGCCAGTGCAGCAGCTGGGCGACCGCACCCCAGCGGTGTGTGGTATTCCGTATGACCATGCCGCTAAGCTTATGCGCGTGAGTGCGCGTTGCAAACTGCCGCTGCCCGGCGTGGCGCTGCTCGCGGTGCTGCTCACCGGGTGCCCGCTGCAACCGCGGGTTCCCGCGGCGCCGCCGGTGGCGGCGGTGGAGACTCCCGCGCCTCACGAGGGGGTTCCCTACGACATCGTGGCGGATGAATCGCTGCTCACCCTCCGCGTGTATCGCGGCGGCACGCTCGCGAGCGCCGGCCACAACCACGTGATCGCCTCGCACGCCCTGACCGGTACGATCTACGTTCCCGCGGACCTCATGCGCACCAGCTTCGAGGCTCATATCCCGGTGGCCTCGTTCACGGTCGATGAAGCGGCGCTGCGCGCGCAGGAGCACAGCGCCGATTTCCCGCCCGAGGTGCCGGACAGCGCCCGGGAGGGAACGCGGCGCAACATGCTCGGGGAGGCGCTGCTCGACAGTGAGCGCAACCCGCAGATCGTGTTGCGCTCTGTGCGGCTTGAGTCTGCCGGGCAGCCGGCGGCGGGCACCGGCAGCGAAGCCGGCGGCGAGGCGCGGGCGGTGCTGGCCCGCGTGCAGACCACGGTGCGCGGGCAGGTGCGCACCATCAGCGTGCCGGTGCGCTACCGGCTTGCCGCCGGCACAGTCATCGTATCGGGCGAGACCCCGCTGCGGCAGAGCGATATCGGGCTCACGCCCTTCAGCGCCCTGCTCGGTGCACTGCAGGTGCAGGACGAGATGCGCGTGCGGTTCCGCCTCGTGGCGCGCGCCGCCGACTCGCGTTCCGGCGCGCCGCGTTAGAGGTTGCGCGCGCTACTTGCGGTTCAGTTCCGCCAGCAGCTCGTTGGCCTTGTACACCTTGCGCAGCGCCTCGAACATGATGGCGGGGTGCACCGCGACCGCGCGGTTCAGCTCCGGATCGAACCAGTAGCTGCCCGCGATCGAGTGGATGTTGCCGTCGAACATCAGTCCCACGAGCCTGCCGCCGGTATCGATCAGCGGGCTGCCGGAGTTGCCGCCCACGATGTCGTTGTTGGTGGAGAGGTTGAAGCGAGTGGCCATGTCCAAGGACTCCTTCAACTCCTGCCAGCGCGGCGGGATGCGGAAGGGTTCCTGGCCGGTGGCGCGATCGAACGCAG
>JBGPKC010000108.1:0-6109 GCA_041485725.1 Steroidobacteraceae bacterium
AAGCTCGACATCCGCCGGCCGCAGGTGCTGGTGGAAGCGATCATCGCCGAGGTGGACGTCGACAAGAATGCCGAGCTTGGCATCAACTGGGCGGCCTTCTCCAAGGGCTCAAACGTCCCAGCCGGCGCCTTCGTGAGTCCCGTCGGCGGCACCAGCATCGTGGATCTGGCGGGCGCCATCCAGCAGCCCGCCAATGCGTCCACGACCCTGCTGCAGGGCACCACCATCGGCATCGGCCGCATCGCCGGCACCGGGGTGAACTTTGCCGCCATGGTCCGCGCCATCCGCGGCGACACCAACACCAATGTCGTCGCCACACCCTCGGCGGTGACCATGGACAACCAGGAAGCGGAGCTGAAGGTGGCGCAGGAAGTGCCGTTCATCACCGGGCAGTTCACCAATACGGCGGCGTCCACGGGCGGGGTCACGGGCGGCATCAATCCGTTCCAGACGATTCAGCGTCAGGAAGTCGGCACCATTCTCAAAGTGACACCCACCATCTCCGCGGAAGGCACCTCGGTGATGCTCAAGATCTCTATCGAAAGCTCGAGCATCGGCCAGAAGCCCGCCGGCGCGGTCGACCTGGTCACCAACAAGCGCACCATCACCACCACGGTGCTCATCGAGGACGGCGGCGTCGTGGTGCTTGGCGGGCTCATCGAGGACAACAGCGTCAAGGGCGAGCAGCGCGTGCCGTACCTCGGCAACATCCCGCTCATTGGGCTGCTGTTCAAGACGCGCAACGCCACTTCGACCAAGAACAACCTCATCCTGTTCATCCGCCCGAAGATCCTGCGCGATCCGGCGCAGGCTGCGTTTGAGACGGACCTCAAGTACAACTACATGATGGATCAGGAGAACAAGCTGAACACGCGCGAGGCCCTGCCACTGCTGCCGGGCGTGTCGCGCGGCAAGCTCGATGCGCCGCCGCCGCCGCCGCCGAAGCCCGTACAGGGAGCGTCGCCTGCCGGCGCGCCGGTCACGCCCGGCGTGGCCGCGCCCGACGCCGCCGCGGCACCTGACGCCACGGCGCCTCCGCCACAGGCACCCCCGCCACAAGGCAAGCCATGAACGATGCAGCCGCAGTGACTTCCACCGGCGCCGACAGCGCCCCCGGCCCGCGCCTGTCATTTGCGTTCGCCAAGCGCCACGGTGTGCTCGTCAACCGCGTGGTCGAGGGCGTGGCTGAATGCACCTATCGCGATACCGCCTCACCCCAGGCGATCGCCGAGGTGCGGCGCTACCTGCGCCGCTCCCTCAGGCTCGAGCGCGTGCCGGATGCAAGGTTCGATGAGCTGCTGCGCCAGGCCTACGAGGCCGGCTCGGATGCGATGCAGGCGGTCGAGGGCCTCGATGACACCACCGATCTTGCGCACCTCGCGCAGGAACTGCCCGAGCAGGCGGACCTGCTGGACAGCGAGGACGACGCCCCGATCATCCGCCTGATCAATGCGGTGCTCACCCAGGCGGTGAAGGAGAACGCCTCCGATATCCACGTCGAGCCGTTCGAGAACCGGCTCGTGGTGCGCTTCCGCGTCGACGGCGTGCTGCGCGAGGTGCTGCAATCGCGGCGCGCGGTGGCGCCGCTGGTGGTGTCGCGCATCAAGGTCATGTCGCGGCTCGACATCGCCGAGAAGCGCCTGCCGCAGGACGGACGCATCAGTCTGAAGATCGCCGGCCGGGCGGTCGACGTGCGCGTCTCGACCATCCCTTCAGGGCACGGCGAACGCGTCGTGCTGCGTATCCTCGACAAGCAGGCCGGCAAGCTCGACCTGGACTCCCTCGGCATGGATGCGCGCACCCAGCAGCTCATCGACGAGCTGATCCACAAACCGCACGGGATCCTGCTGGTCACCGGACCCACCGGCTCGGGCAAGACCACCACGCTGTACGCGGGGCTCGAGCGCCTCAACGACAACACGCGCAACATCATGACGGTCGAGGATCCGATCGAGTACTACATCGACGGCATCGGCCAGACCCAGGTGAACACCAAGGTCGAGATGACCTTCGCCCGCGGCCTGCGCGCCATCCTGCGCCAGGACCCGGATGTGGTCATGATCGGCGAAATCCGCGACCTCGAGACCGCGCAGATCGCGGTGCAGGCGAGCCTCACCGGCCATCTGGTGCTCTCGACGCTGCACACCAACACCGCCGCCGGCGCCATCACGCGTCTGCGCGACATGGGGATCGAGCCGTTCCTGCTGTCCTCGAGCCTGATCGGCGTACTGGCGCAGCGCCTGGTGCGCGTGCTGAGCCCGGATAGCAAGCAGCCGTTCCAGGCGGGCGAGTACGAGCGGCGCCTCCTCAACCTGCGGTCGGACGAGCCCTCCCCCACGCTGTATCGACCGGGACGCGACGCCACCGGCGGCTATCGCGGCCGCTCGGGCATCTACGAGCTGATCGTCGTCGATGACGCCATGCGCACCATGATTCACGACGGCGTCTCGGAGCAGGAGATCGACCGCCACGCGCGCATCGCCACGCCCTCGATCCGCGACGACGGCCGCGCCAGGGTGCTGCGCGGCGAAACCACCATCGAGGAAGTATTGCGCGTCACGCGCGAGGATTGAGTTGGGCGCGTTCGAATACACGGCCCTCGATGCTGGCGGCCGCGAGCGCAAGGGCATCCTCGAAGGCGACACGCCGCGCCAGATCCGCCAGCAGCTGCGCGAGCAGCAGCTGCTGCCGGTCTCGGTCACCGAAGTCGCGCTGAAGGAAGCCAGGCGCCAGCGCTCCTTCAGCCTCGCCCGGCGGGTGTCGCCCGGGGACCTGGCGCTGTTCACCCGGCAGCTGGCCACGCTGGCGCGCGCCGGGTTGCCGCTGGAAGAGGCGCTGCTCGCGGTCTCGCAACAGACCGAAAAGCCGCGCGTGCAGAGCATCGTGCTGGGGGTGCGCGCGCGCGTCATGGAGGGCCACACGCTCGCCGACGGCTTCGCGGAATTCCCGCGGCTGTTTCCCGAGATCTATCGGGCCACCGTGGCCGCCGGCGAGCAGGCCGGGCACCTGGACAACGTGCTCGAGCGGCTGGCCGACTACACCGAGAGCCGCGAGCAGATTCGCCAGAAGGTACTGGCGGCGATGCTCTACCCCATCGTGCTGACGGTGATGTGCTTCGGCATCGTGTCCCTGCTCCTGGTATTCGTGGTCCCCAAGGTCGTGGCGGTATTCGAGACCAGCAAGGCGAAGCTGCCGCTGATCACCCGCGTGCTGATCGCGACCAGCGGCTTCTTCCGCGCCTACGGGGTGTACCTGGCGATCGCGGCGATCATCGCCTTCGTAGTATTCCGGCGCTGGCAGCGCGACCCGGGGGCGCGACGCCGCTACCATCGATTGCAGCTGCGCACGCCGCTGCTGGGCAGGCTGACGCGCGGCTTCAACACCGCGCGCTTCACGCGCACCTTCAGCATCCTCTCGGCCAGCTCCGTGCCGGTGCTCGAGGCGTTGCGCATCGCCGGCGAGGTGGTGACCAACCTGCCCATGCGCGATGCGGTGGCGGACGCGGCGGCGCGGGTGCGCGAGGGCGCGCCGATCGGGCGTTCGCTGGGGCTCAGCCGCATGTTCCCGCCCATGACCATCCACCTCATTTCCAGCGGCGAGTCGAGCGGCCAACTGGAAAACATGCTCGAGCGGGCCGCGATCAGCCAGGAACGTGAGCTCGACGGGCTGCTGTCCGCCCTGGTGGGGCTGCTGGGTCCGCTGCTCATTATTGTGATGGGCTTGTTCGTCATGGGCATCGTTTTTGCAATGCTGCTGCCGATTTTCCAGATGAATCAGCTGATCCACTGAGGCTGTTCGCGGGCCAAACCGGCAGCGGCTCACAAACCGCGCGCGCAGCGTTGCAGTTGTCCCGCGATCTGATTTAAGTTCGCGCCGACCAATTCCTGCAGGGCCGCCGTCCCGCAATGAGCGAGAAGCCGGAATCAGAGGAATTCGAAGACGAGGAAGCCGACGAGCCTGTCGCGGAGGACGGGGACGTCGATCTTGATCAGGTCATCAAGGACCTCGACCTCGCCAAGCGCCGCGGCCAGAAGGTCGGCGATCCGGCGTGGCGCCGGCTCGAGCGGCTGCTCGAGGATAAGCACACCGCCGAGCTCACCAGCGATTTCGAGGACTACGAGATCGGCGACGACGGCGATAGCTCCCGCAGGCCACGCCGCAAGCCGCGTCAGTGAAAATCCCGCGAGCGCGTCAGCAGCTCGCCCAGCAGCCCCGAGCGGTCGATGAGCCGGCGTGCGATGAGATGCGTGACGCCGTCCTGCCGTTGCAGCTCACCGTGCACTTCGAGCAGGCGTGACTCGATGAGTGCGCGGCGCTGCGCGCGGCCAACCCGCTCCCACACGATGACGTTCACCTGGCCGCTCTCGTCCTCGAGAGTGAGAAAGGTGACGCCGCTCGCGGTGGCCGGGCGCTGGCGCATGAGCACGATGCCGGCGGTGCGCACCGCCGCACCATGACGCGCGCCTGCCAGCTCGCTCGCCGTGACCAGCGCGGCCGCGGTCAAGCGCTCGCGCAGCAGCGCCAGCGGATGCCTTCCCAGGGTAAGCCCGAGGGAGGCGTAGTCCGCCGCAATACCCTCCCCCTCGGTGGGCGCGGCGAGCAGCGGCCGGCCCTCCTCGAGATCGGCGCGGCGTCCGGGCGCAAAGCCGAGCGGCATGGGGCGCTCGCTGGCGGCGACTTCCCAGAAGGCGAGATGGCGGTTGCCGCTTAAGGAAGCCAACGCTGCGGCCGCGGCGAGGGCCTCGAGGTCGCCACGGTCGAGCGCCGCACGGGTGGCGAGATCCCGCACGCTCGCAAAGGGCCGCATGGCCCGCGCCGCGAGCAGCCGCGTCACGCCCGACTGCGACACGGATTTCACCAGCCGCATGCCGAGCCGCAGCGCCGGTTCTCCATCTGCGCGCCGCTCGAGCGTCGAATCCCATTCGCTCACGCAGGCATCCACCGCACGCACCTCGACGCCGTGGGCGCGCGCGTCGCGCACCAGCTGCGCCGGCGCATAGAACCCCATGGGCTGACTGTTGAGCAGCGCGCAGGTGAAGACCGCGGGCTCGTAGCACTTGAGCCAGGCGGAGTCGTACACCAGCAGCGCAAAGCTCATGGCATGCGACTGTGGAAAGCCGTATTCACCAAATCCCAGCATCTGCTGGTAGATGCGCTGCGCGAACTCCTGCGGGTACCCCTTGGCGCGCATGCCCTGAAGCAGCCGCTCGCGAAACGGATCCAGTCCGCCGCTTCTCTTCCAGGCGCCCATCGCGCGGCGCAGCGCGTCCGCCTCCCCCGGGGAAAAGCCCGCGGCGACGATCGCTATCTGCATCACCTGTTCCTGGAAGATCGGTACGCCCAGCGTGCGATGCAGCACCTCGCGCACCTCCTCGCCCGGATATTCCACCGGCTCCGCGCCGCAGCGGCGCCGCAGATAGGGGTGCACCATGTCGCCCTGGATGGGACCGGGGCGCACGATCGCGACCTCGATGACGAGATCGTAGTAACACTGCGGCTTCAGGCGCGGCAGCATGGACATCTGCGCGCGCGACTCGATCTGGAACACGCCGATGGTGTCGGCGCGCGAGATCATAGCGTACACGCGCGGATCCTCGGCGGGCAGCTCACCGAGCGCGTGATGTGTGCCGCGGTAGTTGTTGACGAGCGTGAAAGCACGCTTGAGCGCCGTCAGCATCCCCAGCGCCAGCAGATCCACTTTCAGCAACCCCAGATCGTTGAGGTCGTCCTTATCCCACTGCACCACGGTGCGCTCGGGCATGGCCGCGTTCTCGATCGGCACCAGCTCCTCGAGCAGCCCTTCCGAGATCACGAAGCCGCCGACGTGCTGGGACAGGTGGCGAGGAAAGCCGGGGAAGCTCACCAGCTCGTTCGCCAGCGGCAGCAGACGTGCGAGCCAGGGATTGCCGGGATCGAAACCTGCGTCGCGCACGCGTTGCGGGATCGCAGCGCTCCCGTCCCACCATTGCATGACTTTCGCGAGCCGGCCGCTCTCGGCGGCGCCCAGACCAAAGACCTTGGCGAGGTCGCGCAGCGCGCTGCGCGGCCGGTACATGATGACCGTGGCGGCGAGCGCGGCGCGTTCGCGACCGTACTTGCGGTAGACGTA
>JBGPKC010000109.1:0-6047 GCA_041485725.1 Steroidobacteraceae bacterium
CGCCGGCACATAGACCGCCTGGATGGAGGTGATGGAGCCGGTCTTGGTGGAGGTGATGCGCTCCTGCAGCACCCCCATCTCCTCGGCGAGCGTCGGCTGGTAGCCCACCGCCGAGGGCATGCGCCCGAGCAGCGCCGACACCTCGGTGCCCGCGAGCGTGTAGCGGTAGATGTTGTCGACGAAGAACAGCACATCGCGCCCCTTGCCCCCGTCCTCGCGCGTTTCGTCGCGGAAGTACTCGGCCATGGTGAGTCCGGTGAGCCCCACGCGCAGGCGGTTGCCCGGCGGCTCGTTCATCTGCCCGTACACCATCGCGACCTTGGAGTTCGACAGGTTGCCCTTGTCGATGACCCCCGACTCGATCATCTCGTGATAGAAGTCGTTGCCCTCGCGGGTGCGCTCGCCGACGCCGGCGAACACCGACAGGCCGCTGTACTGCTTGGCGATGTTGTTGATGAGCTCGAGCATGTTGACGGTCTTGCCGACCCCCGCGCCTCCAAACAGCCCGACCTTGCCGCCCTTGGCGAACGGCACCAGCAGATCAATGACCTTGATGCCCGTGACCAGCAGGTCCTGCCCGCCGGCCTGCTGCTCGAACGACGGCGGCGGGCGATGAATCGGCAGATACTCGCTTGCCTGGACCGGTCCCTGGTTGTCCTGCGGCTTGCCGAGCACGTCCATGATACGCCCGAGGGTGCCCTTGCCCACCGGCACCGATATCGGCGCGCCGGTCGCCTGCACGGTGAGGCCGCGCTTCAGTCCCTCGGAAGGGCCCATGGCGATGGTGCGCACCACGCCGTCGCCCAGCTGCTGCTGCACCTCGAGCGTCAGGTCCACGTCCTTGAGCTTGAGCGCCTCGTAGATCCTGGGGATGGATTCGCGCGGAAACTCGACGTCGATGACGGCGCCGATGATCTGGGTAATCTGTCCCTCGCCGGAATTAGTCATAGAGTCCGCCCTCAAACCGCAGCGGCGCCGCCCACGATCTCCGAAAGCTCCTTCGTGATCGCAGCCTGGCGGGCCTTGTTGTAGATCAGTTGCAACTCGGTGATCAGCTTGCCGGCATTGTCCGAGGCCGCCCCCATGGCGACCATGCGGGCCGCCATCTCGGAGGCGACGTTCTCGACCGCGCCGCGATACACCTGCGACTCGATGTAGCGCATCAGCAGGCCATCGAGGATGCCGGCGGCATCCGGCTCGTAGAGGTAGTCCCAGTGCTCCTGCAGCCCTTCGGTGTCGAGCGCCTCGATCGGCAGCAGCTGCTCCACGGCCGGCTTTTGCGTCATGGTGTTGACGAACTGCGCGTTCACCAGCAACAGCCGATCGAGCTCACCGGCACGATACCCGTCCAGCATCACCTTGACCGTGCCGATGAGATCCTTGACGTGCGGCCGGTCGCCCAGGTGCGAGACGTTGGCGAGAATCGGCACGCCCAGGCGCCGGAAGAAGGTCAGTCCCTTGGTGCCGATCAGGCACAGGCTCACCTGCGCACCCCGGCCCTGCCACTCGCGCATGAGCAGGAGGGTCTGCCTGAAGACGTTGGCGTTGAGCGCACCGGCGAGTCCCCGGTCGGTGGAGATCACGATCAGGCCGACCGTCTTCGGCTCGCGCGTGACCAGGAACGGATGGCGGTAATCCGGGTTCGCCTCGGTGAGGTGCCCGATCACGTTGCGCATCTTCTGCGCGTACGGGCGCGCGAGCTTCATGCGCTCCTGCGCGCGGCGCATCTTGCTGGTGGCCACCATCTGCATGGCCTTGGTGATCTTCTGAGTGTTCTTGACACTCACGATCTTGGAACGGATTTCCTTGGTGCCGGGCATCGCGGGCTCGCTTTAGTAGGTGCCGGTGGCCACGAAGTCCTCGATGCACTTTTTCATCGCCGCCTCGTTCTCCTTGGAGAGCTTAGGCTGCGAGTTGATGGCATCGAGCATCGACTGGTAGCTGGTGTGCGCGAACGCCTGCAGCGCCGCCTCGAACGCCACCAGTTTCTTCAGCTCCACCTTGTCCATGTAGCCGCTGTTGACCGCGTAGATCGACAGCGCCATCTCCGCCACCGACATGGGCGCGTACTGCTTCTGCTTCATCACCTCGGTGACCCGCTGGCCGCGCTCGAGCTGCTTGCGGGTGGCCTCATCCAGGTCGGAGGCGAACTGCGAGAATGCCGCGAGCTCGCGATACTGGGCGAGCGCCAGGCGGATGCCGCCGCCGAGCTTCTTGATGATGTCGGTCTGCGCCGCGCCGCCGACGCGCGACACGGAGATGCCGGCGTTCATGGCGGGACGGATGCCCGCGTTGAACAGATCCGTCTCGAGGAAGATCTGGCCGTCGGTGATCGAGATCACGTTGGTCGGCACGAACGCGGTCACATCGCCCGCCTGGGTCTCGATGATCGGCAGCCCGGTGAGCGAGCCGGTCTTGCCCTTCACCGCGCCCTTGCTGACCATCGTCACGTACTCTTCGTTGACGCGCGCGCTGCGCTCGAGCAGACGCGAGTGCAGGTAGAACACGTCTCCCGGGAACGCCTCGCGGCCCGGCGGACGGCGCAGCAGGAGCGAGATCTGCCGGTAGGCGACCGCCTGCTTGGACAGATCGTCGTAAATAATGAGTGCGTCCTCGCCGTTGTCCATGAAGTACTCGCCCATGGTGACGCCCGAGTAGGCGGCGATGTACTGCAGGGCGGGGGCCACTGAGGCCGAGGCGGCGACCACCACGGTGTGCGCCATGGCGCCGTGCTCTTCGAGCTTCCTCACGACATTGGCGATGGTCGACTGCTTCTGGCCGATGGCGACGTAGATGCACTTAATGCCGGAGGCCTTCTGGTTGATGATGGTGTCGACCGCGAGCGCGGTCTTGCCGGTCTGGCGGTCGCCGATGATGAGCTCGCGCTGCCCGCGCCCGATCGGCACCATCGCGTCGATGGCCTTGTAGCCGGTCTGCACCGGCTGGCTCACCGACTGTCTGTAGATGACGCCCGGGGCGACGCGCTCGATGGGAGAGGTGTGTTCGGCTTTCACCGGGCCCTTGCCGTCGAGCGGCGCGCCGAGCGCATCCACCACACGCCCCAGCAGCCCGCGTCCCACCGGCACCTCCAGGATGCGGCCGGTGGTCTTGACGGTGTCGCCCTCCGTCAGGTGCTTGTACTCGCCCAGCACCACCGCGCCGACCGAGTCCTGCTCGAGGTTCAGCGCGAGACCGAAGGTGTTGCCCGGAAATTCGAGCATCTCGCCGTAGCACGCATCCGCCAGCCCGTGGATGCGGGTAATGCCATCGGTGACCGACACGATCGAGCCGACGTTGCGCGCCTCGGTGACGGATTTGAAGTTCTCGATCCGTTGCCTGATGAGATCGCTGATCTCGGTTGCCTTGATGGCCATGTGCGTTCTCTCTATTACGCGGTCAGTTCGTAGGCGATGCGGTCAAGTCGGGTGCGCAGCGAGCCGTCGATCACCAGGTCCCCGGAGCGCAGCACCGCGCCGCCGATCAGCGCCGCATCGACCTCACAGTGCAGGTGCACGGTACGCTTAAGTCTCTTGTGCAGTGCGGCGGCGAGCTTGTGCTTCTGACTCGCATCCAGCGGCGCGGCGGAAGTGACCGTGACGTCGGCGACGCCCTGGGCGGCGTCCTTGAGCTTGTTGAACAGCGCGGAAATCTCCGGCAGGTAGGCGAGGCGCCGGTTGACGGCGAGCGTGCGCACGAAGTTCGCGCCCGCATCGGCGAGGGGCGCTGCGGCGATGCCCGTCACCAGCTGCGCGAGTTGCGCGGGCGTCACGCGCGGATTTCCCAGCAGGGTCTGCACGCGCGGGTCCCTGACCACCTCGGCGGCCACCTGCAGCGCCTCGGACCAGGGTGCGAGACGCTCGTGGGCGCGTGCCTCTTCGAACGCGGCGCGTGCGTAGGGTCGTGCGATGGTGATCCGGTCCGCCATGGTCCGCGCGTCAGATCTGGGCCGTGAACTTGTCGAGGAGATCGGCGTGCGTGCGTGCGTCGACCTCGCGCCCGAGGAGCTTGGAGGCCGCGCGCACTGCGATGCCGGCCACCTCACGCCTCAGGGATTCGCGCGCGCGCGTGGTATCGAGCTCGATCTGCTGCTGCGCGGCCGCAACCAGGCGCGCGGCTTCGCTACTCGCGGCGCTCTTGGCCTGCTCCACCAGATCGGTGGCGCGGTGCTGCGCCTGCTCGATGATGTGGTTGGCGCGCTCGCGCGCCTCGCGCACGATGGCGTCGGCCTTGCCACGCGCCTCGATGAGCTCCTGCTCGCCCTTTTCGGCGGCCGCGAGCCCCTGTGCGATCTTGCGCTGGCGTTCCTCCATGACCCCGAGAATGTGCGGCCAGATGAACTTCATCGTGCCGAACACCAGCGAGGCGAACACGAGCATCTGCACGATGAGCGTGAGATTGATGTTCACAGTCCTAACTCCTGCCTCGAGGTGTCAACGCAGTGGACTGTCAGTGCGCCGCCTGCAGCGCGCTCACGAAGGGATTGGCAAACGTGAAGAACAGCGCAAAGCCGATGCCGATCATCGCCACCGCGTCCAGCAGGCCCGCGACCAGGAACATCTGCACCCGCAGCACCGGCAACAGCTCCGGCTGCCGCGCGGAACCCTCGATGAAGCGCCCGCCCAGGATGCCGAAGCCGATGGCGGTGCCCAGCGCTCCCATGCCGAAGATGATGCCGACGGCCAGTACGGTCATGGCCTGGATGTGTGCAATGTTTTCCATTCAACTCTCCTGAAAGACGAATACCAAAACCCGTTACCGCAAGCCCGCGCGTCAGTGATGCTCGTGGGCCATCGACAGATAGACAACCGTCAGCACCGCGAATATGAAGGCCTGGATGGTGATGATGAGAATGTGGAATACCGTCCAGACAAACCCCAGGATGAGCTGCCCGATGATTCCCAGCCAACCGCCGAGGGTCGCGAGGCTACTGAGCCCGTGCGACAGCGTCAGAGCCGCGAGCAGCAGGAAAATCATCTCGCCCGCATACAGGTTGCCGTACAGACGCAGTGACAGCGACACCGGGCGGGCGAGGAACGTGACCGATTCGAGGATAAAGTTCACCGGCACCAGCAGCGCCTGCACGAACACGTTCCTGGCCCTGAAGGGCTGCAGGGTGAGCTCACTGATGAAGCCGACGACGCCCTTCATCTTCAGGCTGTAGAAAATGATGAGGATGAAGACCGTGAGCGACAGGGCAAACGTGGCGTTCAGGTCCGTGCTCGGCACCACCTTGAGGTGCTCGAAGCCGGCGCCACGCGCCGCCGCGGGCAGCAGGTCGACCGGCACCAGATCCATGAAGTTGAAGAGGAACACCCAGCAGAAGATGGTGAGCCCCAGAGGAGCAATCAAGCGGCTGGTGCCATGAAAGGTGTCGCGCACCTGTTCGTCGACCTTCTCGACGATCCACTCGATGATGCTTTGCGTCAACCCTGGAACGCCAGTGGTTGCCCTGCGCGCCACCCACCAGAACAGCCCGAAGAACGCGACCGCGAGCAGCACCGAGAAGAACACGGTGTCGTAATTGATGACGGAGAAATCGACGATCCCCTGGGGGGCCTTGTTCGACAGGAACCTCTGGTGGTGCAGGATGTATTCGGTTGCGCCGGGGCCGTTCTGTGCTGCTGTCATGCTTGTCATCAGTCGACCCGTCACCCTAGGCGCCGCGGCGCGCACCACCCAGGGCGGGCAGCACGGCAAGCAGCGCAATCCAGTACACCAGCAACGTGGCGGCGAACGCGGCGAACATCGCCAGCGGCGCCACCTTTACCAGCTTCAGCACCACCCCGAACAGCACGATCACGACCGCGAACTTCACCGCCTCGCCGACGTAGAACGCGCCGAGGGCGCGCTGCGCATTGGCGCCCGCCCCGCCACCGAACGCCAGGCTCGCCATGGCCAGGCTCCCTACCGTGGCGATCCCGCCACCGAGAAGCGCCGAGAGCCCCGCGCGCCGATCTGCGATGGCCCACGCGCACAGCGCCGCTGTCACGGTCATGCCCGCCTGAGCCAGCACGACGCCAAGGGCCAGCCGCCGCGCATGGGGCAGA
>JBGPKC010000110.1:0-5732 GCA_041485725.1 Steroidobacteraceae bacterium
CCCACCGGGCGGATGACGTTCTCCTGCAGCACGCGCAACAGCTTCACCTGCAGTCGCATCGGCATGTCGCCGATCTCATCGAGCATCAGCGTGCCGCCGTCGGCGGCCATGAACAGCCCGCGGTGCGCACGCGTCGCGCCGGTGAATGAGCCTTTCTCGTGGCCGAACAGCTCCGACTCCAGCAGGTCCTCCGCCATGGCGCTGCAGTTGATGGCGACGAACGGCTTGTTGCGGCGCGGGCTGCCACGATGGATGGCGCGCGCCAGCAGCTCCTTGCCGGTGCCGCTCTCGCCGGTGATCAGCACGCGCGCATCCGTTCCGGCGACCATGTGCGCCTGCGCGAGCTTCTCCTCCATGCTGGCGCTGCGGGTGATGATCTCCGCGCGCCAGTCCTCATCAGAGGTGCCGAAGCCGGAGATCCGCAGCGCCTTCTGCACCTGGTCGAGGAGCTCCTGCTTGTCGACCGGCTTGGTGAGAAAGCCGAACGCGCCCATTTGCGTCGCCTGCACCGCATCCGGAATGGTGCCGTGGGCGGTGAGGATGATGACCTTCAGTCCCGGCCAGCGGTTCTGCAGCTCCTTGAGCAGTCCGATGCCGTCCATCTGGTCCATGCGCAGGTCCGTGATCACCAGATCCGGCCGGAAGCGGCTCGATGCCGACAGGGCCTGCGCGGCGCTCTCCATCGCTTCGACCTCGTAACTCTCCGCGCGCAGGCGGATGGTCAGCAGGCGCAGCAGTCCCGGGTCATCGTCGACCAGGAGGATACGGGCTTTGCGTTTGCCGGTCTGGTTCAGAATCGTGTCCTTGCTCACTGTGATCATCGTCCCGTGCTCCCCGGTTTGCGCTCGTTCAGGGAGCGCTCGATGTTGGCGATGGCGTCGAGTTTGGCGCGCGCCTCCTCGAGCTCCCTGCGCAAGCGGACGTTTTCGTCCATCTCCGCCTGCAGGCGATGGGTGGCATTGGCCACGCGCTGCTGGTCAGCCCGCACCGCCTCACTCTGCAGCCTGCGATTTTCTGCATCGAGCGTCAAATGGTCGTCAATTTGCGAAAGCTCGAGGAAGGTGAGCGCGCGCTCCCCGGGCAACAGCATTTCCGGGTTCGCGATCAGCTCGCGCAGCAGCGCCTGGGCGCGGGGCAGGTCGGTGGCCGGGTGGCCGGGAGTACCGAGAATCAGCGCCAGTTTCAGCTCGCGGCTCGGCGTCGGGGCGATGTCGTATTCATGCTGTGCGTTGGCCACGATCTCCGCCTGCTCGGCAGGCGGACCCTGCACCAGCCTTTGCAGCAGCTGCAGGTACTCGCTCAACGCGATCGAGCTCGCCGCCGCCGAGTTCACCACCGGAGCGGGCGAGGGCGCGCGCCCCGGGCCCACGGTGCAGCCGGAGGCGACCAGCGCCACGAGGACGCCGCCTGCGGCGCCGCGCGGCGCGCGCGGCGCACCGACGGCCGGGGTGCGCTCAGGCCGCATGGGCGTGCGCCTTGCCGCTCGTGACTCTGATGGGCATGGTGATGCGGAAATGCGCACCGGGGAACTCGCCATCGACGATTTGCACGTTGCCGCCGTGCGCGGCGACGAAATCCAGCACCACCGACAGTCCGATCCCGGTGCCCTTCACGGGCGTGGTCCTGGCCGCGCGCCCGGTATAGAAGGCGTCGAACACGTGGTGGCGCTCCTCGGGGGGGATGCCCGGACCGCTGTCGGCCACGTCGAGCACCAGCTGCGCGCCTGCGGCGTGGGCCCGCAGGTGAATGGTGCCTCCCTTGGGTGAGTACTTGACGGCGTTCGACAACAGGTTCTCGAGGATGAGGCGGATCTTGCCGCGATCGGCGACCAGGGTCACGTCCTCGACGCGTACATCGAGGCGCACCCGTTGCGACAGCAGCGTGAGCTGTTGGTTCTCGAGCACCTGCTTCACCAGCGGACGCAGGCGGAACTCGGTGGCCTCGAGGCCCACGCTGGAGGTCTGCCAGGCACTGAAGGACAACAGGTTCTCGATCATGCGCTGCAGCTTGATGCCGTTCTCGCGCAGGATCGCGGCCACCTCGCGCTGGTTGGAATCAAGCTCGCCCACCGCCCCGTCCATCAGCAGCTCCGTGCCTTCGCGGATGTTGGCAAGGGGCGTCTTGAGCTCGTGCGACATGTGCCGCAGGAAACGGTTGCGCTCGTGCGCGAGCTCGAGCAGCCGCTGGCGCAGCCACTCGAGCTGCCCTCCCAGGCGCTCGAGGTCGTGCGGCCCGGAGACCTCGATCTGGTTGGTGAAAGTGCCCTGGCCGAGCTCGCTGATGGCGCGGTCCAGTTGCCGCAGCGGCCGGCCGACGCCGAGCGTGAACACGAACACCGCGATGACGGCGAGCGGCAGGAGCGGTGCGGCCTGCCACAGCAGGCGCTTGCGCGCCTCCTGGGTTTGCTCTTCCAGCGCGGCCACTTCCGCGTCCACCTGGGCGTTGCTCTGCTGCGCCACGCGCTCGACCAGGGCGGACAGCTGCGTGAAACGGCTGGACAGGTTCGAGGCCGTCGCGGCGCTGGCGCCGGGGGGCGTGCTCATGACCGTGAAGCGGATGCTTCCTTGCAACACCCCGAGCTTCTCGAGTGTCTGGCGGGGGGCGTCGCTGGTGGCCTGAGAGTGCAGCTGCTCGCGGGTGGTGCTCAGGCGTTCATCCTGCGTGCGGTACAGGTCGAGGAGCTTCGGGTCGGCGAGCACGTCGTACAGGCGCGCCGTGCGCTCGAGGGATGCAATCTGCCCGAACAGCGCCTGGCTGGCGCGCGCGCCGGCGACGCCCTGAATGACGATTTTCGTACCCGTGTCCGCGAGATTACGGATCTGCAGCACGGCGGTGAGAAGTGCGACCAGGAGCGGCACGGCAATCAACGCCAGGCCGACTAGCATCAGTCCACTCAATGACTTGGGCCGCCCCCATCGCATGAGAGGCCATTCTACCGGGCGCACTGCCCACGCGTCTGAGATTGCAGACGCGGCTTTAAGGTGCGCTCACCAGGGGTCGCGCAGCAGCCGCTCCTCCCAGGCGAGCGCACTGCGCACGATGGTGTCGAGATCGTCAAGCCGTGGGCGCCACAGGAGCTCGGCCCGGATGCGATCGGCGCGCGCCACCAGCGCGGCCGGGTCCCCGGCTCGGCGCGGCTCCTCGCGAACCGCCAGAGCCTTTCCCGACACCCGTTCGACGCTCTCCAGAACCTGCCGCACGCTGTAGCCGCGGCCGTAACCGACGTTCAGAGTGGTGGAGGCGCCCCCGCCGCGCAGGTAGCTCAGGGCATCGACATGAGCCGACGCCAGGTCCTCGACGTGGATGTAGTCGCGCACCCCGGTGCCGTCGGGGGTGGGGTGGTCGGTGCCGAAGATCGCGACGTGCGCTCGCTTGCCGAGAGCGGCTTCGCAGGCGACCTTGATCAGCAGCGTCGCGTTCGGGGTGGCCTGGCCGATGCGGCCGCCGGTATCCGAGCCCGCCACGTTGAAGTAGCGCAACGCCGCGTAGCGCAGGGAGGAGGCGCGCGCCATGTCCCGGAGCATCCATTCCGACATGAGCTTGGAGGTGCCGTAGGGATTGATGGGGGCCGTCGGGGTGCTCTCCGCGGCAAAGCCCTCCGCCGGCACGCCGTAGACCGCGGCGGTGGAGGAAAACACGAAGTGCCGCACCTGCGCCTCGAGGCAGCACTCCAGCAGCGTGCCGGTCGAGCCGGTGTTGTTGCGATAGTACTTGAGCGGCTCGCGCACCGATTCCGGAACGATGGTGTAGGCGGCGAAATGCATCACGGTGTCGACGCCATGCTCTTTCAGCAGGCCGCGCACACGCTCGCGGTCGCCGACCTCCCCGACGACGAGCGGCGTGTCGAGCGCCGCCTGGCGAAAGCCCCGCGACAGGTCATCCAGGATCACCACCCGTTCGCCGCGCGCGTGCAATTGCAGGGCCACGTGACTGCCGATGTAGCCCGCACCGCCGGTGACTAATATGCTGCCGTGCTTCATGGGGCAGCGATGATAAACAAAACCCGCGGCAGTGACCCGCAGCCGTTCTCGGGGCTGACGCCCGAAGTGGTGCTGGATGCCGCCGCCGCCTTTGGCCTGGCCCCCGACGGGCGCCTGTTCGCCCTCAACAGCTACGAGAACCGCGTCTACCAACTCGGCGCCGGCGACACTCAGCTGGTGCTCAAGTTCTACCGGCCGCAGCGCTGGAGCGATGCGCAGATCGCCGAGGAGCATCAGTTCACCGCGGAGCTGGCGGCGGCCGAGCTCGCGGTGGCCACGCCGCTGGTGATCGGGGGAGAGACGCTGTTCCGCTACCGCGAGTTCCGCTTTGCGGCCTTTCCCTGGATGCGCGGGCGCGCGCCTGAGCTCGATGCGCCCGAGGCCCGGCAGATCTTCGGCCGCAGCCTCGCACGCATCCACCAGATCGGTGCGCTGCGCACTTTCCAGGTCCGGCCCCGCATCGACGTGCAGAGACTCGGCTGGGACGCCCGCGCCCAAGTGCTCTCGAGCGAGCTGCTGCCGGAGGCGCTGCGCGAGCGCTATTCCTCGGTCAGCGGCGCACTCCTCGAGCGCGTGAGCGAGGCGTTTGCGGCCGCCGCGGGCACCCGCGAGATCCGTCTCCACGGCGACTGCCACCTGGGAAATCTGCTGTGGAACGAGCACGGTCCGGTGTTCGTGGACCTGGATGACTGTGCCACGGGGGTACGCGTGCAGGATCTGTGGATGATGCTGGCGGGTTCGCCCGCCGAGCAGCAGCGCCAGTGGAGCGAGCTGCTGGCCGGTTACGGGCAGTTCGCGGATTTCGACTTCAGCGAATTGCTCCTCATCGAGCCGTTGCGCAGCTTACGCATGCTGCACCATGCCGCCTGGGTGGCGCACCGCTGGAGCGACCCGGCCTTCCCGCGCGCCTTTCCCTGGGTCGCCGAGCCGCGCTACTGGGAGGGCTACCTGAATGATCTGCTGGAGCAGATCCCCGCCATCGATGAGCCCCCGCTCCTGCAGCTGTGACGGCCAGTTGCGATCGCGCACGTGCGCGGAGGCGCGAAGACGCGCTATTGTCGCGACCAGCTATGCGGATGTTCACCAACCTCGGGCCGGCGCTCGCTGCCACCGTGATTCTCTTTGGCTGCGGCTCGGGTGAGAGCCCCGGCGTCGCGGGCGGAGCCGCGAAACCTGCGGCAGCACCCCGCAAGGTGCAGTCGGGCGATGTCGTTTCGCCCAACATGGTGAGTGCGGTGGGCGGCGCGCACACCGGCCCGGCGGCCGTGCAGCTGAAATTCGAGCTGCGGGAGCGTCCGGATGTAGACCAGCCGCTCGACATCGACGTCGTGATCCTGCCGGCGTCTGCGAATCTGGACCGGCTGTACGGCAAGGTCGAAACGGGGGACGGCCTGGAGCTGGCCGAGGGTGCGCAGATCGCGCCGACGGAGCGCCCCATGGAAGGCATTCCCATCCGCCACAGCATCAAGGTCCTGCCGAAGAAGGACGGGATATTCACCGTCAACGCCGTGGTGAGCGCGGATGCGGCCGGCCAGTCCTGGAGTCAGACTTTTTCCATACCGGTCATTGTCGGGGCACCCTTGCCGGAGGTGCCCGCCAAGCCCTCGAGCAGCGCCTCGACGACCAAGCCGGCTCGGTAGCCAACCGCTCCTCGCACTCCGACCCCGGAATCGCGAGGGGCTTCACGGGGAAGTCGTAAGCGGGCCCGTATGATTCCTGTTGGGCCCGGCTTCCTTCGTTATGTCAAATACC
>JBGPKC010000111.1:0-5600 GCA_041485725.1 Steroidobacteraceae bacterium
CGCCGAGGAACGCGACACGCGCGGATTCATCTCAATCACCAGCAGCCGCCCGTCGGACGGATTCACCGCGAACTGCACGTTCGAGCCGCCGGTATCGACGCCGATCTTGCGCAGCACCGCCACCGAGGCGTCGCGCATGCGCTGATATTCCTTGTCGGTGAGGGTCAGTGCGGGTGCGATGGTGATCGAGTCGCCGGTGTGCACTCCCATCGGATCGAGGTTCTCGATCGAGCAGACGATGATGCAGTTGTCGCGGTGATCGCGCACCACTTCCATCTCGAATTCTTTCCAGCCGATCACCGACTCCTCGAGCAGCACCTCGCCGGTCGGGGAGGCGTCCAGCCCGCGCGCCACGATCTCCTCGAGCTCCTCGCGGTTGTAGGCGATGCCGCTGCCGCTTCCCCCTAAGGTGAAGGACGGGCGCACCACCACCGGGTAGCCAATTTCGCCCGCGATTGCCAGCGCCTCATCGAGACTGCGCGCGATCTGCGACTGCGGCGTCTCGAGTCCGATTTCGCGCATGGCGTTGCGGAACAGCTCGCGGTCCTCCGCCATGTCGATCGCGGCGCGCGAGGCGGCGATCAGCTCGACCTGGTATTTCTCCAGCACGCCCTCGCGCGCCAGATCCAGCGCGGTGTTGAGCGCCGTCTGACCCCCCATGGTCGGCAGCAGCGCGTCGGGGCGCTCCTTCTCGATGATGCGCGCCAGCGTCCGGGCGTTGATCGGCTCGATATAGATGGCATCCGCCATCTCCGGATCGGTCATGATGGTCGCGGGGTTGGAATTGACGAGAATGACGCGATAGCCCTCTTCGCGCAGCGCCTTGCAGGCCTGGGCGCCGGAATAGTCGAACTCACACGCCTGACCGATGACGATCGGTCCCGCTCCGATGATCAGGATGCTCTCGATGTCGGTGCGCTTGGGCACGCTTAGCGGCTGCCACCGACCAGCTGGTGGCGCAGGCTGTCCTCCGCCAGTCGCAGCTGCGCCTGCAGGCGCCGCAGCATCAGGTGGTTGAACCGCTCGAACAAGGGCTTCAGGTCGTGCGGTCCGGGGCTCGCCTCCGGATGGCCCTGGAAGCCAAACGCCGGCCGCTCGCGGAAGGCGATGCCCTGCAGCGAACCGTCGAACAGCGAGCGGTGTGTCGGCCTGACCTCCGCAGGAAGCGAACTCTCGTCCACCGAGAAGCCGTGGTTCTGGCTGGTGATGAACACGCGGCCGGACTCCAGGTCCTGCACCGGGTGATTGGCACCGTGGTGGCCGAACTTCATTTTGACGGTGCGCGCGCCCGCGGCGAGGCCGAGGATCTGGTGCCCGAGACAGATGCCGAACACCGGCAGATCGGTCGCGAGGATTTTCTTCGTGGCGTTGATCGCATATTCGCACGGCTCCGGGTCGCCCGGGCCATTCGACAGAAACACGCCGTCGGGCTCCAGCGCCAGGGCGTCCTCGGCACTGGTCTGCGCCGGCACCACCGTCATGCGACAGCCGCCGTCGGCCAGCAGCCGCAGGATGTTGCGCTTGATGCCGAAATCGTACGCCACCACGTGCAGGCGCTGTTGCGAGCGGATCGGCGCGCGAGCGCTGTCCGGCCACAGGCTCCCCTCGTTCCACTGGAAGCTGCGCTTGGTCGTGACGACCTTCGCCAGGTCCATGCCCTTGAGTCCCGGAAACTTGCGCGCCGCCTTCACAGCGGCGGCCTCGTCAACCTGCTCGCCGGTCATGATGCAGCCGGACTGCGCACCTTTCTCGCGCAGGAGGCGCGTGAGCTTGCGGGTATCGATGTCGGCGATCGCGACCACGCGGCCGCGCTCGAGAAACTCCGGCAGCGACTCGTTCGCGCGCCAGCTGCTCGCCACGGCGGCCAAGTCGCGGATGATGAGGCCCGCCGGATAGATCTGCGCAGACTCCAGGTCCTCGGGCGTCGTGCCCGTGTTGCCGATGTGCGGGCAGGTGAGCGTGACGAGCTGACGGGCGTAAGAGGGGTCGGTGAGAATTTCCTGGTAACCGGTGAGGGCGGTATTGAAAACGACTTCGCCTGTGCTGTTGCCCTTGGCTCCGATCGACTGGCCGCGAAAAATCGTTCCATCGGCCAGCGCGAGCACCGCAGGTACGCTCACGTGATCAATTCTCCCCGACGCAGATACACAAAGCGGGAGGAGTTCTCAGCGAACATCCTCCCGCCTTGCTTGGACTAACCCATACACGGATTGCGCAGAAAGTTTACGGGCTTTGCGCCCGATGTGTCCACGGAAAAATCCCTGCGCACGGCGGCCGCGCGGGACCTCAGAGTCTCCTTAGAACAGCGAGCTAAGTTACTGTTTTTGGCCGAGTAGGTCACGCATCGTGTACCGCCCCGGCGGCTGTGACTGCAGCCAGAGCGCGGCAGCCAGTGCCCCCCGGGCAAAGATCCCCCGATCCGTGGCCCGGTGGGTCAGGGACAGCTGCTCGCCCGGGCCTGCAAAGAGCACCGTGTGCTCCCCCACGATGTCTCCGGCGCGCACGGAGGCAAAGCCGACGTCGCCCTCGCGATGGGCTCCTTGCCTGGCCGCCTGCCGCGCCTCGCGTGCCGCCGCCCCGAGCGCCAGGGCGGTTCCCGAGGGGGCGTCCTGCTTGGTGTGATGGTGCGTATCCAGAATGGCGATGTCGAAGGCGGGCGGCAGTGCCCGCGCCGCAATGCGCACCAGCTCAAGCAGCAGCGTCACGCCGAGGCTGGTGTTCGCGGCGACCAGTAGCGGAATGTCACGGGCGGCGGCCGCAAACGCCCCGTCAAGCTCCGCGGCAAATCCGGTGGTGCCGATCAGCAGCGGCTTGCGCGCCGCGCGGCACGCCGCGAGGTTGGCGCGCGTGGCGGTGGCGCTGCTGAAGTCGATGGCCACGTCGGCCTCGGCGAGCGCGCGCGCCAGATCGCTGATGATCGGCAGGTGCAGGCAACCGACGCCGGCCACCTCCCCGGCATCACGACCCAGGCTCAGGCTCCTCGGGGAGGCTACCGCGGCGGTGACGCTGAGGCGCGGGACTGCGGGTGCGGCGCGCAGCAGCGCCTCGCCCATGCGGCCGGTGACGCCGATGAGGGCGGCGCGCACCGGGGTCGGGGTGGGGGCGAGCGCTGCCATGCGACGCTAAGCCCGGCCCGGGTCACCGGCAAAGAAGCGCTTCACGCCCTCGAGAAAGCCGGTCTCGCGTGGCGCGTGCTTGCCGCCGTGCGCCTTCAGCGACTCCTCCAGCCGCCGGATCAGCTCGCGCTGCTCGGCCGACAGATGCACCGGTGTCTCGATGACCACGCGGCAGAACAGGTCGCCGCGCGCGCCCCCGCGCACCGGTTTCACGCCCTTGTCACGCAGCCGAAACACGCGCCCGGACTGGGTCTCGGCGGGGACCTTCAGCTGCACGTCACCATCGAGCGTCGGCACCGCAACGCTGCCGCCGAGCGCCGCGGTGGCGAAGCTCACCGGCACTTCGCAACTCAGGTGCTCGCCGTCGCGCTCGAAGATGGGGTGTTCGCGCACGTGCACTTCGACATACAGGTCCCCGGGCGGACCGCCGTTGCGTCCGGCTTCGCCCTCGCCCGCCAGGCGCACTCGATCGCCGTTGTCGACTCCGGCGGGCACTTTGACCGAGAGCTTGCGGGTGCGGCGCACCCGGCCCTGCCCCAGGCAGGAGTCGCAGGGATTGCGGACGATGGTGCCCGTCCCGCGGCAACGCGGACAGGTCTGTTGCAGCTGGAAGAAGCCCTGAGAAATGCGCACCTGCCCGGCGCCACCGCAGGTGTCGCAGGTAGCGGGAGTGCTGCCCTTCGCGGCGCCGCTCCCGTGGCATACCTCGCATTCAGCGAGCCTCGGGATTTCAATCTCGACCTGGTGACCGAACACGGCCTGAGGCAGCTCCAGTTGCAGCTCGTAGCGCAGATCGGCGCCGCGGAACACCTGTGAACGGCCACCGCGGCGTGCCCCGCCGAAGATGTCGCCGAACACATCCCCGAAGATGTCGCTGAAGGTGTCGCCGCCAAATCCGCCGCCGCGCGCGCCGCCGCGCGCGCTGGCCTCGACGCCGGCGTGACCGTACTGGTCGTAGACCGCCCGCTTGTGCGGGTCGGTCAGCACCTCGCAGGCTTCCTTCGCCTCCTTGAAGGACTCCTCCGCCTCCCGGTCGTCGGGATTGCGGTCCGGGTGATACTTCATCGCGAGCCGCCGGTAGGCCTTCTTGATCTCGGCCTCAGTCGCTGTTTTCGGTACGTCCAGTACCTTGTAGAAATCGCGCTTCGGCATCTGCGCTGCTTACGAGGCCTTGCGTCCCTTATCCTTTACCTCTTCGAACTCCGCATCCACCACATCCTCGCGGCCCGCGCCGCCGCCGCCGTCCTGTGCGCCCGCCGCTCCGGCCGAGCCCGCCTCCGCTGCGCCCGCGCCGCCCCCCTCGGGGGCATAGGCGCGCTGCGCAATGCCGGCCGAGGCCTGCGCGAGCGCCTCGCTCTTCTTCTCGATGACGTTGCGGTCATCGCCCTTGAGCGCGGTGCGCAGATCCGACACGGCTGATTCCACCTTGGCGCGCTCGGTCGCATCCACCTTGTCGCCGAGGCTCTGCAGCGATTTCTCCACCGCATGGATCAGCCCATCCGCCTTGTTGCGCGTCTCGACCAGCTCGCGGAAGCGTTTGTCTTCCTCGGCGTGCGCCTCGGCGTCGCGCACCATGCGCTTGATCTCATCCTCGGTGAGTCCGCTCGAAGCCTTGATGACGATCTTCTGCTCCTTGCCCGTGGCCTTGTCCCGGGCCGAGACATTGAGGATGCCGTTGGCGTCGATGTCGAAAGACACCTCGACCTGCGGCATACCGCGCGGCGCCGGTGGAATGTCCGACAGATCGAACTTACCGAGCGACTTGTTGTCCGCGGCCCGGTCGCGCTCGCCCTGCAGCACGTGAATGGTCACGGCGGTCTGGTTGTCGTCGGCGGTCGAGAAGGTGTTCGCCGCCTTGGTCGGGATGGTGGTGTTCTTCTCGATGAGCTTGGTCATGACGCCACCCAGGGTCTCGATGCCGAGCGACAGCGGGGTGACATCAAGCAGCAGCACGTCCTTCACTTCACCCGACAGCACGCCCGCCTGGATCGCGGCGCCGACCGCGACCGCCTCGTCGGGGTTGACGTCCTTGCGCGGCTCCTTGCCGAAGAAGTCCTTCACGTACTTCTGCACCAGCGGCATACGCGTCTGGCCGCCCACCAGGATCACTTCGGCCACGTCGGCTGTGGCCAGGCCCGCGTCCTTCATGGCGGTGCGGCACGGACCCACGGTCTTCTGCACCAGGTCCGCGCGCAGATAGTCCGGGTCCCCGGCAGCGCCGGCCGCGGGCGCGGGGCCATTGTTTGCCCTCAAACGGATATGGCAGGCGTACAGGCCATACTGCAGCGGCAGGCCGCTGAAGAAGTCGGTGGTCGCCATCGGCGCCGCGATTCAGGCCGCCGTGCTCAAGGGCGAGGTCAAGGATGTTCTGCTCCTCGACGTGACTCCGCTGTCGCTGGGTATCGAGACCTTAGGCGGCGTGTTTACCAAGCTCATCGAGAAGAACACCACCATCCCGACCAAAAAGAGCCAGGTCTTTTCGAC
>JBGPKC010000112.1:0-5590 GCA_041485725.1 Steroidobacteraceae bacterium
AGCTCGAGTTGCGCCTCGCCGCCCGGTTTCCGCAGGAGAGTGGACTGTGCGTGGCCGCCGGCATGGCCCAGGAGCGGCGCAGCCTGCGGCTCGTGGTGCGCGAGCTGGTGTGCGAGCCCGAAGCGCAGGCGGCGGTGCTTAAGTTTCGCCTGGTGCGCGGGGGCTTTGCGACCGCGGTGCTGCGCGAACTGATCGAGGCGCCGCCGGTCTAGGACAACAGAACGTATAGCGCGCCGGTTCCACCGTCCACCGGCCGGGCGGAAACATAGGCGAGCACCGCACCGGTGCGACGCAGAACTGCATTGACGGCGGCCTTGAGCACCGGCCCGCGGTGACCGGAGCGCAGCCCTTTGCCGTGGATGATGCGCACGCAGCGCACCTCATGCTCGAGCGCGTCGATAAGAAACTGCCGCAAGGCGTGCTTCGCTTCGGCAACCGTGAGGCCGTGCAGGTCGATCTCGCGCTGCACGCGATACTCGCCGCGGCGCAGCCTGCGCAGCACCCCGAGCTGCACCTGCGGGCGATGAAAGACGAGCTCCTCACCGCCCGCCAGCGCCGGGTCGGCGCTTTCCCCAACGAGGCTCTCCTGCAGCACGGCGGCGCGGTCGGCGCGCGTGAACCGCGCGCGCGGCCGGACCTTCGGCGGACCTGGCACCGGGGCACGAGACCCCAGCGGCCGGACACCGCGCACGGCCTCCCGGAACAGACGCGCCTCGTCCGACTCGTCGTCCGGGTTCTCATCGCCTGGGGAAGCCATGCTACCTCCGCCGTACGTCTTTCTTACAGTATAGTCACGCGGACTTTTGGCGGCTCGATCCCCTCTGCAGTGAAGATCCTGGTCAGCAACGATGACGGCTTTCGTGCCGAGGGCATCCGCCGCCTGCGTGAGGCCCTCGCGACGCTCGCCGAGGTGACGGTGGTCGCGCCTGACCGCAACAAGAGCGGCGCGAGCAACTCACTCACTCTCGACGTGCCACTGCGCGTGTTCGAGTCCGAACCGGGGGTGTACTTCGTTCCGGGTACGCCGACCGACTGCGTGCACCTGGCGATCTCCGGCCTGTTCGACTTCGAACACGACATGGTGGTCTCGGGAGTGAACGATGGCCCGAACCTGGGCGACGACGTGCTGTACTCGGGCACGGTGGCGGCGGCGGTCGAGGGCCGCTTCCTCGGCCTGCCGACCATTGCGGTTTCGCTGTGCACCGGCAGCAGCGGGGGTGGCCACTTCGAAACCGGCGCCGAGGTCGCACGCCGCCTGGTGGCGCAGCTGCTGAAGAGACCGCTGCAGTCCGCGCTCATTCTCAACGTCAACGTGCCCGACGTGCCGTTCGCACAGCTGCGGGGGTTCCGCGCCAGCCGGCTCGGCTATCGCCACCGTTCCGAGCCGGTCATGCGCGCGCAGGACCCGCGCGGGCGTCCGGTGTACTGGATCGGTCCCGCCGGGGCGGAGCAGGACGCGGGTCCGGGTACCGACTTCGACACCGTTGCCCAGGGATATGTCTCGGTGACCCCCTTACAGGTCGACCTCACCCGTCACGCGGCACTGTCCGCAGTCGGGACCTGGCTGGAAGGCATCAATGACTGATCTGCGCCTGTCGGGCATCGGGATGACTTCCGCGCGCACCCGCGATCGGCTGGTGCAGCGGTTGCGCGAACAGGGCATTGCGAATCTCGCCGTGCTCGAACGCATTCGCAACGTACCGCGTCATATTTTCGTCGATGAAGCGCTCGGCAGCCGCGCCTACGAGGACACGGCGCTGCCGATCAGCTACGGCCAGACCATCTCACAGCCCTACATCGTGGCGCGCATGACCGAAGCGCTGCTCGAGGCGGGCGCGGCCGAGAACATCCTCGAGGTGGGCACCGGGTGCGGTTACCAGACTGCGGTGCTCGCGCCGCTCGTGACGCGCCTGTACACCATCGAGCGCATCGAACCGCTGCTGGCGCGCGCGCGCCAGCGCCTGAAGGAACTCGGTATCAGGAACGTACGCTTTCGTCACGGCGACGGCACGCTCGGCTGGAAAGCGCACGCACCCTTCGATGGCATCCTGGTGGCGGCCGCGCCGCTCACGGTGCCCGAGGCACTCGTCAGGCAGCTGCGCGTCGGCGGGCGGCTCCTGGTTCCCATCGGTCCCGAAGGAGAGCAGGAACTGGTGCGGTTCACGCGCCGCGAGCAGGGCATGCAACGCGAGTCACTCGGAGCCGTGGCCTTCGTGCCGTTGTTGGGTGGCACGGCCTAAAGGAGCGGCGAACCCCGACGGAGTTACACTCCCGTTTAATAATAACGGGGGGTACATATGAGCCGATTTGCGGCCGCGGCCCTGGTTCTACTCTCGGCCGCTGCGACCGCTCGAGGGCCGGCGGACGCGCAGACCCTGGTTCCTCGCGCGCTCGAGGACTGGCAGGCTTGGGTCCTCAAGGGCAAGGAATTCCATCGTTGCCCATTCCTCGCAGGCTCAAATGCCGCCGACGCCGGTTCGTACCGGTGTGTCTGGCCCGAGCGTCTGCTGCTCAACCTCGACGCACGCGGCGGAACCTTCAGCCAACGCTGGCAGGTCTACACCGAGAGCTGGGTCGCTCTGCCGGGCGATCTCGAGCGCTGGCCGCAGGCGGTATCGGTCGACGGTGCTCCGGCAGCCATCGTGGCCCGGAGCGACCTGCCTTATGTGCGTCTGACGGCCGGCTCCCACCTGCTGAGCGGCAGATTCGCCTGGGAGGCGCGGCCCGAGACCCTGGCGATTCCCACCCAGACGGCGCTGCTCGATCTCGTCGTTGATGGGCGAGGTGTGCTGCAGCCGGAGCGGCCGGGGGGCCGACTCGCGCTCGGGCGCCAGGGCACGGCCGCAGAACCGCGCCGGCTCGATGTGCAGGTCTATCGTCTGGTCGAGGATGACATTCCCCTGCGTCTCGTGACGCGTCTGCGGCTGCGCGCGGCCGGGGACGCGCGCGAGGAGCAACTGGCGCGCGTGCTCCCGGCCGGTTTCATCCCGGTCTCGCTTGAGGGCGGGCTGCCCGCACGACTCGAGCCCGACGGCCAACTGCGTGTCCAGGTGCGGGCCGGGCGCTTTGAGCTCGTACTCAACGCGCGGCAGGCTCAGCCTTCCGCGACACTGTCGTTGTCCAAGGACCCCGGCCCGGCGCGCGATGAAGTATGGAGTTTTGCAGCAAACGATCGGCTGCGTGTCGCCGCGGCCGAGGGCGTCGCGGGCATCGATCCGGCGCAGGCGAATGTGCCGGAGGACTGGCGCGGGTATCCCGCATTCCGGATGGCGCCGGGTTCGGAGCTCAGGATCGTCGAACGCAGTCGCGGTCTCGCCAACTCGGACCAGAATCGCCTGCGCCTGAGGCGTCGATTGTGGCTCGACTTCGATCACGGCGGGTTCACCGCAGTGGACGAAGTGAGCGGAACATTGCGACGCGACTGGCGCCTGGCGATGCGTGAGCCCTACCGTCTCGCAAGCGCGCGCATTGGCACTGAGTCGTTGCTCGTGACGAGCTCTGCATCCCAGGCAGAAACGGGCGTTGAGTTGCGCAGTCCCTCCGTGCAGCTCAGCGTACTGGCGCGCAGCGCGCACCCGTACGGGGCACTGCCCGCAACCGGCTGGACGAACAGCTTCGAGGGGGCGTCAGGCGAGCTCTATCTGCCGCCGGGCCATCGTCTGATTGCCGTCCTCGGGGCCGATACATCGCCGACCGCATGGCTCGACCGTTGGGGCTTGTGGAATCTCTTCGGCGTGCTGGTGATCGTCGTGTTCTCGTACTGGGTTGCGGGGCCCTTCATCGCCACGATCGGCGGGCTCGGGCTCCTTCTGACGTACCAGGCTGCTCCCGAGTTGATCTGGGTCTGGGGCAATCTGCTCGCGGCCATCGCTCTGGCGCGCGCCGCTCCGGAGGGGCGACTGGCGCGCGTGGCGAGTGCGTATCGGACGGTGAGTTTCGCGGTACTCGCTCTCGCCCTGATGCCCTTTGCCTGGAGCGAGGTACGCCGCGCGATCTATCCGCAGCTGGAAGTCAGCGCCTACCTGCGGGCGAGGACGGCTCCGATCCTTGCCCGCGCGGCGCCGGCGGAGATGGAATTGCCACCGCCGCCGGCTGCGCCGCCCATACGGACAGAAATAGTGGAGGAAGTCGCTAACGATCAGGCGCTGAGCGCCTCCGGCCGAGCCGGCACCTTGAGCAGCAAGCGGACCATGGTGACCGCTCGCAAAGCGACCTCGGCCGCGGAGCCGATTGTCGCCCGCTACGCGGCCGGGACGCTCGTACAGGCGGGCCCGGGAATACCCGCGTGGAACTACGGAGCGCATCCGTTCGGGTGGTCGGGTCCGGTTGACCCCGATCAAACGGTGCGCTTCTTCGTGCTCGGTCCGCTCGCGGTGGCCCTGTGGCGCATCGCGGGTGTGGCACTGCTGGCGTGGTTCTTCATCCGGCTCGCACGCACCAGCTTCGGCATGCGTCTGCGATTACCTGGATTCCTCAGGCCCGGCGGCGCAGTGGGCGCCATGCTGCTCGCGTGCGTCGCCGCGACCCCTCACGGCGTGCGAGCCCAGTCCACGCCCGATCCAGCACTGCTCAACGAGCTGCGCGATCGTCTCATCGCGGCGCCGCACTGCGCTCCAACCTGTGCCGAGATCATGCAGGCGCAAATCCACGTCAGCGGGGATCGGATCCAGATCGACCTGAAAGCGAGTGCGCTGGCGCCCCTGGCAGTGGCCGTACCGTCCGCAGGGGATCGTTGGCAAATCGATTCGGTGGCCGTCGACGGTGCGTCGAGTCTCGCGGTAGCGCGTGAGCCCGACGATGCGCTGTGGGTGCCGCTTAAGAGCGGGGCACGCACGATCCGCATTGAGGGGCGCGTCGTGGGCGATAGCGTACACCTGGCCTTTCCGCTGGCGCCGCGCACGATCTCGGTCGATGCGGTGGGCTGGGATGCTGCGGGCGTGAATGCCGGACGGCTGGTCTCCGGCGCCCTGGATCTCACCCGCCAGCCGCACGCCGGGTCGCCCGCGACCACCCTGAGTTCCGCAGCCGGCGAGGCTTTTCCGGTGTTCGTGCGCGTCGTTCGAGATTTCCGCCTGGATCTCGACTGGTCGGCGACGACGACCGTTCAGCGCGTGGCCCCGGAATCGGCCGCGTTTACGGTGGCCGTGCCGCTCGTTTCGGGAGAATCGGTGCTGACCGAGGGTCTTGACGTGCGAGGCGACGGTGTCGCGCTCGTTGGACTGGCGGCGGGCCAGGCCGAGCGCGAGTGGAGCTCGAGCCTTGCGCGCAGCGATCGGCTGGCGATGCGGCTCACGGCGACGCCCGCCCGGGCCGAGATCTGGCGGTTCCTCATCAGCCCGCAGTGGCGTGTGGATTTCAGCGGCCTACCGGCGGTGCTGCCGGATGATTTGGCCGCCGCTGCCTGGGTGTTCGAATATCGCCCGCGCGTCGGCGAGCAACTGGAACTCGCGGTGACACGTCCGCCGGCCGTGCCGGGGCGTACGCTGGCCATCGACGCGGTGCACCAGAGCGCCAGCATCGGACGTCACTCATCGGATCACGAACTCGAGCTGCACTATCGCAGCACGCAGGGCGGCCGGCACGCGATCCA
>JBGPKC010000113.1:0-5432 GCA_041485725.1 Steroidobacteraceae bacterium
AGCCCTTAAGGGTGGTATGTCCAAAGAAGACGCGATCCAGATGGAAGGCGAGGTCGTCGAGACCCTGCCCAATACGACTTTCCGGGTGAAACTGAAGAATGGCCACGTGGTGACCGCGCATATCTCCGGCAAGATGCGCAAAAACTACATCCGCATCCTGACCGGCGATGCGGTCACCGTGGAAATGACCCCCTACGATCTGACCAAGGGTCGCATCATCTATCGCGGCAGGTGACAGCTAGGCAGGCACGGTGGGCAGCTGCGTCGGCTCGTACTGCAGTGCCAGCTGCGTGCCATCCTCTGAAACCGACACGCGCACGTGGCCACCGCCGGCGAGCCGGCCAAAGAGCAGCTCCTCGGCCAGCGGGCGCTTGATGTGCTCCTGGATGGTGCGCGCCATGGGCCGGGCACCCATCTTGGGATCGTAGCCTTCCTTGGCGATCCAGCGCCGCGCGGCATCATCGAGCGTGATGGTGACGCCCTTCTGCTCGAGCTGCGCCTCCACTTCGACGATGAGCTTGTCGACCACGCGCTCGATGGTGACCGGATCCAGCGACGCGAACTGGATCACGGCATCGAGGCGATTGCGGAACTCGGGCGTGAAAATGCGGCGGATCGCCTCCAGGCCGTCGCTCGCATTATCGGCGTGCGTGAAGCCGATGGACGGGCGCGCCATCTCCAGCGCGCCGGCGTTGGTCGTCATCACGATGATCACGTGGCGGAAGTCGGCCTTGCGACCGTTGTTGTCGGTCAGCGTGCCGTGATCCATCACCTGCAGCAGCAGGTTGAACACATCGGGGTGCGCCTTCTCGATCTCATCGAGCAGCAGCACGCAGTGCGGGTGCTTGGTGATCGCCTCGGTGAGCAGGCCGCCCTGATCGAAGCCCACGTAGCCGGGCGGCGCGCCGATCAGGCGCGACACGGTGTGCCGCTCCATGTATTCGGACATGTCGAAGCGCAGGAACTCCACTCCCATGGCGATCGCGAGCTGCCGCGTGACCTCGGTCTTGCCGACGCCGGTGGGGCCGGCGAACAGGAAACTGCCGACCGGCTTACGCGCCTCGCCCAGGCCCGAGCGCGCCATCTTGATGGCGGCGGCGAGCGAGTCGATCGCCTTGTCCTGCCCGAAGATCACCAGTTTCAGGTTGCGCTCGAGGTTCTTGAGGACCTCGCGGTCGGAGGTCGAGACGTTCTTGGCCGGAATGCGCGCCATGCGCGCCACGACATCCTCGATGTGGCGCACTTCGACAATCGCTTCGCGCTCGGCGATGGGTTTCAGCCGCGCGCGCGCGCCGGCCTCATCAACCACGTCGATGGCCTTGTCGGGCAGATGTCGCTCATTGATGTGCCGCGCGGCCAGTTCGGCCGCCGCGCGCAGCGCCTCGTCGGCATAGGTGATGCCGTGATGTTCCTCGAAGCGCAGCTTGAGTCCAAAGAGAATGTCGATCGTCTCCGCCACCGACGGCTCCACCACGTCGATCTTCTGGAAACGCCGGGCGAGGGCGTGGTCCTTCTCAAAGATGCCGCGGTACTCGTGGTAGGTGGTGGAGCCGATGCAGCGGATCTCGCCGTTGGTCAGCACCGGCTTGATGAGGTTGGAGGCGTCCATCACGCCGCCGGACGCGGCGCCGGCGCCAATGACGGTGTGGATCTCATCGATGAACAGAATCGCGCCGGGGAGCTTCTTCCGCTCGGTGATCACGCCCTTGAGGCGCTTCTCGAAATCGCCGCGGTACTTGGTGCCGGCGATCAGGGCGCCCATGTCGAGTGCGAAAATGGTGCAGTCGGACAGCACCTCGGGCACCTTGCCCTCGACGATCAGGCGCGCGAGGCCTTCGGCGATCGCGGTTTTGCCGACGCCGGCCTCACCGACGTAGAGCGGATTGTTCTTCCTGCGGCGGCACAGGATCTCGATGGTGCGTTCGACTTCGAGCTTGCGGCCGATGAGCGGGTCGATGCGCCCGTCCTGCGCCATGCGATTGAGATTGGTGGTGTACTTCTCGAGCGCGCTGCCGCCCTCGCCTTCGCGTTCGCCGTCCCCGGAGGCATCCTCCTTGTCGGTCTTCTCCTCGGCGATCTTGGACATTCCGTGGGAGATGTAGTTGACGGCATCCAGGCGCGTGACGTGCTGGCGGTTGAGCAGGAACACCGCGTGGCTCTGCTTCTCGCTGAAGATCGCGACCAGCACGTTGCTGACGCCGACTTCCTTCTTGCCGCTCGACTGCACGTGAAAGACGGCGCGTTGCAGCACCCGCTGGAACCCGAGCGTCGGCTGCACTTCGCGCTCTTCGCCCTCCTCCAGCCGCGGGGTCGACTGGTCGATGTGGTCCTTCAGCTCCTGTTTGAGCTTGATGGTGTCCGCGCCGCAGGCGCGCAGCACTTCGCGCACCTTCGGGGTGTCGAGGATCGCGAGCAGCAGGTGCTCGACCGTCAGGTACTCGTGACGCGCCTCGCGCGCCTGGTGGAACGCGTCGTTGAGACAGTACTCGAGCTCGTTGGACAGCACTTTAGACGGACCTTTCAGGTTGAGCGTTCAGGGCAAACCATTCCTCGAGCACAGGCGGCTTCAGGCCTCCTCCAGCGTGCACATCAGCGGGTGCTGGTTGTCCCGCGCGTACGTCGTCACCTGCGCCACCTTAGTTTCAGCGATCTCGTATGTGAAGACCCCACAGACCCCCTTACCCCGGGTGTGGACCTCGAGCATGATGCGCGTTGCCGTCGGGCGGTTCAGCGCAAAGAACTTTTCCAGCACATCGACCACAAACTCCATGGGGGTGTAGTCATCGTTCAGCAGCACAACCCGGTACAGCGGCGGCTGTTTGACCTCCGGCTGCGCCTCTTCGACGACGACGCCGGTGTCGGGGCGGACCGGATGCGGATCGGGCATGACTGCTTTATATGGGTCGCGAAACGGCAACACAAGCCTGCCAGAATGGGCAGTAGTTACTCCTGCAGAAACAATCGCTTGAGAGCACAAGCACCACACCCGTATGATTGCGCCGCCGCGCCAGGCGAGGCGCGGTGCTGCGTGTGCACCTTGTCACGCGCGCGAGGAGCCTCGAGGACTACCATTAAGCCCATGCCGGTCAGCCCATGAACGCCGCATCCTGGCTCGAAGCTCTTCCGGCGAGCGATCGCTGGCGCGCGCGGCTGCTGCGCGATGGGCCACGGATTGTGACCTGGATCCTCGCGATCGCGCTCGGCGTGCAGGCCGCGCTGATCCTGACCGATCTGGTCGCTGCCCGGCGCGGCGGTGCGGGCGGCACCGTCCGCCAGGGGCCCGCGCACTCCCGTCTCGTCGACCTGGCCGCCATCACCAATGCCCACCTGTTCGGCGCGGCGCCCACGCTCAAGCAGGACGGCGCCAACGCGCCGCAGACGAGCATGCCACTGGTGCTGACCGGAATCATCGCCGGCAATGATCCGCAAAATGGCCTCGCGATCCTCGGACAGAGCGCACAAACCACGAAGGTGTATGCCGTTGGAGACAACGTTCCCGGCGGGGCGAAGCTGCACTCGGTCTACAGCGATCGGGTGGTGATCGATCGCGACGGACGGCTCGAGTCCCTGTCCCTGCCACGCCAGATGAACGCGGGCAACGCCCCGCCACCCTCGAGCGCCGCACTGCAGAACGAGAACCCGGCGATCGAGCGCATGCGCCGCATGATCAGCGAGCAGCCGGGGCTGCTCGCGGATGTCCTGCGGCCGCAACCGGTGATGGACCACAACCGGATGAACGGTTTCCGGGTGTACCCGGGCCGCAACCGCGCCGCGTTCACGCGCCTGGGCTTGCGCCCCGGGGATCAGGTGACGGCGATCAATGGCACCCCGCTCGATGACCGAGAACGCGGCGAGCAGATTCTGCGCACCCTGGGTAGCTCCAGTGAGGCGCGCGTCACGCTCATTCGTCAGGGCCAGCAGCAAGATCTCACTTTGAATATCGCCCAGGTGGCACAGGAAGCGGACAACCTGGCCCAGTCGCAGGGTACCAGCAGCGGGGGTTTCCCTGCGGCGGCTGAACAGCCGCCGGTGCCGCCGCCCCCCGAAGTGCCGGGCGGCGACAGCAGCAACCAGTAGCCGGCCGGCGCGCTTTTTTGGGGGTAGATCCAGTGACAGGCTCTCGTTCATTTGCAGGGTGCGCGCTGGCGGTGCTGCTGGCAGCCTCGCTCGCCTCGGCGCAGCAGGCGCAACGCATCACCCCCAACTTCAAAGACGCCGACATCACGCAAATCGCCGAAGCGGTCAGCGCCGCCACCGGCAAGACCTTCATCGTCGACCCGCGGGTGCGCGCGCAGGTGACGATGCTGTCCACGACCCCGATGTCGCCGGCTGCATTCTACGAGACGTTCTTATCCATCCTGCAGGTGTACGGCTTCATCGCGGTGCCGGCCGGAAACGTGATCAAGATCCTCCCCGATGCCAACGCGCGCCAGATCCCGTCCATCGACCTGCCCGACCACGTGAGCGCCACCTCGGATGCGATCGTGACCCAGGTGGTCGAGGTGAAGAACGTGAGCGCGGCGCAGCTGGTGCCGATCCTGCGGCCAATGATCCCGCAGTATGGTCATCTCGCCGCCTACCCTTCGTCGAACATCCTGATCATCTCCGACCGCGCCAGTAACGTGCACCGCATGATGCGGATCATCCAGCGTATCGACCAGGTCGCAAACCAGGATCCCGAAATCGTGCCGCTGCAGAATGCCTCGGCCTCCGAGATCGTGCGCGTGGTGAACGCCTTCTACCAGGGGGCGGCCGCCACCGAAGGCGTCGCCGTGAAAGTGGTCGCGGACGAGCGCTCCAACAGCGTGCTGATCGGCGGCGACCAGTCGCAGCGGCTGCGCGTGCGCGCGCTGGTCGCGCACCTGGACACCCCGCTCGAGGCCGGCGGGGATACGCGGGTGCGGTACCTGCACTATGCGAACGCGGAAAAGATCGCCCCGAAACTGAAGGAGCAGATCACCGGCATCGCCCAGGCGGCCCCGGGCACGGGCGGCGCGGCCGGCGGTCAGGGTTCACCCCAGGCTCTCGCGGAGAAGGGCGCCATGGTGTGGGCGGATCCGACCAACAACGCCCTCGTGATCACCGCGCCGCCGAAGATCATGCGCGCGGTGATGGACATCGTCGACAAGCTCGACATCCGCCGGCCGCAGGTGCTGGTGGAAGCGATCATCGCCGAGGTGGACGTCGACAAGAATGCCGAGCTTGGCATCAACTGGGCGGCCTTCTCCAAGGGCTCAAACGTCCCCGCCGGCGCCTTCGTGAGTCCCGTCGGCGGCACCAGCATCGTGGATCTGGCGGGCGCCATCCAGCAGCCCGCCAATGCGTCCACTACGCTGCTGCAGGGCACCACCATCGGCATCGGCCGCATCGCCGGCACCGGGGTGAACTTTGCCGCCATGGTCCGCGCCATCCGCGGCGACACCAACACCAAT
>JBGPKC010000114.1:0-5296 GCA_041485725.1 Steroidobacteraceae bacterium
ATCTCAATGCGGTGGTGAAATTCGCGCGCGCCCATGGCCTGGTGTCCATCATCGACAACACTTTCGCGAGTCCCATCAACTTTCGCCCGATCGAGTCGGGCTTCGACCTTTCGATCCACAGTGCCACCAAGTATCTGAACGGCCATGCGGATATCGTTGCGGGCGCGGTCTCCGGCGGGGCGGAACTGATCGAGCGCATCCGGCACAAGGCCAACCACCTCGGCGGTTCGCTCGACCCGCACGCGGCGTTCCTGCTCAGCCGCGGACTGAAAACCCTCGCCCTCAGGGTGCGCTACCAGAACGACAGCACGCTCAAAATCGCGCAGTTCCTCGCGGGACACCCGGCGGTCGCGCGCGTGAACTACGCCGGACTCGAAACGCATCCGCGACATGCGCGCGCCCGCAGCCTGTTCGCCGGCTTCGGCGGCGTGCTGAGCTTCGAGCTCAAGGGTCCGGCCGGCGGCGCCGATGAGTTTGCCCGCAAGGTGCGCATTCCCATCGTTGCGCCGAGCCTCGGCGGCGTGCATACGCTGCTGACACGGCCGTCGACAACCTCGCACGCCGGGTTGTCGCGCGAAGATCGCCTGCGCCTCGGCATCGGCGACGCGCTGCTGCGCCTGTCGGTCGGAATCGAGGCGACCGAGGATCTGCTGGAGGATCTTGACCAGGCACTGCGTTGATTCGCCGCGCGGCGCCGCAAGGATCGGGTGGCGGGTGAGCCGGCCGCCTGTCACGCTGAGAGTCTCATGCCCACGAACCTCGCCCCTGCCCCGGCTCCTGCCGCAGTCGCTGCCGTGAACGCCCCAGCCGCCAACGCGGTCGGCGTGGCGCCCTGGCGCACGCCGCTGGAATTGACGATCCTCGGCGCCATCTGGGGCGGCTCGTTCCTGTTCATGCGGGTCGCGGCAGCGGACTTCGGACCCTTGCCGCTGGTCGAAGCACGCCTCGCACTCGGCGCACTCACCCTGCTGCCGTTGTTGTGGGCGGCCCGCGCGCAGTTCAGCGTCGCGCTGTGGCTGCGCATCGCCGGCATCGCCGCCATCAACTCCGTCATTCCGTTTGCGCTGTTCGCCTGGGGCGCCGAGCGGGCGCCGGCGGGCATCGGCGCCATCAGCAACGCGATGACGGTCATGTTCACCGCCCTGGTCGCCTTCCTTTTCTACGGTGAGCAGATCGGCCCGCGGCGCCTCATCGGCCTGGTGGCCGGATTCGTGGGCGTCGCCATTCTCGCCAGCGGCAGGACCGCGGGCGCGAGCGTCTGGCCCGCAGCGCTGGCGGGTACCACCGCGGCGCTGCTGTATGGCATCGGCATCAACCTGGTGCGCCGTTATCTCACCGGTTACCCCGCCGGCGCGGTGGCGGCCGCCAACCTCGTGAGCGGCAGCGTGCTGCTGGCCCCGCTGGCGATTTACACCTGGCCGCACCACACGATCGCCGCCGCCTCCTGGGTCAGCGCCGTGCTGCTCGGCGTGCTGTGCACCGGAATAGCGTTCGTGTTTTATTATCGTCTCATCGCCCGCGTCGGCGCCCCGCGCACCTCGACCGTGACCTACCTGATACCGCTGTTTGGCGTGATCTGGGCATGGCTGATTCTCGGTGAACCGCTCACCTTCACCATGGGGTTGGCGGGCGCGCTGATTCTTGCGGGTGTCGCGCTCAGCCAACAGCGCGAAGCACAGCGCGCAGCAAAGCATTGAGGCACACTAAGGGCGGATGCACGATCCGAAGCGCCTGCTGCACTTCCCGAATCTCCTGAACGCGCGCGACCTGGGCGGCTATCCGACGGTGGATGGGGCGCACACGCGCTGGCGCTCGCTGGTGCGGGCGGATGATCTCGCGCAGCTGACCGCGGAGGGCACTCAGGCGCTCGCGGACTACGGCATCGAGACCGTCGTGGACCTGCGCTGGCCGGAAGAAGCGGCCCTGTACCCGAGCCCCGTGCCGGCGGCCTTGCCGCAGGTGCGTTACCAGCGCATTTCGCTGCTCACGCACACCGAGGACGAATGGCGGCTGCGCAGCCGCGATGTCGCCAAGGAGCTCTGGAAGTGCGTGGTGCTCGAGCACGTGCGCTTCGAGCTGCACCACGTGCTCAGCGCCATTGCGGCCGCACCGGCCGGTCCGCTGCTGTTTCACTGCATCGCCGGCAAGGACCGCACCGGCCTCATCGCGGCGCTGCTGCTGGCGCTGGCGGATGCCGAACCGGAGGCGATCGCGTGCGACTACGCCATGAGCTCGGCGAATCTTCGCGACGGGTATCTCAAGCGCTACGCCGACGCCGACCCGCAGCGCATTCTGGAAGCCCTGCGCTGCCCCGAGGAAGGAGCCCACAACATGCTGAAGTTTCTTGCCGATACCGGCGGAGTGCGCGCCTATCTGGCGCAGATCGGCCTCAGGGAGGATGAGATCGAACGGCTGCGTGCGCGGCTGCGAAGCTGACGCGGCCGCCGCGAGGTAAGCACGCCCGGCGCTATCGCTGCAGGCACTGAGCAATCAGTCCTGACCACGGCGGCAGCGTCCACGCGTTCGCGCCACCCACAGCCTCGAGCACACGCCAGCTCCCGGGCGGCGCGGGGTCAAGCGTGTGCGGCTGGCGGCCAAAGTTAAAGGCGCACAGGAGTTCCTCGGCAGCGTGTCGGCGCTGGAAAATCAGAATCTCCGCCCGCGCTTCGATGATCTGCATCGTCCCGTTGCGCAGCGCCGCAAGGCTGTTTCTGAGGGCGATGAGGCGGCGGGCCAGCGCCAATTCAGAATTCGGCTCGGCCTCCTGCCTGTCTACGGCCAGTGGCAGGTGCGATTCTGCCACCGGCAGCCAGGGACGCCCGCTCGAGAAGCCCCCGTTCGCGGCCTGCGCGGCCCAGGGCATGGGCGTGCGCGCGCCGTCGCGCCCGAGAATCTGCGGCCAGTTGGTGATGGCCTCCGGATCCTTGAGGTCGGCAAACGCGAGAATGGCTTGTGGCAAGCCGAGCTCCTCTCCCTGGTAGAGGAAGATATTCCCGCGCAGGCTGACGAGCAGCAACATCGCCGCGCGTGCACAGGCGCTGCGGTCGCCGGGCTCGGCCCAGCGGGACACCGCACGCGGCGCGTCGTGGTTGGAGAATGCCCAGCTCGGCCACCCGGTGCTGCCGTCCGCGGGCCACGCCTCGATTGCCGAGCGCACCAGTTGGGGCGAGAGCGCGTCCGCATACAGGAAGTTGAAGCCGTAGGCGGTGTGAAAGCGGTTCGCGCCGGCGGTAAATGATTTCATCGCGGGTTCGCTGTCCTGCCCGCCGACCTCCGCGACGGTGAAGCGCTCGCCATAGCTGTCGGTGAGTGCGCGCACGCGCTCGATGAATCGCACGATATCGGGGTGGGACTTGTTGTTGCACGGCTGCTGGAAATCGACCGGGCGGCTGCGGGTCCTGCCGTTTGCCAGCGACGGCGGATTGTCGGTCAGGTGAGGATCGTGCATCGCGTAGTCGATGGCGTCTACCCGGAATCCATCAACGCCGCGCTCGAGCCAGAACCGCGCGCACTCGAGCAACGCGTCCTGCACGGCGGCATGGTGCACGTTCAGGTCGGGCTGCTCGGTGAGGAAATTGTGAAGATAGTACTGCCCGCGGCGCGCATCCCAGGCCCAGGCGGGACCGCCGAACACCGACTGCCAGTTCGAAGGAGGCGAGCCGTCCGCTTTGGGATCTGCCCAGACGTACCACTCGGCCTTTGCATTGGTGCGATCCTCGCGGCTCTGCCTGAACCATGGATGCTGATCGGAAGTATGCGAGTAGACCTGGTCGATGATGACCCGCAACCCTAAGGTATGCGCCGACTCCAGCAGGCAATCGAAATCCCGCAACGTTCCGAAAGTCGGATCGACGCTGCAGTAGTCGGCAACGTCGTAGCCGAAGTCCCGCATCGGCGAGGTGAAGAACGGGCACAGCCAGATCGCATCCACTCCGAGCGAAGCAACATACGGCAGATGGGCGGTGACGCCCGGCAGATCTCCGATCCCATCCCCGTTCGAGTCGGCAAAGCTGCGCGGGTAAATCTGATAGATGCTCGCGCCGCGCCACCATTCCCGCCTGGCGCTCACTGCCCCACCCCGGAGGCGCAGACGATGTAGTCCAAGGGCGGGACGCTGACACGATAGCTCCCCGGTGCGCTTGCGGTCGGTTCGCACGAGCCCAGGAGCGATGAGAATCTCCCGGAGGTGGCGTTGATGGTCACTTGTGCACTCACGGCAGCCGTCGAGGTGTTGAAGGCGATGAGCACCTCGTGGCCGCTCTGCGGGTCAAGGCGTGACACGGCAAACAGCCCGGGCGCGGTGGCATCGGCACGCAGCAGCTGCGCTCCGTCTCGCAGTGCGGCCTGGCTTTGGCGCAGGCTCGCGAGCCGTGCGATCGCGCGATACAGCGGGTGCTCGCGGTTGAAGCTGGCGTGCGCCGTGGTGTCTGCCGTGCCCAGCAGCGGCTCGTCGTTGTAGGACGCGACCTGGCTCGCGAACATGTCCTGGCGCGCCGCCTGGTCGCCGCCGCGGCCCGCGAATCCCTGCTCATCACCGTAGTACACCACCGGCACTCCACGCAGCGTGAACAGCATGGCGTGTGCCAGCAGCACCCGCCGCAGTAGCTCGTCGGCGGCGATTCCCGGACGCGCGGCGCGCACGAAGTACGCGAACCGTCCTTCGTCGTGATTGCTGATGAACGTGGGCAACTGCCGCGCCGCTGCCGCGCCTCCCTCGTAGAGCGCATCCTGCTCGAAGACTCGCGTCAGAACCTCGGTGCCGCTCGAACCGGCGACCGTGGCGCGCACCGCTGCGGCAAACGCGAAATCCAGCACCGCCGGCAGCTTGTCGACCCGCGTGCGCAAGGCCAGCGGCGCCGCGTCCGCGGCCGAGGTGTTGACTTCACCGAAGACGTGGAAATGGGGAATGGCCCGCGCCCGGGCGCGCGCCAGCATGGCCGGCACGAAAGCCTGCCAGAACTCGGGGTTCACGTGCTTGGCCGTGTCGATGCGGAATCCATCGATGCCGTATTCGTCGATCCAGGCGCCGTAGATGTCGATGAAGCCCTGCACGACGCGCGGATTCTCGGTAAACAGGTCATCGAGCCCACTGAAATCGCCGAAGGTCGAGCTCTCGCCGCTGAAGGTCGAGTTGCCGCGGTTGTGGTAGTAGATGGGCTCGTTGAGCCACTCAGGAACCTTGGCGTGTTGTTCACCCTGCGGCACGTAGGGCGTGTAGGCGTAGTCGGCGCGCGTGAGATGCGCGAAGTTCTCGGCCGTCTGATGCTGCGCGTCATCCCCCAGGAAACCGCCGTTG
>JBGPKC010000115.1:0-5247 GCA_041485725.1 Steroidobacteraceae bacterium
ACACCGAGACGCGCTACCGGCAGCGCTACGTCGACCTGATCGTGAGCGAAACGAGCCGCAACGTGTACCGCACCCGCGCCCGCGTCGTGCGCTACCTGCGCGACTTTCTCGATGCGCTCGATTTTCTCGAGGTCGAGACGCCGATGATGCAGCCGATCCCGGGCGGCGCCAGCGCGCGCCCCTTCCGCACGCATCACAACTCGCTCAATCTCGACATGTACCTGCGCGTCGCCCCGGAGTTGTACCTGAAGCGCCTGATCGTCGGCGGGCTCGAGCGCGTGTACGAGATCAACCGCAACTTCCGCAATGAAGGGCTGTCGACGCAGCACAACCCCGAATTCACGATGCTCGAGCTGTATCTCGCGTACGCCGACTACCGTGACCTGATGGACTGGATCGAGAAGGCGACCCGCGGACTGGCCGAGGCGCTGCACGGCTCGCAGCAGATCACCTACCAGGGGCGCGCCTACGATCTCGCCAGGCCGTTCAAGCGCTTGACCCTTGAGCAGTCCCTCATCGACCACAGCCCCGGGATCGATCCGCTGTCGCTGCGCGACGTCACCTACCTGCGCAAGCGCTGCGAGCAGCTCGGCGTCAAGGTCGAGCGCGAAGACGGCGCCGGCAAGCTGCAGATGGCACTGTTTGAGAAAACCGCCGAAAGCGCGCTGCTCGATCCGACCTTCGTGTACGCCTACCCGGCGGAGGTGTCACCGCTGTCGCGGCCGAGCGATGCCGATCCATTCATCGCCGATCGCTTCGAGTTCTTCCTCGCCGGGCGCGAGATCGCCAACGGCTTCTCCGAACTCAACGATCCCGAGGAGCAGGCGGCGCGCTTCCGCGCCCAGGCCGCCCGCAAGGACAAGGGCGATGAGGAAGCGATGTTCTACGACGCCGACTACATACGCGCGCTCGAGTACGGCATGCCGCCGGCCGCAGGACTCGGGGTCGGCATCGACCGGCTCGTCATGTTCTTCACCGACTCGCCCTCGATCCGCGACGTCGTTCTGTTCCCGCACATGCGGCCCGAGGCGGAGTGACACGCCCCGATCGAGGTTCCACGGTGTCAAAGCTGCGATTTACGATTTCCATGTCGCTCGATGGGTTCGTGGCCGGCCCTCACCAGAGCGTGGACAACCCGCTCGGAATCGGCGGCACGCGCCTGCACCAGTGGGCCTTCCCGCTCGCGCTCTGGCGTGCGCCGCACGGACTTGAAGGCGGAGAGAGCAACGAGAGCACCGTGGTCGTTGAAGCGGCGCTTGCCAATATCGGCGCGACCCTAATGGGACGGAACATGTTTGGTGGCCATCCCGGCCCGTGGGACGCGAGCCGGCCGTGGGACGGCTGGTGGGGGAGCAATCCACCGTATCACCACCCCGTCTTTGTCCTCACCCATCATGCGCGCGGGCCGCTCGAACTTCAGGGCGGGACCACCTTCACCTTCGTCACCGGCGGCATCGAGGCAGCGCTCGAGCAGGCGCAGCGCGCGGCGAACGGCAAGGACGTGGCGCTGGCCGGCGGCGCGAGCGCTGCGAGACAGTACCTGGTCGCCGGCCTCGTCGACGAGATGGAGATCAACCTGGTCCCGACGCTCCTGGGCGGCGGGGAGCGCCTGTTCGAGGGCGTGGGCGAGGATCTTCACGGCCTGGAGTGGGTGCGGACGGTGGCCACTCCAAGGGTGACTCACCTCAAGTTCGCACGGCGCTGACAAGCGCACGGCCCCGAACAGCTTTTACGCGGGCAGGGAGTAGGGTAGCTCGAGCTGCTGCGCGTTGATCACGCTGGCGCGCTCGGCCTCGTGCTGCGACCTGCCCGCAGCGGAGTCGTCCCCGGCGAGCGGCGCCACGGCGAGAAATTCGCAGCGACCGTCCGCAAGCGGCACCGCGTTCACGACCTTGAAGGCCCGACCGTCGCTCAGCTCGCCGGCATCGCCGGGTTCGAGCCGCATCGGGGAATGGGTAACGAAGCGTTGCAGGCGGCGCTTGACGCGTCCGCGGTAGTGAGCGCGCGCGATCACTTCCTGGCCGGTGTAGCAACCCTTGTCGAAGGCAATCGCGCCCAGCACGTCGAGATTCAGCATCTGGCCCACGAACTCCTCGGAGGTGGCCGCGTAGATCTCCGGTTCGCCGGCCGCCACCGCCAGGCGGCGCCAGCGGTCGAGCGGCATCGGCGCGCAACCCGCCAAGGCAACGGGCGGATTCGCGGACCGTGCGCCGACGCTCGAGAGCACCAGCCAGCGCGGGGGCAGCGCGCCGATGCGTACCGCGATCGAGTCACCCATGCGCGCGGTGTCGTGCAAAGTGTCCGGCAATGCGCCCGTGAACGGCGGCGCGGGATCCGCGCGCGACTCAGGCGCCAGCAGACCCGTGACCTGCCAGCTCGCCGATTCATCCGCCACCTTCACCTTCGCGCGCAGAATGAATTTCGCGAGCCGGCTCGCCGCCGCCGCGGCGAGCTCGCGCGGCAAAATTGCCAGCACCTCGCCCGGGGAGGCCTGCACCAGCCGCAGCAGTGCGATCACGCGGCCCTGCGGGTTGTGATAACCGGCCAGCAGCGAGCGCTCGGGCCCCAACAGCGCGACATCGTTCGACAGCTGTCCCTGCAGGAACGACACCACGTCCGCGCCGCGCGCGCGCAGCACGCCGAGCGAGTCGAGCGATACTGAATTCCATTCGGTGGACATGAAGTTGACCGTTGTTTTTCCTTAACTTTTACATGGCTGCCATCTGCGAATTCTGTCAGACTTAATGGGTATGCCGACGCCGCACCGCAAGAACCCAGGCACACCTTTTTTCATCCCGCCCGCTGATCTTCCGGCTTCCACTGCAGTCGCTGCGCCGAGCGCGGCCCGCGATCCCCTTGCCCCCCGGCCGCGCGAGATCGCAGGCCCCGCGGGACCTGAGCCCACACGCTTCGGGGACTGGGAAAAGAACGGCCGCTGCATCGATTTTTAGTCTATGCCGCCGCGGCCCCTATCGCCTCACCTGTCGGTGTACAAGTTCAAGTACACCCTGACGACTTCCATCCTGAATCGCTTCACCGGAGTTGGACTGTCGGCCGGGCTGCTGCTGCTGGTGTACTGGCTCATGGCGGTGGCGAGTGGGGCCCACGCTCACGCGCGCGCCGCAAGGCTGCTGTCGCTGCCGGTCATGAAGCTGGTGTATGCGGCTCTCATCATCGCGTTCTGCTACCACCTCAGCGCCGGCATCCGTCACCTCGTCTGGGACACCGGCAGGGGAATGGAGCGCGCACAGGCGCAAAGGAGCGCGTGGCTGGTGGTCGGGGTCAGCATCGCCCTCATGCTGCTGGTCGGTTACTGCGCGTGGCTCGCCGGAGCGCGCGCCCCATGAGCCTGCGCAGCCCGTTGGGCAAGGTGCTGGGCGCCGGCTCGGCGAAGCAGGGCGTGCATCACTGGTGGATGCAGCGCCTCACCTCGATCGCGCTGGTGCCGTTGTCGATCTGGTTCGTGGTGTCGCTGCTGTCGCTGCCCTCGTTCGATCATGCGACCGTGGCGGCCTGGATGGGTCAGGGCTGGACGGCGCTGCTCCTCATTCTCTTTGTGCTGACTTGCGCGTGGCACTCGCAGCTGGGTGTGCGCGAGGTGGTGGAGGACTATGTTCACGGCGCCGGCGCCCGAACCGTGACGCTCGTCAGCGTGATGTTCGCGCATACGCTGATCGCGGCGGCGGGGGTGTTTGCCGTCCTGCGGGTTGCCTTCGGAGCGGCCCAATGAGCGCCTACGAGTTCATCGATCACAGCTACGACGTCATCGTCGTCGGCGCCGGAGGCGCGGGGCTGCGCGCCACGCTCGGCCTTGCCGAAAGCGGTTTGTCGACCGCCTGTATCACCAAGCTCTTTCCGACGCGCAGCCACACGGTGGCTGCACAGGGCGGAATCAGCGCGGCGCTCGGCAATATGGGCGAGGACGACTGGCGCTGGCACATGTACGACACCGTCAAGGGCTCGGACTGGCTCGGCGACCAGGACGCGATCGAGCTGATGTGCAAGGAGGCGCCCGCGGCGGTGATCGAGCTGGAGCATTACGGCGTGCCGTTCTCGCGCACCGAAGCCGGCCGCATCTACCAGCGTCCATTCGGCGGCATGACGACGCACTTCGGCAAGGGCATCGCGCAGCGCACCTGCGCCGCGGCGGACCGCACCGGGCACGCGATGCTGCACGCGCTCTATCAGCAGTCGCTGCGCCACGCTGCGACCTTCTTCATCGAATACTTCGCGATCGATCTGATCATGGAGGATGGCGTATGCCGCGGCGTGGTGGCGCTCGACCTCAATGAGGGGACGTTGCACCGCTTCCGCGCGCACGTGACCATCCTCGCCACCGGCGGGTACGGGCGCACTTATTTCACCTGTACCTCGGCGCACTCCTGCACCGGCGACGGAAATGCCATGGTGCTGCGCGCCGGCCTGCCGCTGCAGGACATGGAGTTCGTGCAATTTCACCCCACCGGCATCTACGGCGCGGGATGCCTGATCACCGAAGGGGCGCGGGGCGAGGGCGGCTATCTCACCAACTCAAAGGGCGAGCGCTTCATGGAGCGCTATGCGCCCAACGCCAAGGATCTCGCCTCGCGCGACGTCGTGAGCCGGGCGATGACGGTGGAGATCCGCGAGGGGCGCGGCGTCGGCCCCGAGCACGATTACATTGCTCTGCACCTGGAGCACCTGGGGGCCGGTGTCATTCACGAACGCCTGCCGGGAATCGCGGAGACGGCGCGCATATTCGCCGGCGTCGACGTCACCCGCGAGCCCATTCCGGTGCAGCCGACCGTGCACTACAACATGGGAGGCATCCCCTGCAACTACCGTGGCGAAGTGGTGCGGCCGAAGGACGGCGATCCGGACAGCATCGTCCCCGGGCTCATGGCGGTAGGGGAGGCGGCCTGCGTGTCGGTGCACGGCGCCAACCGCTTAGGCAGCAACTCGCTGCTGGACCTGGTGATCTTCGGGCGCGAGGCCGCGCGGCGCTGTGCCGAAACCGTCAAACCCGGCAGCCGCCACCGTCCCCTGGCCGCGGATGCGGGGCAGCCGGCCATAGCGCGGCTCGATCGCCTGCGCAACGCCAACGGTGCGCGCTCAACCGCGGCGATCCGCGTGGAGATGCAGAAGGCCATGCAGCTGGACGCCGCGGTATTTCGCAGCGGCGAGAGCCTCGCGCAGGGGATCGAAAGGATCGGGGCGACGTTCGCATCCTTTGCCGAGGTACGCATCACCGACCGCTCGCTCATCTGG
>JBGPKC010000116.1:0-5236 GCA_041485725.1 Steroidobacteraceae bacterium
GGTGTCGAGGTCCGCGATTACGACGCCGGCGCTCCCGGTGGTCAGATCCCAGGCGCCGAGTGCGTTTACCGCGGAAGCCTGCGTGTGCTGCATGTACCACTGGCCGGAAAACAGCGGATCATCCGGCGTCGCATACGCATAACGGCGCTGGTCGGGCTCGGCGTACTCGACTTCCGGGTCCGCGCGCAGCCGCACCAGCATTGCCGCGGCCGGCTCACCGCCCGGCTGCGCCTGCACCCGCATCAGGTGGATGCCGGAGGTGATGTGACGCGCCTCGCTCAGGGTGAGTCCCGCGCGGCTCGCGAGCGCGCCGATCCGCTCTGGCGCGGCGTGTGCGGCATCCGCGACGGCATTCGAGCGCAGCTTGACGATGAAGCGCCCGGCCGGCGGCGCTGCGGGCGAGGCGTTGGGTTGCTGGGCAGTGGCGTGCGCCGGGGCGAGCGCGGCGATCATCAGGCCGGCCAGCAAGGGGCTGCGAAAGCGCGCCAGGTCCATGGCCGCTGACGATAGCGCATGGCGCCACGGGCAGCGTGTCCTCAGGTCGCGGACGGTGATCGGGTTCGCGTTCCTGAGGGAACCTGCTGCGTGATGCAGTGGATGTTGCCGCCTCCCAGCAGGATCTCGCGCCCCGGCACGCCCACCACGCGGCGCGCCGGGAACAGGCGCTTCAGGCGCTGCGCCGCCGAGCGGTCGGTGCGGGCGTCCAGGAGCGGCATGACGATGCCGCCGTTGGCGATATAGAAGTTCACATAGCTCGCCGCGAGTCGCTCGCCGGCGACACGCGGGCGGGTGCCCTCGCGAGCGACGAGGCCGGTCGCTTCACGGGCATGAAGGGTGAGCGGACCGGGCATCGGCAGGCGCCGCACCTTGAGCCGCCGCCCGCGAGCATCGCGCGCTTCATGCAAACGCTCCCAGGCATCCAGTGAGATCGCATGCTGCGGATCGCGCCGACGATCGGTCCACGTGAGGCACACTTCGCCAGGGCGTACGAAACACGCGAGATTGTCGATGTGCCCGTCGGTCTCATCGTTGAACACCCCCTTGCCGAGCCAGATGATGTGGCTCACGCCCAGGTAGTCGCGCAGCTGCCGCTCCACGCCGCTGCGCTGGAGGTGCGGATTGCGATTGGCGTTCAGCAGGCATTCCTCGGTGACCAGCGCCGTGCCCTGACCGTCGACGTGGATGGCGCCGCCTTCGTTCACCAGCGGGGCGCGATAACGATCGAGCCTCTCGATGTCCAGCACCTTGCGCGCCACGAGATCATCCTGGTCCCAGGGAAAATACAGTCCCCCGGCAAGGCCGCCCCACGCGTTGAAGCGCCAGTCGACGCCGCGTACGGCGCCGTGCCCATCCACCACGCCGGTGGGCCCGACATCACGCATCCAGGAATCATCGTGCGCCATCTCCACCACCCGCACGCGCTCGGGCAGCAGCGCGCGCGCGGCGCTGTAGTGCGGGGTCGACACCCCGACCGTGAGCGGCTCGAATTGCGCGATTGCCGCGGCCGCCTGCACGAACGCCAGCTGCGCCGGCCGCGCCGCCTCGCGCCAGTTGTCCGGCCGCTCCGGCCACAGCATCCAGCAGCCGGCGTGCGGCTCGAACTCTCCCGGCATGCGGAAGCCATCCGCGGCGGGCGTGCCCGGCAGCGTCCCGGTCATTGGCGCAGGCGGCTGTGCCGGAATCCGTAGAAGGCGTAGATGGACATGCCGAGGGCGGTCCAGTACACGAGCCGCAGCCAGGTGCCGTTGGACAGCGCCAGCGTCATGCCGAGGCACCACAGCGCACCCAGCACGCAGGTGAACGGTGCCCAGGGCACGCGGAACGGCCGGTACGCATCGGGCCGCGTGTAACGCAACACCAGCACCCCGACACATACCGTCGCGAACGCCAGCAGGATGCCGATGGAAATAAGATCCGCGAGCAGATCGAGCGGAAATACGGCGGCGATCAGCGCCGCGAACACCCCGGTGATCACGGTGGACACGTGCGGCGTCTTGAAGCGCGGATGGCAGCGGCTCATGAACGGCGGCAGCAGCCCATCGTCCGCCATCGACAGAAGGATACGTGGCTGCCCCAGGAGCGAGGTGAGAATGACTGAAGTCATGCCGGCGATGACGCCGACCTTGAGAATCCACGAGAGCCAGGAGAGCTGCGGGTGCGCGTCGAGTGCCACGGCCACCGGCGCGTCGGAGTCGAGTTTCTGGAACGGCACCATGCCGGTCAGAACGGTTGCCATCGCAACATACAGCACAGCCGAAATGACCAGGGCGCCGATGATCCCGAGCGGCAGATCGCGCTGCGGGTTGCGCGCCTCGAGCGCGGTCGTCGAGGCGGTATCGAAACCGACGTAGGAGAAGAAGATGATGGCCGCGCCCTGCAACACGCCGCTCCAGCCGAAGTGACCGCGAATCCCGGTGCTGGGCGGCACGTACGGCTGCCAGTTCGAGGCGTCGATGTACTTGAGGCCCGCAATGACGAAGATCACGATGATGCCGACCTTGAGTGCCACCATGAACGAGTTGGCGGCGGCCGAGCCGCGCACCCCGACGTACAGGAGCGCCGTCATGGCGGCGATGATCAGCACCGCCGGCACGTTGATGAGGGCGCCGGTGGCAACCACGTGATCGTGCGCATCGAGTCCGAGCGGTGCGTTGACGAGAGACGCCGGCAGGTGGATGTGGGCATCGCCGAGCAGACTCACGACATAGGCGGACCAGCTCACCGCCACCGCCGAAGCGGAAATCGCGTATTCGAGCAGCAGGTTCCAGCCGATGAACCAGGCGAGCGCCTCGCCGAGGGTTGCATAGGTGTAGCTGTAGGCGCTGCCCGGAACCGGCAGGAATGCCGCGAACTCGGAGTAACACAGCGCAGCGAGTCCGCCGCCGAAGGCGGCGATCAGCAGCGACAGCGTGATCGCAGGGCCGGAATGGTTGGCGGCGACCGTGCCGGTGAGCACGAAGATGCCCGATCCGATGGTGGCGCCCAGGCCAATGGCGATGAGCGCCCGCGCGCTCAGCACCTGCTTCAGGCGACTCTTGCCCGTGGTATCCGCCGGATCGGTCGGCCGCACCGCGCACAGCTGCCGCAGGAGCGATGGTTTCGCGGCCGCCGCCCCGTTACTCTTATTAGTTGTGTAGGACATACGCTCTTTAGTTGCCCGCCCCCGCCAAGCCGCGCGGTCAGTCTCTCATACGGGCACGCGGCCGGGCACGCACCGCGTGCAGCGCCTGCCGTGTGCTAGCATTCCCCGCCCCGGCGCCCCCCGCGCAGCCGGCGACTCCCCAGGAGAAGACCTCATGTCCACGGCCGCAAGCCCCAAGGTCACGCCGCCCGCCCAGGGGGCGAAGATCGCGATCAGCAACGGCCAGCTGGTCGTCCCGCAGAACCCGATCATTCCATTCATCGAGGGTGACGGTACCGGCCCTGACATCTGGCGCGCCAGCGTGCGCGTCATGGACGCCGCGGTGGCCAAGGCCTACGGCGGCAAGCGGCGCATCCACTGGATGGAGGTCTATGCGGGGGAAAAGTCCAACAAACTGTTCAACACCTGGCTGCCGGAAGAAACCGTTGCCGCCTGCCGCGAATACCTCGTGTCCATCAAGGGACCGCTCACCACCCCGATCGGTGGCGGCATCCGCTCGCTCAACGTGGCGCTGCGGCAGATGCTCGACCTGTTCGTGTGCCTGCGCCCGGTGCGCTGGTTCAAGGGCGTGCCCTCGCCCGTCAAGCACCCCGAGAAGGTCGACATGGTCATCTTCCGTGAGAACACCGAGGACATCTATACCGGCATCGAATTCGAAGCCGGCACCCCCGACAACCAGAAGTTTCTCGAGCTGTTCCGCCAGGCCTTCCCCAAGGCGTACGCCAAGATCCGCTTCCCGGAGAGCTGCGGCATCGGCATCAAGCCGGTGTCGAAGCAGGGGTCGGAGCGTCTCATCCGTGCCGCGATCGGCTACAGCATCGCCCACAAACGCAAGACCCTGACGCTCGTGCACAAGGGCAATATCCAGAAGTTCACCGAAGGCGCGTTCCGCAACTGGGGCTATCAGCTCGCCGAGCGTGAGTTTGCGTCCCAGACCTACACCTGGGAGCAGTGGGAGCGCACCAAGGCGGCCAAGGGTGAGAAGGACGCGAACGCGGAAATGGACGCGGCCAGGAAGGCCGGACGCATCCTCATCAAGGACGCAATCGCCGACATCACGCTGCAGCAGGTACTGACGCGCCCCGAGGAGTTCGACGTCATCGCAACGCTCAATCTCAACGGCGACTATCTCTCGGATGCGCTGGCAGCGCAGGTCGGCGGCATCGGCATTGCCCCGGGCGGCAATATCAACTACCTCACCGGGCACGCCGTGTTCGAGGCCACGCACGGCACGGCGCCCAAGTATGCGAATCTCGACAAGGTGAATCCGGGCTCGCTGATTCTCTCCGCAGAGATGATGTTCCGCTACATGGGCTGGGTCGAAGCGGCCGATGCCATCATCGGCGCCATGGACCGGACGATCGCGCAGAAAGTGGTCACCTACGACTTCGCGCGGCTCATGGAAGGCGCACAGGAAGTGTCGACCAGCGCGTTTGGCGACGCGCTGATCCGCAACCTCTAGGCGCTTGGGGCCGATGCGCCTGTCATGAGCGGCTACTCCGGCACGCCGCTGGCAAAGAAGCTCGGCATCGCAGCGGGTGCGCGGCTGTTCCTGCACGAGGCGCCGGCGAACTACCGCGAGCTGCTCGCGCCGCTCCCTGCGGGGGTGCAAACCGTGCCGCGCATCGACGCGCACACCGACGTCATTCACGTGTTTGCGACCCGGCGGGCCGACTTGGGCAAGATGCTGCGGACCGCGCTCAGGGCCATGCGGCCTGATGCGGCGATCTGGGTGAGCTGGCCGAAGAAAGCCGCCGGGGTAGCGACCGATATCACCGAGCAGGTGATCCGCGAGCTCGCCTTGCCCACCGGCCTGGTGGACATCAAGGTGTGCGCGCTCGATGAGACCTGGTCGGGACTGAAGCTCGTGATCCGCAGGACACGGCGCACCCGCGAGCGCTCATGAGTGCCGGCGCGCACACGGCAACCCTGCTCGAGTGGGCGCGCAAGCTGCAGGCGATCGCGCAGAACGGGCTCAGCTTCAGTCGCGATCCGTTCGATCGCGAACGCTACACCCAGCTGCAGGAGCTGGCGGCCGACATGCTGTCTGTCGAGCTGGAAATTCCCGCCGTCCGGGCGCGCGCCTTGGGGGAA
>JBGPKC010000117.1:0-5226 GCA_041485725.1 Steroidobacteraceae bacterium
CAACGAATGCTCTTGCGGCGGCGACGCGGGCAGCAAGGTTGGCCTTGGCACGGGCCAAGTCGTCGCCGGTTAGCGACGTGCCTGCTTTGATCAAGTCTTCCATATCAGCGACGAAATTCTGAAACTCCTGAGCAACGCCTGTCGGTGCCGCAGCGGCCGCCGGGTTCTTGGTGGGCGTGGCTCCAGCGCTGTGTCCGTTCGAGGCTAGCTCTGTGGTCAGAGGTTCGGTTTTCATGGTTAGCTCCTGCCCCGGTCGGGGTTGCCGGAGTCAGGTGGTAACCCTACCCGCTGCGACAGCGGTGTCTGTTCGATCGCACGCTTACCCGAAGAGGACCCTGGCAGCGCCTGTTACGCGCTACTTAGACTGCGTATCGACTGCGGGGCTATGTGCGCTACCGCACGGACTAGCTCACGCTGGCCCGGTAAAGGTGGGCGCCTGAATCCAAGACTCCCTCATGAACATCCTCGCCTCCCGAGTGACTGTTCGACGGATTCAGCTTGGTCCGCTGGCGCGGTTATCCGCGCCAGCGGTCCATTTTCGTGGCGTCGCTGCGCCAGATCACCCCGCCAGCGTCAGAAAGGTCGAATATTGTTCCTGGTCGATCGCGACGTAAGGCAGGAACGTCACGGGAGCGGAAGCGACGCTCGTCTCCCAGCGGCGCTGCGCCACTTTCCGGGTCGCCAACACCTCGCTGCGCCGCGGCCGTTCGCTGCCCGCGCTGATTGCAAACAGGACCAACGGTCCGCACAGCAAGGCTACCGTGTCTGGATGCTGCCGATCGACGGATTCCAGCCGCAGGCGGCGCGGCAACTCGAGATCGAGACGGTCGCCATCGCGCCAGCGGCGGGCAACAGCGGCGAAGCTTCCGGGCTCGGTCGCGCCGCTCCAGCGCTGTCCGTTGACTTCGATGCGAGCGCCGCTTGCCCAGCCGGGGATCCGCAGGCACAGCGTGAACTCCTGCGGCTGCGACGCGCCGACCCGCATCGACACCGTATCTTCGAAAGGATACTCGCCGCTTTGCTGCAGTGAGCAATGTACTGCCCCCTGACTCCAGCGGACGCTCGATGGCACGTACAAGTTGACATAGACGGCGAGCGGATCACGGAAGTAGGCGTTGATACCGTAATCCACCGCGACCTGCGGCAAGGTGCCCGAGCAGCAGGGAAACCGGTGGTTCGAATACACTCTTTTGCCCGCGAAATTATAGTCCGCGTAGTAGAAGGCACGCCCATCGGAACACATGGGATTCGCGCCCAGCACGGTGTTGTACATCACACGCTCCATGCTGTCCCCGTAGCGGGCGTCGCGCGTCACACGCAGCAGGTAGCGCGTCAGCTTGAAGTGCGCGTACGAGCCGCAGGGGGTCTCGAAACTGTTGTGCGTGGATGTGAGACTCGCGTAGAGCTCATTGCCGTCGGGCGCCACCAGCTTCTCGTCGGGACCCCAGCCGCCGGTCGGGTAACTCTGCGCCGACAGCATGGCGAACGCGTTGCTGGCGGCGCGCAAATGCTTTTCGCTGCCGAGCGTGAGGTAAGCCTGCATCGCGGAGCTCAGCGAGTTGACGTAGCTGTAGGCATGCTTGGTGGCGAGCACGTTCTCGCCGCGGGCCAGGGGATCGAACCACGTCGCATCGTCGAGATAGCGCACGGCCAGGTCGCGGTAACGGCGCCCGGCGCCGCGCCCATAAGCGAGAAACAGATTCTCGGGATTCGTATACGACTCGTCCCATCGATACGATTGATCCTTGCCGGGCCGCCACTCGAGTTCGCGATCGACCGCCGCGGGCGGCAGGTGCGGCACGGCCGCCGTGGTGGTGCGCTCCAACAGTGCGAAGGCATCCGGATCGCCGGCGAACTGGTGGGAATCGATCAGTCCCAGGAGTAATTTGTCGTAGCAGTACGCCGGGAAGCGGTTCTTGTCGTAGAAATCCTCGCCGATCGTGCGCCCATAGAGTCGATTGAGGCGCAGCACTTTCGCACGCACGGGTTGCGATCCAGTAATCGCGTAATAGCGGGCCAGGGCCGATACCCACTGTCCGAAGGTGGCCCCGGGCGCGAATCCCGCATCATCCGTGTGCCAGTTGAAATTCGGATCGTAGTTGTACCAGCCGCCCAGATCGTCGCCCGGCGCAGGCTGCCCCACCATCTGCCGAAACGGCTTGAGGAGGCTGTCTTCGCTCAGATTCATCAGCACGTCGTGCGTGTTCTGCAGCTGCGCCTGGTGCAGGGCGCTGTCGACGGTGACGTCGCCGTAGCCGAATTCCGTGAGCGTGGGCACGGCGGCGCCGCGGATGGCGGCGCCGAGGAGCGGCGAGTATCCCGCGACGACGGCTCCGGCTGCCGCCGACAGCCGGGCGAAGTCGCGGCGCGAGAACTTGATGCGGGTCATTAGCGCCGCCCAAGCGACGCTACGAACGCGGCCGAGCTTCGGCTTCGACTGGGCATTTGCGGGCCTGGAACCGCGGCTCCTTGCGCAAGGGATCCGGGAAAGCCTTACCGGGCTGCAGAATCGGCTGCCGCGCTGTCATCGGCGACCAGTACTTCCGCCTTCAGTCGCGTGGCCCCGACCAGTAAGTGATGCCGTTCGCAGGTGGAGCTGTAGTCGATATTGCGAGTCGCAAACAGCGGCAGGACCTTCTGCTTGATCTCTCCGATGAGCTCGCAGTCTCCGGCCGCGTCAACCGGATCACGGTCGTCGGGGTCGGCCAGGAGATCGACCATCTTCCAATGCGCTGGCACTGCCTGCCCACCCTGTTTGCCGGCCGGCTGCAGGACGTTCATCTTGATTCTCACACCGGCAAACGGGTCCGGCCCCCGGAGCTGCGTGCAACCCCAGTTGCGCACCTGAATGTCGTGACGCGCTCCCAGCTTGACCAGAACCTTCCTCATCTTGTCCTGCAGTCCGTCGCAGGAGTACTTCGTGGTAAACCCCCGGTAAACGAACTCAAGCTCCTTCGGCGCCCATACGGCAGACTCGCGGCCTGAGGCTGCAGACTCATCCGCGGGGTTCGCCCACGCGGATGCGCATGTCAACACGGCCACTGCCGTGAGGGCCGCAAGCTGCCCGTGAACGGACCGTTTACCCGGATTCTTGAAGCGCATGCCTACCTCCGCCGCGGGCGCCTGCCCGCACACTCCGTTCGACTGCCGCGCGCCACCAGTGTTCCGGAACGGTACGCTTGGGCCGGACGATACTCCCGTCGCGCCGGTTGGTCATGGTCACGCGCTTGTCGGTGACGCAAATTCGGACCTCGCGAAGCGCAAAACCGTAGATGCCAGTGGTAAGTTCGATCTTCCATGCCGATAACGCAAAGCATCCGAAGCCGGCGACTGGCGTGCCACACCCTCGGTTATGCGTCGGCGATCATGGTCGGTTTGGGCGTGATGCGTGTGGCGCACGCGTCCGACTTGCGCGGGGTAGGGGGAGAGCTGGCCAGTGCTGACACGGTGATTACCCTCGAAGCCGGGGAACAGGCTCCGCGACTGACCACGCTTAGGCTCCGCGGCGCGCTGGCCTGGAAAAATCGGACCGACGAAGCGCTACCCGATCACGTCGAAGTGCGCGGCGCGGCGCAGCCCTTGGTGTGGCGGTTGGATCGCGCTTCGAGCCGCTTCGAATCAAAGCGGATGCAGCTGGAGTACGCCACCGAATCGCCACGGCTCAAGCTGGTGTGGCGCTGGCGCGCGCGTGCCGGATATGGCCCGATCGAACACACGCTCTTGATTCAAAACCTGAGCAACGACACGGTATGGTTGCCGCTGCAGCCCAGCTTTCGTTTTGACTGGATGATCGACCCGCAGTCCGCTTTGGAACGGTTCTGGGTGGAAAAGGGCGCCGACTCGCCATCCGCTCAGGGCACGCATCTCGACGCGCTGCACGACGGCGATACCTGGCAGGGCACGTCGAGCACCTACGCTCGCCCCATCGCCAACCAGCCGCGGGAGATGATTCCCTATCTTCTGGTCGATGAGCCGGGTGGCGCTCGGCGGGGCTGGTATGTCGGTATAGAGTTCAGCGGGCGCACGCGGATCGCGTTGCAGCGCGACGGTGCCTCACTGCGTGGCGACGCCGGTCTCAATCCCGTGCCGGGCCCCTACCGAACCCGCCTGCTGCCCGGCGGTACTTTTGCTACGCCCACGATATTCATTGGCGCATTCAGAAGTGGACCGGATGGCGCCGGCAACATCCTGCACCGCTGGGTGCGGGAAGTGCTCAACAATCCGCGCACGCTGAGCGACCCGTCGTACCCGTTGATGGTCAACAACAGCTGGGGCAGCGGCATGGCGGTGGACGAAACTCTGGCGGGCCGCATGATCGTGGATTCGGCGCAGCTCGGACTGGAGATGTTTCATCTGGATGCGGGCTGGTTTCGCGGCGTCGGTGACTGGCACGCGGATCCGGCAAAGTTTCCGCACGGCATCGCGAGTGTCGCCGACTTCGCCCATAGTCACGGGCTCAGGTTTGGTCTGTGGATCGACTGGACGCAGGCTGGCACGTCGAACCAGCCTGGCGCGCTCAATGCTTACGATCCCGCCATACGCGACTGGCTGATCGCCGCTCCGCCCGCTGGCTGGAAGCACACCGAACCCTTCAAGGGCATCACCATCGATTTGGGTTTCCCTGCCGCCAAGGCGTGGGCGGAGAACGAACTCGAACGCATCGTCAGCGACTATCACCTCGATATGCTCGAGCATGACGGCTACCTGGTGGCACAAGGCAGCTCGCGTCTTGACCATCTTGCCGCACCGCCGGAAGCGTCGACCCAACGGGTCCACGAGGATTCCGGATACCTGTGGGTGGATGGTTCCAGCTCGACCGACGTCAGCGATCACGCTACCCGTGCGTACTACCAGATCTACGAGGCGCTACGGGCGCGTCACCCGCAGCTGTTGCTGGAGCTGTGCAACGACGGCGGCCGCATGGTGGATTTTGGCAGCGCCGCTCACGGGGACTATTTCTCCGTCACCGATACTTATGATCCGCTCTCCAACCGGCGCGCCTTCTACGACGCGAGTTATGTATTGCCGCCGGCGATGCTGGAAGGCTACGTGGCAGAGTGGCCGGCACCGCGGATCGAAAATTTCCGCTACATGCTGCGCAGCGGCATGCTCGGCTGGTTTTCGCTGATGCTCGACACCAGCCACTGGAGTCCGCGGCAGCGCGCCGACGCGCGCGTGCAGTTTGCGCTCTACAAGTCAGCGCTGCGCCCGCTGATCCGCGAGGCG
>JBGPKC010000118.1:0-5212 GCA_041485725.1 Steroidobacteraceae bacterium
CGGCGTGGGCGGGCGCAGCGCGATGGCGCGCCTGATCTGGGACGCCTCGTTCGGAGGACAGGTGCAGCTGCGCTATCGCACCCTCGAGAACCAGGTCTATGGCGTGATCCCTTACCAGCGCTATCACGAGGTAAGCGTTGGATACTCCCGCCCGTGGAAAGGCCTCATCATCGGCGGCGAGCTCGACTCAGGAAGCGACGCGTTCGGCAGGAGCTTCGGGCGCCTCGCCGGCTTCGTGCGCTACGACAACCCGAACGCGCAGCTCGGCGCGGCGCTGCTCGACAGCGAGGGCGGCGTCGCCGGTGATGCCGACACGCGCGGACAGCTGTTCGTGGACGCCGGAGCAAACGCCTTGCGCATACGCACCGATCTCACCGGGCTCACGCCGAAAAGCACTGGCCGCTCAATGACCGGTGCGCACTTCGCCCTGGGTGCGCGCCGCTCGGTTTCGGATCACAGCGATCTGGGCGCGCGCGTGGATCTCGATGATCTCGGCGGCAAGAGTCTCGCCGGGGTGCGCCTGATCGACTATCGCTACCGCTTCCAGGGCCCGCTGGCGTTGGGGGCTTTCCTGGGCGCGGCGCGTTACGCGCTCGCCACTCCCGCCTACGGCTTCTACTACGGCGTGGGGGTGCAGTGGCGCGACCTCCTGCCGCATGTGGATGCGGGCGTTGAAGCGCGCTACTACGAGAGCGTGGCGCGTGATCATCTGCTGCCGGGAGATCCGCAGAGCACGCGTCCGGACAGCTTTTACGACATCTCTGGCGGAGTGCTGTCGCTCACGTATCACTTCTGAAGCGGCAGCGACCGCCCGGCCGCCGCGCGTTCAGCGGCGCCATTTCTCCACCGTTGCCAGGAGCTTCATCACGGATGCGGGCGCCGCATGGCCGCCGTCCGGATCCTGCACGGCCGGCGCCAGCTGCTCGGTGAGCTTCTTGCCAAGCTCCACACCCCACTGATCGAACGCGTTGATGCCCCACACGACGCTCTGCGTGAACACGCTGTGCTCGTAGAGCGCGATGAGCCTGCCGAGAGTGGCAGGATCGAGCTTCTGGAACAGCACGATGGTGCCCGGACGGCTCCCCGGGTCGACCTTGTGCGGGATGAGAGGCTCGAGTCGCGCCGGCGGCAGCTCCTGGCGCTCAAGCTCCGCCCGTACGGTCTCCGCAGACTGACCGGCCATGAATGCTTCCGCCTGCGCCAGACAGCTGGCGATCGCCAGGTTCTGCTGCGCCTGGTTGCCGCACGAGGAGCGCGCGGGCAGCAGGAAGTCCAGCGCGGCGCGCGGCGTGCCCTGGTGCAGGAGCTGGAAGAAGGAATGTTGGGCATTGTTGCCGGGCTCACCCCAGATCACCGCCGCGGTTTGCCAGTCCACCGGCTTGCCATCGAGCGTCACGGACTTGCCGTTGCTCTCCATCTGCAGCTGTTGCAGGTAGGCCGGGAAGCGACGCAGCGAGTCATCGTAGGGCAGCACCGCGAGCGTCGGCAGGTTCATGAAGTTGATGTTCCATACCGCGGTGAGCCCCATCAGCACCGGCAGGTTCTCAGCCCAGGGGGCGCTGCGGAAATGCTCGTCCATTTCATGCCCGCCGCTCAGGAACTCGAGGAAGTTGCGCTCCCCGATGGCGATGGCAAGCGACACGCCGATGGAGGACCACACCGAGTAGCGGCCCCCCACCCAGTCCCACATCTGGAAGCGGTACTCGGGATGCACGCCGAACTCATTCATGGCCCGGGTGTTGACCGACGCGGCTGCGAAATGCCGCGGCACCGCCGGCTCGCCCAGCTTGTCCGCGAGCCATGCGCGTGCGGTACGGGCGTTGGTCCGCGTCTCGAGCGTCGTGAAGGTCTTGGACGAGACTATGAACAGTGTGGTGTTCGGATCGGCGTCCTGCAGCACTTCCGCCAGGTGACAACCGTCGATGTTGGAAACGAACTCGCAGCGTGGCGCGCCGCCGGTGAAGGCGGAGAGCGCCTGCACCGCCATGGCCGGACCCAGATCCGAGCCGCCGATGCCGATGTTCACCACCAGCCGGAAGGGTTGGCCGGCGCTGCCGCGGATGGCCCCGTCGCGCACGCCCCGCGCAAAGCTTAACATACGGGCGCGTTCGGCCATGACCGCCTGTTCGATATCGGCGCCGCCGACCCCGGCACCGGGCGGCTGCCGCAAAGCCACATGCAACACGGCGCGATCTTCGGAGGTGTTGATATGCTCGCCCTGCCACATGGCATCGATGCGCGCGCGCAGCCCGCTGGCGTCGGCGAGCTGAAAGAGCTTGGCGAGCGCAATCTCATCGAGCCGCTGGCGCGAGAAGTCCATGAGCAGCCCCGCTTGCTCGCGTGACAGGCGCTCGAAACGCCCGGGATCACGCTCGAACAATTCCTGCACCGGCACCGCCGCGAGACGCGCGGCGTGGGCGCTCAGTTCCGCCCACACCGGCGTGCGCGGACCGGGACGTGTCGTGGCTGGCATGAGGCGCTCCGACTAAACGCGGTAATAGGCCGCGATCGTGTCGACGACGTATTGCAGCTGGGCTTCGCTGAGCTCCGGGTAGATCGGCAGGGCCAGGGTCTCGGCGGCCGCCCGTTCGGATTGCAGGTAATCGCCCGGCTTGCACCCCAGGTACGCGAAGCACTGCTGCAGATGCAACGGCACCGGGTAGTAGACCTCCGTGCCCACGCCCGCCGCGGTGAGGTGCGCCCGCAGGCCGTCGCGCTCCTGGGCGCGGATCACGTACTGGTTGTAGATGTGGCGCACGCCGAGCGAGGCGTGCGGCGTCTGCACGGCCTCAACGAGCTGCGCGCGCCGCAAGGCGGCGTCGTAGAAGGCGGCGTTGCGCTGGCGGCCCGCGGTCCAGGCGTCGAGGCGCTTGAGCTTGACGCTGAGCACCACCGCCTGCAGCTCGTCGATGCGGAAGTTCCCGCCGATAAGCGCGTGGTAGTACTTGGGTTTCCCGCCGTGCACCCGCAGGACTTCCATGCGCTCCGCGAGCGCCGCGTCGTTGGTGACGCACATGCCGGCATCGCCGAACGCCCCCAGGTTCTTGGTGGGGAAGAACGACAGGCAGCCGATATCGCCGAAGCTGCCGGCGCGCTTGTGCTCCGCGTCCTCAGCGCCGATGGCCTGCGCCGCATCCTCGATGACCTTGAGGGCGTAGCGGCGCGCGCTCTCCATGAGCGGCAGCATGTCGGTTACCTGTCCGTACAGATGCACCGGCATGATGGCGCGCACTTTTGCGCCGCTGCCGCGATGCAGCAGCTCGCCCTCGCGCCGCTCGCAGTACTTCTCGATAAAGGTCTGCAGCGCCGCGGGAGAAAGATTGAAAGTCACCGGATCGATGTCGCAGAACAGCGGCCGCGCGCCGGCGCGTGCGATGGTCCCGGCAGTGGCAAAGAACGTGAACGGACTGGTGATGACCGCATCGCCCGGCCCGATGCCGAGCGCCATGAGCGCCAGCAGCAGCGCATCGGTACCCGAGGAGACCCCGACCCCATGGCGGCACTGGCTGTAAGCCGCAACGCTCGCCTCGAGCTCCTTCACGCCGGGCCCGAGGATGAAGTGCTGATTCGCGCAGACCTTTTCGATCGCCGCCTGGATTTCTGCGGCCAGCGGCCGGTACTGCGGCTTCAGGTCCAGCAGCGGTACCTGCATGGCGGGTCTGGATTGCGCTTGGACGGCCATGAGGGGAGCGCCATTCTATCAGCGCTTGTAGCCGTAGTATTCGCAGAACCAGTCGACGAACTTCCCCACTCCCACTTCGATGGTCGTGGCGGGCCGGTAGCCCACGTCCCTGACCAGGTCGTCAATGTCGGCGTAGGTCTCGGGCACGTCGCCGAGCTGCAGCGGCAAGAGGTTTTTCTGCGCCTTGCGCCCCAGGCACTCCTCGATGACCTCGATGTAGCGCAGCAGCTGCACCGGCTGGTTGTTGCCGATGTTGTAGAGGCGAAACGGCGCCGAGCTCGACGCCGGGTCGGGTGCGTTGCTGTTCCAGTGCGGATCGGGCTGCGCGATGCGCTCCGCGATCCGCACCACACCCTCCGCAATGTCATCGACGTAAGTGAAGTCGCGCCGGTGGTGGCCGTGGTTGAAGACATCGATCGGCTTGCCTTCGAGGATGTTGCGCGTGAACAGGAACAGCGCCATGTCCGGGCGACCCCACGGTCCGTAGACGGTGAAAAAACGCAAGCCGGTGGTCGGCAGTCTGAACAGCGCCGAGTAGTTGTGCGCCATCAGCTCGTTGGCGCGCTTGCTGGCGGCGTACAGCGACAGCGGATGATCGGCGATGCGGTGCACCGAGAACGGCATGTTGGTGTTGGCGCCGTACACCGAGCTGGTCGAGGCGTACACCAGGTGCTCGACGCCGTGGTGGCGGCAACCCTCCAGCACGTTGAGCGTGCCGGTGACGTTGCTACGCACGTAGGCATGCGGGTCTTCGAGCGAATAGCGCACGCCGGCCTGCGCCGCCAGGTGCACCACGCGCGCAAACTTCTCGCGCGCGAACAGCCCGGCGATAGCCGCCTCGTCGGCCAGATCGAGCCTCACGAAGCGGAATTGCGAATGCGCCGTGAGGCGCGCCAGCCGCGCCTGCTTGAGCGTTACGTCGTAGTATTCGTTGAGGTTGTCGAGACCGACCACCTGGTAACCGCGCGCCAGCAGGCGCTGTGCCGTGTGCGAGCCGATGAATCCGGCGGCGCCGGTCACGAGAATCTTCATAAGCTTCCGTCAACCGCGGCGGCGGAAAACACGTGCTGGATGTCGTGCAATCAAAGACTCATCCTTACGAGTTCCGGCCGATGCCGGTCACGACTCGCGCCGACAGCACAGCGGCGGTGAATAGCGCTTTGAGCCACCTCGTAACCGGCAGACCCTCGCGTAGTGCATGCCATATGTGTCTGAGAGCTAGCCCGTGAGTCCCCAAGTTTGTGTAACAGAGCCCAAGAGAATAGTGATACCACGCCGGCAGTGGAGCGTCGCGCCAACGTGGATCTGGAGCAATGTAGAGATCATGGAAGTTTTGAAGTATCCGAATAGTACGCGACGCGGTCGACATGTTGCCGCCCCCCGCCCAGTAGTATCCAAGGGGCTGATTCAGACGCACGAGACGCTCAGTTACCTTTGAGACGCGTAACCAGGCATCGAAGTCTTCCCACGCAGCGAAGGCGGGACCTTCGGAGAAACCACCGATACGTCTGATCAAGTCGCGTCTGACCA
>JBGPKC010000119.1:0-4985 GCA_041485725.1 Steroidobacteraceae bacterium
GGGCAGCGGTACCCGCACACAGGACCGCGTCAGCGCCACCATGAACTGGGAGCTGGATGTCTGGGGCCGGATCCGCCGCACCGTCGAATCCAACCGCGAGTCCGCCCAGGCGAGCGCCGGGGATCTGGCGGCGGCGTTGCTCTCGGCGCAGGCGACGCTCGCCCAGAGTTACTTCCAGCTGCGCGTCACGGATCTGGATCTCGCGCTGCTGGAGCGCTCGATGGACGGTTACCAGAAGGCGCTCGACGTCACGCAGAATCGCTACCAGGCGGGCGTGGCGCAGCGCTCGGATGTCACGCAGGCGCAGACGCAGCTCGAGAACGCGCGCGCCGAGTGGCTTGACCTCGGCATCACCCGCGCGACCCTCGGGCACGCCATCGCGGTGCTCATCGGCAAGCCCCCGGCGGCGCTGTCGATCGAGCGCAAGGACCAGACGCCGGCGATCCCGTCGATCCCGCTCACCCTGCCCTCGCAGCTGCTCGAGCGGCGCCCGGACATCGCTGCGGCGGAACGCCGCACCGCGGCCGCCAACGCGCAGATTGGTATCGCGCGCGCGGCGTGGTTTCCGACCCTGTCACTGGGCGCCACCGGCGGCTACGCCAGCAACAGCTTCTCGAAACTGTTCGAAGTGCCGAACCGCTTCTGGTCGCTGGGACCGGATCTCGCCGGCACCCTGATCGATTTCGGCGCCCGTCACTACCAGGTGCGCGCCGCGATCGCGAATTACGATCAGAACGTGGCCAGCTACCGCCAGGCAGTCCTCAGCGCCTTTCAGGACGTGGAAGACAATCTCGCGACCCTCGCGGTGCTCGCCCGGGAATCGATCGCCGAGCGCGCCGCTGCGGATGCGGCCGCCGAGACACTCGCGATCGCGCAGAACCAGTACAAGGCGGGCACGGTGGACTATCTCAACGTGGTGTCCGCGCAGAACGCCTCCCTCGCCGCGGAGCGCGCCTGGCGCGACATCACCAACCGCTCCCTCGCCGCCAGTGTGGGCCTGCTCAAGGCCCTCGGCGGGGGCTGGAGCACCGACACCCTGCCCTACCAGTAGCGCTGCTCGTTCAGCTGCGCGAACGAGCGAAGGCGAGTAACGGTGCGAAGTCGCGGCGATCCGCTGCGACCAGTGCGTCGAGGTATGCCTTGCGGTTCGCATCAGCGCCCCGCAAGAGACTTCCGCCCCATTGCAATGGCTCCACGCCAAAGTGTCGGACCATCACCAGGTGCGCCAGCATGCGGGCGTGTCGGCCATTGCCATTCGGAAACGGATGCACAGTTACGACGCGGTAGTGCAGCCGAACGGCGAGTTCGTCGGGCTGGTAGGATTTGTATTCCAGCCAGCCGCGCGCCTCGTCATACACCTGCCGCAACTCGGGCCGAATGGCGTGAGCCGGCACTCCGATGTTGGTGTCGTGCTGACGGTATTGCCCGGCCCACTTCCAGACCTCACCAAACATTGCCGCATGCAGTCGCTGTACAAAGGCATCCGAGAGCATGTCGGGCAAGCGCGCGCCGCGCGCGCGTAACGCCCACTCCTGGCCGCGAATGATGTTGGCAGCCTCGACCTCGTTGAGTTCCCCGTGAGTTTTCACGGATGGGATCTTCAATCCCTGAAGATCCTCTGCCGTCAGGGGCGTCGCGCCTGGGGCGTGTGCTCCAGTTAGCGCCATAGATCTCGCGGTCGCAGTTCGAGCTCGCGCGCCAGCTCATCGATCTGCCGCGCGAGCTCCTTCTCGGTGAGACCCTGGGCCTCAAGCCGCATGGAATGAGCCACCGGAGCTATGCGTTGCCGAGCGAGTTCATGTGCACGTTCGGAGAGGGTCTGGCGCAGGCTCTTGCGTGGCACCAGCGCGTACACGAACTGCGCATCGAGCGCATCGGCCGCGCGGCGTAGGGACGCGAGGGTGATAGTCCCGGCGCGTTCGCTGCTCTCCAGGTCCACCACTGTCTGTTGTGCCACGTGCAATCGTCGTGCGAACGACACGGCGGTGAGGCCAAGCGATTGGCGCAGTGCCTTGATCCAGCCGATCGTCGGTGCGGCGCGCACGAGGGCGGACGCCGCTTGGCGTAGGGCGGGGAGCTTCCGGTCCAGTTGCGAGGCGCTGAGAAGATGAGTACGCGAGAGTGCCATCGGCAGATCCTACCAGAAATACAGGCTATAGCCTGTTTTTATCTCTACATATACTGGTTATAGTCTGTATATCTACAGCGACTTACTCTGGGCAAGTGATTGAAATAACGCCTTATTTCTTCGCACAGCCTCCCTAGGCCGGGTTCTCGAGGCTGAACGCCTGGCGGTGGTCGTCGTAGGCAAAGACTTCCCCGTACCGGCCCCAGCTGATGATGGTGCGCAGGGTCTGCTCGGCCGCCTCCTCCGCCATGTAGTCCTCGAGCTCATCGAAGAAGCGGCTCTTGGGCGCGCTGTGACTGGCACGCTCGTCCAGCACCCGCCGCACGTGCGCGGCAAGCGGCACGTAGGTAATGAGGTGGCTGGCGAACAGCTTCTTGCGATCGTCGGTTTCTGCGTGGGCGAACTGCAGTCCGGCATCCGTGAGCCGGATGTCGCCGCCCTCGACCTCGGCAAAGCGCAGCAGCTGCAGTGCTTCCGCCGCGCGAAACAGGTCATCGACCTCCAGGCGTCCTTCTTCGGCGATGACCGGCAGGTCCGCCTTGCCGTTATAGGGCGGCTCGCTCACCGCCTCCATGAGACCGGAGAGAATGTTCGAGGAGACGTGCGTGAGCGTGGTGCCGATGCCGATACCCGGAAAGCGCTCGGCCTTCGAGCCCGCGCGCTGCTCGCCGCGCGGCTTGGCCGTCATCTCCACGTACACGCGGTCCACGAGCGCGCGAAAGCGCGGATCGAGCGCATGGCGCGGCTGGGGCATATCGACCAGGATCTCGCCCACCACCCGCCCCGGCTTGGTGGAGAAAATCAGCAGGCGGTCGCACATCTCCACCGCCTCCTCGATGTTGTGCGTCACCAGCAGCACCGACTTGATTGGCAACTGCCCCTCGCCCCACAGGTTGAGGAAGTCGTTGCGCAACGTTTCGGCCGTCAGCACATCGAGAGCGGAAAACGGCTCGTCCATGAGCAGGACGTTCGGATGAACCACCAGCGCGCGCGCGAACCCCACCCGCTGGCGCATGCCGCCGGAGAGCTCGCGCGGATAGGCGGACTCGAAGCCGTCGAGGCCGATGAGGTCGATCGCCTGCAGCGAGCGCCGGCGCATCTCCGGCTGCGGCATGCCGAGGGCTTCGAGGCCGAGCTGCACGTTCTCCAGCACCGTCAGCCACGGGAACAGCGCAAAGCTCTGGAACACCATCGCGATACCCGCGGCCGGGCCGGTCACCGGGTGGCCGAGATAATTCACCACGCCCGCGGAGGGCTTGTCGAGCCCGGCGATCGCGCGCAGCAGCGTCGACTTGCCGGAACCGGAGCGCCCCAGCAGCCCCACGATCTCCCCCGGCCGCAGCGTGAGATTCACATTTTCCAGGACGACGAGCTCATCCCCGTCGGGCTTGCGGAAAGACTTACAGCAGCCCTGCACGTCCAGGAGTGGCGCGAGATTCAGTGCGGGGGCGGCGACGTTCACGGCCTTCTCCTTGACTTCGTTCCTTCAGCTGATGCGGAACTTGCGCTCGGCGCGCGCATACAGCGGCCGCCAGAACAGCCGGTTCAGCGTGACGACGAACAGACTCAAGACCACAATGCCGAGCACGGTGCGCTGAAAGTCCGCCGCGCTGGTGGCCTCGGCGATATAGGCGCCGAGCCCGTGCGCCGTCAGCTTCTCCTGCCCCCAGGTGACCACTTCCGCCACGATGCTCGCATTCCACGAACCGCCCGAGGCGGTGATGGCCCCGGTGACGTAGAACGGAAACACCGCCGGCAACGCGATCCGGCGCCACCACAGCCAGCCGCGCACCCCGAGGTTTTCCCCCGCGTAGCGCAGGTCCGGAGACACGGCCGAGGCGCCCACGATCACATTGAACAGAATGTACCACTGAGTCCCCAGGATCATGAGCGGGCTCAGCCAGATGTCCGGGTTCAGCCTCAGCAGCACGATGCCGGACACCACGATGGGAAACAGCAGGTTCGCCGGGAAGGCGGCCAGGAACTGCGCGATCGGCTGCACGATGCTCGCGACGTGCGGGCGCATGCCGACCGCGACGCCGATGGGCACCCACACCAGGCTCGCGAGCGCGATCAGCACCGTCACGCGCAGCAGCGTGAGAAAGCCGAGCACGATGACGTGGCCGATCTCGGCCGGGTGGACCTCGCCGAGCACGAACCGCGTGGTCTTCCACAGCGCCGCCAGCCCGATGAGCCCGAGCAGCGTGTACCAGGCGTAGTCGACCCAACGCGCATTCCACGAGCCCGCCGCCGGTGCCCGGACCGCGACCACCGGCGCACGCGGCTTCATGCCGGCGCGCAGCAGGGCGGCAAACGCGCGGGCGATGAGGCCGAGAAAGCGCGAGCGGCGCATCATGGTGAGCGCCCAGGAGTGGCTCGGGGTGAGCCCCGTCTCCTGATCGAGGCGAAACCAGTCGGCGCTCACGGTCAGCGGACGGAACAGCAACTGGTCGAAAATCAGAATGACCACGAACATCGCGGCAATCGCCCAGCCGATGGCGGCGAGGTTCTTCTGCTGGATGGCGAGCGCGATGTAGGAGCCGACACCCGGCAGGGTGACCGTGGTGTTGCCGACGCTGATGGCCTCGGAGGCCACGACGAAGAACCAGCCGCCGGACATGGACATCATCATGTTCCAGATGAGCGCCGGCATGCTGAAAGGCACTTCCAGGCGCCAGAACCGCATCCAGGGACTTAACTGGAAATTGTGCGCCACCTCCACCAGCTCGTCCGGAATGCTGCGCAGCGAGTGATAGAAGCTGAACGCCATGTTCCACGCCTGGCTGGTGAAAATCAGGAAGATGGCGGCCATTTCCGCGCCCGCCACGCGCCCGGGCGTGAGCTGCAGGAAGAACAC
>JBGPKC010000120.1:0-4965 GCA_041485725.1 Steroidobacteraceae bacterium
CCGGCTCGTTAAAACGCCAGTAGCTTCGGTGCTGGCGTTGTTGCTGGCCGGTTGGAGTTGATCGTCCCGCCGTTTCCAACCACGAGCGAGAACAACCCGCTCATGCGAGCCCAGCTGGACTCCAGCCGAGCCCTTCCTCGTTTCGTGCCCTCGTAAGGAGGTTGAGCACCGGCGTAGATCCGCAGCGGCTGAACAAGAGGCCCATCTAGGCACACGAGATATCAACGCTGCTCACGCCAGCAACTTTTTGCGCATTCCGCGAATCAGCGAGCCAGATCGCGGCGTAACGAGATTGCGCGGCAGCGATGACTCAACGAACGTGCAAGAACGTCCATAGGCCAGCGCCGAACACAGCGCTGCCGAATAACGTCCAACCCATCCCCAGCTTGAAGCGCAGCATTGCGATTAGCGCGCAGGTGCTGAGCGTCAGTGCGGCGAGATCGACACTCCGCCACTCCGGAACATCGACGCGCATGAGGCTGATGGATTGCATGTGCACCTTGTGGAATACCGTGTGTACGGCGAACCAGACCGACAGGTTCAGTATCACGCCCACCACGGCCGCCGTAATCGCGGAGAGCGCCGCACTGAGTGTGCGGTTCCTGCGCAGGGCCTCGATGTAGGGTGCGCCGAGGAAGATCCACAGGAAGCACGGCATGAATGTGACCCAAGTAGTCAGCAGCGAGCCGAGCACACCGGCCGCATATGGCGACAGACCGCCCGAATGGCGGAATGCCGCGATGAAGGCCACGTACTGCACCACCATGATTAACGGGCCAGGCGTCGTTTCAGCGAGCGCCAGACCGTCGAGCATCTCCCCCGGGCTGAGCCAGCCATAAATCTCGACGGCGCCTTGCGCGACATAGGCGAGCACCGCATAAGCGCCGCCGAACGTTACCAGCGCGGCTACCCCAAAGAACGCGCCTTGCTGGGCGAACACGCTGTCTCGGCCGAAAAGCAGCATCGCGCCAACCACTGGCCCGAACCACAGTACAAGACAGACCACGAGCACGACGACAGACCGACGCAGGGAGCGCGCCGTATGGGTTAACTCGCCACGGGCAATCCGTCGATCGATCAGATAGTCGCTCTGGGCAAGCGTCGCAGTTGATGCTGGCGCCGGAAAACTTGTCGGGCGCCAGTGCCGTCCGGCGATGCCGATCAATGCCGCGCCCAGGATGACCAACGGGAAAGGTACCTTGAAGAAGTAGAGTGCCACGAATGCAGCGGCTGCAATCGCGATCATCATGCGATTCTTCAACGCTCGCCGCCCGACGCGCAGGACTGCCTCGACAACGACCGCCAATACGGCAGCTTTCAAGCCGAAGAAGATCGCGGTCACAGCGGGTAGCTGCTGGTACGTGACGTACAACCAGCTGAGCGCGCCTATGACGATCACACCGGGCAGCACAAACAAAGTGCCGGCGATCACGCCGCCGACAGTGCGGTGCATCAGCCAGCCGATGTAAATCGCGAGCTGTTGCGCTTCAGGACCCGGTAGCAGCATGCAGTAGCTGAGCGCATGCAGGAAGCGCGCGTCGCTGATCCAGCGGCGTTGCCCCACGAGTTCGCGGTGCATCAAGGCGATCTGGCCGGCTGGGCCCCCGAATCCGAGCCAGCCGATCTTCGCCCACACGCGCGTGGCTTGGGCCAGACTGACCGGGTTGTCGGGTGACTTTGCGGAAGCGGCTTTGGTCCACCTTCGCGGAATGCCGATCATGGATGCGCCAGTGCGGGAAGGTCAGGGTTTCTTGACGGCGGCCTGCGCATCCAGTGCTGCGCGGAAAGCATGCGCGAGATCCTCCGCTTTGCCGGTGCTCCAGAAGTGGGTGAAATAGAAGTTCGGACGCTCGCCGATCATATGGCTGTGCAAAGCCACGATGTGAACACCCGCCTGGCGCAACGCATGGAGCACTGGCTGCACTTCCTCGGCGCTCATGATGAAGTCGCCGTCCATTGCCGCGAGTGCATCGCTGCCACTGAACGCTGCCCAGGTCGTCAGGCCCATCGAACCACCCACGGCCATGCCTTGCATCGTGCCGGTGCGCCCGATCGTGATCTTCGCCACGCCTTGGCTGTCGGTCGCCGGTTGGCCCACGATCTTGCTCACAGCATCCCCGTCGACATGGCCGGGCGTTGGCGTCGCGCCACCAAAGCCCGTCGCCGGTTGCGGGTGTGTGCTGCGCACGGCGCGAATCGCGCCCCAAACCGCCTTGACGCCCGCTGCCAGGGTTTCGGCTTGGCCTTCACCACCGATGTGCATGAAGTACACCTTGGGCGTGTCGTGGAAGAAGTGATTGTGCAGAGCGGTCACGCTTAATCCATGCGTAAACGCCGCGTCCATAGCCGCATCGACCTCGTCTTCGAACACGACGGTGTCGCCCATCACCATCGCACCGGTCGCCATCGGGGCGAATGCCGCCCACGAGCCTAGGCCCGCCGCCGGCGGTAGCTTCTCGCCATCGACCGTGACGGTCACATCGGTGCGTGCCCAGCCAATCTTCACCACGCCGTCGGGCGTTGCGGTCGCTGTCGCCCCGCTGGCTTCACCGATTGCTTTGGCATCCAGTGACGCCGGCGGCGCGGCGATGCTCTGGGCGGAGATCAGCGCACTTGCAGCGAGACACCCGGCGATCCTTATCGCCGTGATCCGCATACGTACGATGCGTGCATATCGACCATCGTTCATGATTCACCTCCGGGGAGTTCGCTATAGCTCGCGTACAGCGCATCGAGCACGGCACTCATGCCTTGCAGAAGCTTGTCGTCATCAGGTTGCTGCGCGCGTGCGCCGGCCATGATGGCTGCGAAGCCGGCGGCTTCTGGCACCGGAATGCCGCCGACGTCGAGGTAGTGGACCAGCGCCCCAAGGCGCCCAATCGCACGGTCGTTGTCCAACCCAAAGCTTGCGGCCAGCACTTCGAAGGTTACCCGCGCGCCAATATGCGTGAACTCCGCGCCGTCAAAATCGAAGCCGAGCGCGGTCTTCGGGCAGTCCTTGGGTTTTTTCAGCCAGCGGAATTTCGCTTTCGGGTCGATGAACCGGCGAATCAGCCACGCCGAGGCAATGCGGTCGATCCAGGGACGCTCGCGCGTCGCCCAGGTGCGTCCGCGGTACTGCCCTTTCTCGCGCTTTGGAATGACTCCTTTTGCCGCATGCGGCTCATCGGGCGAAAAGCGTGCGTTAAGAGCAGCCTCGGCGTCAGCCAGGGCGCTCTCGACCTGATGCCGCGAAGCGCCGGGGAAAAAATCGATGGCGCCGAGGGCTGCGATGTCGCGACGCAGTGCCGCCGCCTGGCGACGGGCTTCGACTTCGTCGAGTTTTGCGATCCCGGCCTTGAGGGAATCGAGCTTCCCGAAGAGTTCTGCATAGTCCGTACTGCGATCGAATAGCCGGACGAACTCGCGTTGCTGCGCATCGTCTTCGGCGTCGAATGCGACGATGTGCGCCATGCCGCCGGCTGCGACGACTTCTTCGGCTTGTTCGGCAAATACCGCTCGGGCGCTCTCCGATTTCGGCAACAGATACACGCCGTCACGCAGCGCCGCGGCCCCGCTTGCCTTGAGCGCGCGCCAGATGCGCATGCGCGCCGTTTTGTTCTCGCCGGACACGCTGTTGACCAGCATCAGCCATACCTGGGAGTCGGGCATGTAGTAAAGCATACACTATCGTAGTACTCTTGACACTTTGATAGGACGTCGGCCAGCACTGGAGGACTCCCATGAAATGGGTAACCCGAGAACGCCCGAAGATCGATCGCATCGCCTGTCCGTGGCTGATTGCGCGCTTCATCGATCGCGAGCCGGAGTTTCTGTTTGTACCGCCGGGCGATGTGCTCGCAGCCGCGCGCGATCGCAATGCCATCCCGTATGACGTGCCCGATGTTGAACTCACCCACGTCGGCGAGCAGTGCAGTTTCGATGCCTTTCTGCGCAAGTACGGGCTCGACGACCCGGCACTCGCCGAACTTGCGGTCATTGTGCGCGGCGCAGACACCGCGCGCCCGGAGCTCGCCCCACAGGCGGCGGGATTGCTCGCGATTTCTCTGGGGCTTTCCTACAACTATCGCGACGACCACGAGATGCTGAAACACGGTCTGGTGGTCTACGACGCGCTGTACGCCTGGTGTCGGCACACGCGTGGTGAGACGCACACCTGGAACCCCGCCGCGATCGGTGCTTACGGCGCGAAAGTCGCCTAGGGGATTTGGCGGCGGGCGCGGCGGCGCCACTGCGCTCAAGATGATGATCAGGAGTCCAAAGATGCGCGTTAGGGTGCGGATACGCCACCGGATCCGGGAAACTGTGGCGATCGCGGTGCCCTTTGTACTCTCTCGACCGCGTGGCCGAGCTTTCACGGCGGCGCTCGGCTACGGATAGAGACCTGCCACCGTGCAAACACAAGCTGGAGAGTGTCATGAGAAACCTATGGATCGCGATGATGGCATTGGGCTTAGCGCTTGGAATTGCCTCGGCGCAAGCTCAGGAAACCAAAGGCTCCGAGAAAGCCGAAGCAGCAGAAGCGGCGAAGAATGCGCCCGCACTCGCCGCAGCTCTGAAGGACGCCACGGTTTCACTGGAAGCCGGCTTGCGAGCAAGTGAAGCCGAGGGCAAGCCGATTTCCGGCAAGTTCGAGATTGAGGACGGAAAACTGCAATTGTCGGTTTACACCGCCAAGGGTGGCCAGTTTTTCGAGGTCATCGTTGATCACAAGACGGGCAAGGTCACGAAGGTGGAGCCCATCACGGAGGCGGACGATTTGAAAGACGCCAAAAAGCAAGCCAGCGCGATGGCCAAAGCAAAGGCCACGCTTGCCGACGCAGTCGCCAAAGCCGTGAAGGCAAACAACGGCTACCGAGCGGTGAGCGTCGCAGCGGAAATCGAAGGTGGCGCGGCGAACGCAGACGTGGGCCTGCTAAAGGGTTCCTCGTCAAAGAACGTGGACGAAAAGCTCTGATTGCAGCG
>JBGPKC010000121.1:0-4811 GCA_041485725.1 Steroidobacteraceae bacterium
CGCTGGGGATGGCAACTGGCCATATCGGCGATCGTGTAGGCGTCACCCATGATCCAGTTGCGGTCGGCGAGCCGCGAGTCGAGCACACCGAGCAGGCGTTTCGATTCCGCGACGTAGCGCTCACGCGGCCGCTTGTCCTGGTAGTCCTTGCCCGCAAACTTATGAAAGAAACCGAGCTGACCGAACATCGGGCCAACGCCGCCCATCTGGAACATGAGCCACTGAATAGTCTGGTAGCGGGCGGCCGGATCCCGCGGCAGGAACTGGCCGCTCTTGTCGGCGAGATAGATCAGGATCGCACCGGATTCAAACAACGGCAGCGGCTTCCCGCCCGGACCGTCGGGATCGAGGATGGCCGGGATCTTGCCGTAGGGATTGAGCGCTAGAAACTCCGGAGACAGCTGCTCATTGGTATCGAAACTGACGCGATGCGGCTCGTAGGGCAGGCCCGTTTTCTCGAGCATCACCGAGATCTTGACGCCATTCGGCGTAGGCAGGGAATAGAGCTGTATCCGCTCGGGATGCTGCGGCGGCCATTTGTGGGTGACCGGGAAGGTCGAAAGATCGGGCAAGACCGTGGCGCTCAGCGCTCGCCCCAGGGCTCAGCTATCCTGCGCCCGCTGGCACCAGCATCCCGTCGGCCAGCATCACCGCATGCCCCCACTGGGGCGGCTCGATGTGTGTCGTACCTTTCCAGATAGCGTAGTCGCCGGGACAGGCGGCGCTGAGCCGAGCGAGCTCGGCGCGCGCAAGCGGACGCGTCTCGTACAGAACGGAAGATAAGCGGTGCTCTCGCCGGCCGGGCGCGCCGGTGCTTTGAACAACGTAGAACACGTCTGCGGGAGCAGCAGGTGAGGCGTGAAGGCTCATGGTATCTTCCAGGATGCGGGCGGCGCGCATTGCATGCCGATCGGTGGCGTAAGCGAGCTTGCGCTCCTCACGCTGCCGCCTTCCGTACGCTCGCGCACGCAGCGGTGGCTGCACGAGTGTGCGGCGGCGTACCGATCGGGTCATGGATTTGAGACAGCGTCGCTCATTAAGGAGATGGTCATGCCTGCCGATGCGGTTACTATGAGTTGGAAGCGCTTGACAGACAAGGTGAAAGAGACCTCCAGGGCGGGCCTTCGCCGCTTGCGAAAGAGCTGACGCGCTACAAAATTGAACTTTCTCGTCCCTCGTGTCCGCGGGTGGGGCCCGGCCGATTCGCCCTGGGACAATGGCGAGGTGCTGCGCGCCGAGCTCTTCAGCATCGAGCGTCTCGAGCAGCATGCGGCAAGCCTCGCGGCCGCACAGCAGGTCACCCGGCGCCGAACGACCCGCCCCTCTCTCAGCGTGCGGCTCAAGGACAATGAGTCGGCGCTGCTCGCGGCATATCGCGCCATCGTCGCCGCCGTGGCCGACGGCCGCGCGATCACCCCCGCCGCCGAATGGCTGATCGACAACTACCACCTCGTTGAAGATCAGATCCGAGAAGTGCGCCAGGACCTTCCGCCGACTTTCTATCGGCTGCTGCCCAAGCTGGCGAGCGGACCCTTCAATGGCTATCCGCGCGTGTTCGGCCTGGCCTGGGCATTTGTCGCCCATACGGACAGCCGTTTCGATCCGGACACGCTGCGCCAGTTCGTGCGCGCCTATCAGCGCGTTCAGCCTCTGACCATCGGCGAGCTGTGGGCGGTCGCGATCACGCTGCGGATCGTGCTGGTCGAGAATCTCCGCCGTGCCGCGACCCGCATCGTAAGCGGTCGTGCCGCACGCCAGGAAGCCGATGCCGTGGCGGACCGGCTGCTGGGCGTCGACGGGTATGCGGCGGAGCCCGATGCCCTGATTCGCAGCCATGCACGCTACGCCTCGCTTTCGCCCGCCTTCGTAGTCCAGCTCGCCCACCGGCTGCGGGATCAGGATCCGCGAGCAACCCCGGCTCTGCGATGGCTGGAGGAGCGCCTGGCCGCGCAAGGAAAAACGTTCGACGCGATCGTGCACGACGAGCATCAGCGCCAAGGCGCCTCGAACGTGACCGTGCGCAACATCATCACCAGCATGCGGCTGCTCTCGGACGTGGATTGGCGGGAGTTCTTCGAGAGCGTCAGCCTCGTCGATGAGGCGCTGCGCGCGGGCAGCGACTTCGCGGCGATGGACTTTCGCTCCCGTGACCTTTACCGGCGGGCGATCGAACAGCTGGCGCGAGGCTCCAATCGGACGGAGCTGGAGATTGCGCGAGCAGCCCTGGCGGCTGCCGGCAAGGCCGTCGCAAGCCGCCAGCTTGACCCGGGTTATTACCTCATCGCCGCCGGGCGACGCGCCTTCGCAGCCTCGGTCGGCTATCGGGACTCGCTATGGAGCAGGTCCGGCCGATTCAACACGGCGCCTGGCGTCGGCGGCTATATCGGCGCCATCGCACTGATCACCGCGGTCGTGTTGGCGGTGCCGCTGCTGGTGCTCCACGCGGGGGGAATCGCCGGCCTGCGCCTCGCGGTGCTCGCGTTGCTCGGCCTCATCCCGTCGATCGATGCGGCGGTCGCGCTGGTGAATCGGGCCGCCATGATGAGGTTCGGCGCAACGACCCTGCCGGGCCTGGCGCTGTCCGGCGGCGTCCCGTCAGGTCTGCGGACGATGGTAGTCGTACCCACACTCCTGACGACGCGCGCGGCGCTGGAAGCGCAGCTCGAGAGCCTCGAGGTTCACTACCTGGCATCGCCCGAAGGCGAGCTCTACTTCGCGTTGCTTTCGGACTGGACGGACGCCCCCAGCGAGAACGAGGCGGGGGACGCGGCGCTGCTCGACCTTGCCGCGGCAGGCATCGCGCGGCTGAACCGTCTTCACGGCACGGGTGCGGCAGGCGACCGCTTCCTGCTGCTGCATCGTCGCCGCGTCTGGAGCGACGGGCAGAAACGCTGGATGGGATGGGAACGCAAGCGCGGCAAGCTCCAGGAATTGAACCAGCTGCTGCGCGGCGCGACCGATACGACCTTCCTGCATCCAGAGGGGCGACCGCCTGCCGTTCCGCCCGACGTCCGCTATGTCATTACGCTCGACGCCGATACCCGGCTGCCGCGAGAAACGGCGCTGCGGCTGGTCGGCAAGATGGCCCACCCGCTGAACCAGCCGAGGTTCGACGCCGCAACCGGCGATGTGCGCGAGGGATACGCCGTCATGCAGCCGCGGGTGGCGCCCTCGCTCCCGGTCGGTCGCGAGGGGTCGCTGTTTCAGCGCGTCTTTTCGAGCGCGAGCGGCATCGATCCGTACTCAGCCGCAGTCTCCGACGTCTACCAGGATCTCTTCAGTGAAGGCTCGTATGCCGGCAAGGGCATCTATGACATCGACGCCTTCGACGCCGCGCTGGCCGGCCGTGTACCCGAGGACACGCTGCTCAGCCACGATCTCTTCGAAGGAATATTTGCGCGCGCCGGTCTGGTTTCCGACGTCGAGGTCGTCGAGGAATTTCCGTCGCGCTATGACGTAGCCGCCGCGCGCCAGCATCGCTGGGCGCGCGGCGACTGGCAATTGCTGCCGTGGATCCTGGCCCTGGGCAGGCGCGACGCCGTCGCCGGCGGCCGCCGCACCCTGCCGCTGATCGGCCGCTGGAAGATGTTGGATAACCTGCGGCGCACGTCGTCCCCGCCGGCAAGCGTGGCCGCGTTGCTGGCGGGATGGCTGCTGCCGCGAGACGCCGCCCTCATCTGGACGGCTTTTGTCGTGTCGACGATCGCGCTGCCGACCCTGCTGCCGGTGCTCGCAGCGATCGTGCCGCGCCGCGCCGGCATCAACGCCCGCAGCCACCTGCGCGCCCTGGCCAAGGATGCCGCCCTCGCTGCCGCGCAGTTTGCGCTGCTGATTTGCCTGCTTGCACACCAGGCGTGGCTGATGGTCGATGCCATCGGCCGGACACTGATTCGTCTGCTCGTGACACGGCGCAATCTGTTGCAGTGGGTTACCGCCGCTCAGGCGAACCTCAGCTCGCGGCTCGACCTCAAGAGCGCCTATCGGCGCATGAGTGGCGGCGTTGCGATCGCCATCGCCGCCGCCATCCTGGTGGAGTGGCTGCGACCCGATGCCTGGTGGGTGGCGGCGCCGTTCGTGATGCTGTGGATCGCATCTCCCGCCGTTGCCGTCTGGATCAGCCGCTCTCCGCTCCTCGAGGGTCGCCTGGCGCTCAGCAACCCGGACGCAGGCGCCCTGAGACTGGTCGCGCGGCGCACCTGGCGCTACTTCGAGACGTTCGTTACGGCGGATGACCACATGCTGCCGCCGGACAACTTCCAGGAGGACCCGCGGCCGGTTCTGGCCCATCGCACCTCTCCCACCAATCTCGGCCTGTACCTGCTGTCGGCGGTCAGCGCCCGCGACTTTGGCTGGGCCGGCACCCTGCAGACCGTCGAGCGACTGGAAGCGACGCTCGCGACCATGAGCCGCCTGCAGCGGTTCCGCGGTCATTTCTACAACTGGTACGACACGCGGGATCTCCGTCCCCTGGACCCGCGCTACGTCTCCTCCGTGGACAGCGGCAATCTGGCGGCGCATCTGCTCGCCCTGGCGAATGCCTGCCGGGAATGGATCGACGCTCCCCGGTCACTTCGCGAGCCGTTGGCCGGTATCGCCGATGCCCTGACTCTCGCGCGCGAGGCCCTGCGGGAGCTGCCCGCCGACCAGCGAACCCAGGTGATCACGCACCGTCAGGTCGAAGAGGCGCTCGATGTCCTCGCGTCCGCGCTGGGCAGCGGCGCGCTCGCCTCCGGGGAGCTCGCGCAGCAACTCGCGCACAGCGCGGCTCATGCCGCGACCCTGGTTGACATCGCGCGAGCGCTGGCCGGCGA
>JBGPKC010000122.1:0-4753 GCA_041485725.1 Steroidobacteraceae bacterium
CAACTACACCGCCAGTGAGCTGGCCAACTGCAGTGGTGCCTGCCACGTTTACAGCGATACGACGCAGTCAACCATTACAAGGAGTCTGCCCGGACCGCATCACCGAGTCTCGGATGCGACGTTCCATCACTGAGCGCTGGCTCTACCGCCTCGTCCTGATTTCGCTCGCCGCGCTCGGCGCGCGCGGCGCGTTCGCTCAGCTTTCCATCAGCGGGCCGGCGCGCCTGGTGAATGTAATCGAGGTAAACGACCACGAAGACCAGGTCGACCTGACCGTGGTGTTCAATTGCTCGATGCGCTTCGTCACCAGCCTGCCCGCGAGCGAGGGCAAGCAGGTGCACATCCAGCTGGCACCCATGCCCGACTGCGGTGTGAGCCCGCTGTCGCAACTCCTGGCCGAAACCCCGCCGGTGTCCGGCGGCGCGAACATCCTGACAGCCGCCCGGGTGGACTCCATGGCGCCCGGGCAGATCACCCTCACGCTCGATTTCAAGAAGAGCGAGCGCTTCGTGCTCGCGCAGGGTGTCGATCCGCGTGGCTTGCGCCTGCGGCTGATCGATCGGGCCCGCGGCCGCGGCAAGATCCTCGTCGGACAGACGACCGAGGCAGTCAGCAACTTCGCGATCAACCTGGACTCGCAGCCCAAACCGTTCGCGCCGGAGGACGTGCAGCTCGCGCACGAGCGGCTCAAGGCACCCGCGTTCGTCTCCGAAGCGCTGGTCGACGGCGAGAAGTGGTATCGCCTGCGCGTGGGTCCGATCGAGCGCCGCCCGGAGGCGGACCGACTGTTGAACCTCGCGTTGCCGGATTATCCCCGTGCCTGGCTCGCCATCGGGGATGACGCCGTCACCAGCGACCTGAACGCCACCATGGCGCAGGTGGCACCGATTCCGGTCGAGCGCATCGGCAGCGATCCGCCCCTGCCACCGGAAGTCCTCAAGACGACCCTGGCCGACGCACGGTCCGCACTGGCGGCGCGCGACTATACGAAGGCGGTCGCGCTGCTCACGAAGCTGCAGCGGCAGCCGGAGTTTCCCGATCGCGCACGCGCGCAGGAGCTGCTCGGCCTCGCGCGCGAGCGCTCCGGCCAGCTGGCGCATGCCAAGGCGGAATACGAGGAGTATCTGCGCCGCTATCCGCAGGGCGAGGCGGCGGAGCGCGTGGCGTTTCGCCTGCGCATCCTGCGGGCGGCGGAAGCCAAGGCTCGTACCGGTCGCGATGCGAACGGCGAAACACAGGGCTGGCAAGTGACGGGCGGCGTTGCGCAGATGGCACGCTACGACGGCTCACGCATCACTAACGGCGCACCGCCGCCAAACACCCAACCGGGGCCAGCCGCGCCGACGATCACCGAGAACGCCCTCTTCAACGACGTGGACCTGCTGGCGCGCCGGCGCGGTGAAACCTACGACTGGGTGGGACGGGTCAGCGCGGGCTATGACAAGAGCTTCTCCCAGTCCCAGGGTGCACTCGGCAACTCCACGCGCGTAAGCCTCGCCTCGATCGAGGTGCTCGACCGCTCGCTCGGGCTCCTGGGCCGTCTCGGCCGTCAGGCGAACAACGCGAACGGGATCCTCGGCACCTTCGACGGTCTGTTCCTCTCCTGGCAGTTCAAGCCCTCCTGGGCCATCAACGCGGCAGCCGGTTATCCGGTTGAGCAGCTGATCATTTCCCCACAGACCCAGGAGCGCTTCGAAACGCTGGCATTGGCCTTTACGCCTCCGAACGCCCACTGGGACGCCAGCCTGTTCGCCGCGACGCAGCAGTTCCAGGGCCTGCGTGACCGCCAGGCAGTGGGACTCGAGGGGCGCTACCTCGCCTCGCGCGCCTCGCTCGTCACGGTGGTCGATTACGACACGGCCTACCACGCCCTGAACACTGCAAGCGTGCTCGGAACGCTGCAGCTACCCGCGCGCTGGAGCGTGAGCTTCGACGCCGAACGGCGCAACTCGCCGGTGCTCACCACGCGCAACGCCCTCATCGGTCAGACCTTCACGGACCTCACCCAGCTCGAGCAGGTGTTCACGCCCGCGCAGATCTATCAGCTGGCGATGGATCGCACGCCGATCACGGACAACTACAGCTTCACGGCGACCAAGCCGCTCGGTCAGCGCTTTCAGTTCACCACTATCGTGTCGGCCACGCAGACCGGTGCGACGCCCGCCTCGGGCGGCGTCCCGGCCGTGCCCGCCAGTGGCATACTCCTCACCTACCAGGCGCAAATGTACGGATCCAACCTCTGGACCACCGGCGATTTCAACGTGGTGACGTTCACACACGGCAACACCGTGATCGGCCGCATTGACTCGCTCAGCGCCAACAGCCGTTTTCCGATCGGCGGAGCCTGGCGGCTCGGGCCGCGATTCACCGTTGATCGGCTGAACACGGGCACCGACGGCAGTCAGGAGAACACCTACATTCCTTCGCTGCTGCTTGACTATCAGCGCGACCGCAAGCTGTTTCAGCTCGAGTTCGGCGGACAGCTGGGCAAGCGCGAGGCCTTCCTGCAGCTACAAAACGGGGCGTTCGTGCAGACCCAGAACACGACGCGCTACTATGTGAGTGTGTCGTATCGCATCAGCTTCCAGTAGTGAGCAGTAAACTCGGGGATATGAGTCGGGTCGCCTTGCCCGTGGCGGTGCTGTTCACGCTCGGCACCTGCGCCGCGCTCGCGGGCGACAAGCAGCCGCAGGAATATCTGGACGAGGAGACTGCGGCCACGATTACCGTCGTGGGCGAGCCACTGGTGTTCGCCTGCCCACGCCCGGAACTGGCCGCGAACGTGCGCGACTACGTGACGCTCGCGGCGGCCGCCGTGAATCGCAATGGCAAAGTCAGTTACGTCCTGATCGCGTACTTCTGGTCGACCGTCGACCCGCGGCTGCGCCGGGACGCGATGCCCTCCCCCGAACCGCTGGTCCTGCAGGCGGACGACCGGCGCATTGAGCTCAAGCTGCGCGGACACTCGGCACACGAGGCCGGCATCGGCGCGCCGGTACACGCGCCCCCGGGTGCCGCCGTGACACCCAACGTGTACGGAACCGATCTCGCCACCCTGCGCTTCGTTGCCGAGGCGCGCCATCTCACGATGGTCGCCGACAGCGACGGAGCCCCGCTCGGCTACGAATTGTGGGAGGACCGCCGCACCGCGCTGCGGAGCTTCGTGCACCACATGAACGGCGACGAATAGCGGCGCGCACTTTCCCGCGCCTTTTTAGAGCGCTTCCAGCGTTCCCGGTGGTGGTGCAATTCCCCCTCGCGCCGGCCCGGTGCGACGAGCCCGTCCGAATCTGAAAGACCCTGTAATATCAATAGGTTAGAACCGGCACACCCGGTGCTGCGGCGCCCGGCCGTTAACTCCCGCGTAGTACTTTCCCCCGCACGCCTTCGGCCTTCAACCCAAGGGCGAGCGAGCTTTGCCGTATTTCGTATCGACCCCGGATGCGATAACTAGTGTGGCGGGGATTTCGAACAATAACAGGAGTGCTCCATGCACCTTCTCCGCTATCGTGGCTGCGCCCTCGCGCTGCTCGCTTTCACGGTTATGGCGTTACCGCGGATCGCCTCCGCGGTGCCGAGTTTCGCACGTCAGACCGGCATGCCCTGCTCGCAGTGTCACACGCTGTCCTTCGGAGTGGCGCTCACGCCCTACGGCCGCCAGTTCAAGCTGAACGGCTACACCTTCGGCGATGGCGAGCACCCGATGCCGCTCGCGTTCATGGTGCAGGGCGGATACAGCCGCATCGGCACGGCACCGCCGGATGCGCTGGCCGCGCATTTCAGCAACAACAACAACCTCTCGGTCGACCAGGTCTCGGTATTCCTGGCGACGCGCCTCACCGAGCACATCGGCATATTTTCGCAGTCCACCTACAGTGGCGAAGACCGGCATTTCAGCTGGGACAACACCGACATTCGGTACGCGCGGCCGCTGAAGCTGCTCGGCACCGACGCGATCGTGGGGATCTCGGTGAATAACAATCCCACGGTACAGGATCTGTGGCACTCCTCGCCTGCCTGGGCCTATCCCTATATCGGCTCCCCGCTCGTGCCCGGGGTCGGCGCCGCTCCGGTCATCAGCGGGCTCGGCGGCGTGGTTGCCGGGGCCACCGCGTACACCATGATCCACGATCATGTGTATCTCGAGGCGGGCGCCTATAAGGGCCTCTCGGACCGCTGGCTCGGCAATGTGGGCCTCTACCCGGATAACAACGTGCACGTCAACGGGGCTGCGCCCTATTGGCGCGCGGCCTACCAGTTCACCAGGGGCGCGAAGGGCGAGCACTACTTCTCGGTGGGCACCTTTGGCATGGATGTCAAGATGCAGCCCGATGCGACGGTGCCCGAGACCGATCACTACACGGATGTCGCGTTTGACGCCACCTATCAGTACACGCCCGAAGGCCCGGGCGCCATCCTCGTCAACGCATCGTTGATCCACGAGAAACAGCAGCTGAACGCGACGTTCAACGCCGGGGGATCCGACAACGCCACGAATCACCTCAATGCCCTGGAAATCGATGCCTCCTACGCGTATCGCCAGACCTGGAGCGCGGGCGTCGGCGTGTTCGATACCAGCGGCGGCCGCGATGCGACGCGCTACGGACCGGGCCAGTTCGAGGGGAGCAACAACGGCTCCCCGGACACGCGTGGCTACACGGTGCAGTTCGAGTACGTGCCGTTCGGAAAGATGCACTCCTGGGGGCGGCCGTGGGTCAACCTGCGCGTCGGCGTGCAGTACACCGGGTACCTG
>JBGPKC010000123.1:0-4729 GCA_041485725.1 Steroidobacteraceae bacterium
CGGAAACGGCGCGAGCTGCGACTGCACGAGCCGGGGCAGGAAATCCAGCTCCCCGCCCCGGGCGACCTGCGGACTGCCGGCGAGCAGTTGCTCGGCGAGCGTGGAGCCCGAGCGAAACATGCCGCAGATGAAAATCGGCCGCGGACCCCCCGACATCCTTGCCTGCGGCGCGCGGGTGCGGGGGCGCGCAAAGGCGCGGATCAGCTCATCGATGAAGTGTTCGTGCGCGACCCGGTCGTAGCGCACTGCGGGCGTAACGCTCGCGCGGCTGGCGCGATTGGCGGCTTCGGCGGCGGCGAACGCCTGCGCGTACTCTCCGCACGCATCGAGCGCCCGGGCGAGCGCAAATCCGAGGCTCGCGCGATCGGCCGGACTCGCCGCCGGGTGCGCGAGCGCCAGGCGCAGCCGCTCGATCAGCGCATCCTCAGGTCCCTGGATGACGGCGAGCTGCGCGAGGCGCGCGAGCGCCTCGAAGGCATTCGGATCGAGCTCGAGAATGCGCGCATAGGTGCTGCGCGCCTCCTCCCGGCGGCCCAGATCTTCGTGCAGATTGGCGAGGTTCTGCAGCGCCGGGAGGTAGGCGGGATTGAGCGCGAGGGCGGCGCGCAGCTCGCGCACGGCTGCCTCGTCCTGGCGCAGACAGTCGGAGAAGATGACGCCGCGGTTCAGGTGAACTTCTTCGGGTCGGGCAATGCCTTGCTCGAGCGCGCGGGCGTAAGAGGCGAGCGCCGCTTCGAACTGACGCGCCTTGCGCTGCAGCAGCCCGAGGTTGTACCAGCCGTCCGGCAGGTTGGGCCAGCGCGCGAGCAGGCGCTCACAGGTGGCAATGGCCTCGGGGAGCTTGCCGAGGCCCTCGAGACGTGCGGCCTCGCGGAGCCCGTCCGCGGCTGTCCCTGAAATCGTCACTCCTTCAATTACATCAGCGCGGCCGCCCGCACGGCAACAGGGTGCCGGCGCGCGGCGCTGCCATCAGGCAAACCACAGCTGCACGCGCGGGCACCCCTGTACGGCGCGCCAGGCGGTCAGATTGGGATCCTGCGCGGTGAGGGCCTGGATGACATCGTGCTTGCCGCTGCCGGCGACCACGAACAGCAGTTCCTCCACGCGCGACAGGAAGTCCGGCGTCACACTCACCGCCGACATCCCGTCCGGGCGGTGCACGGCGATCGCCAGGTGTCCGTGGGCGCGTTCCAGGTCCGCCGCACCAAACAGTGACGCCGTGTGACCGTCGGCGCCGAGCCCGAGGAGTCCCAGTCCGATGCGCACGCCGGAATTCAATGGTGCCGCGAGCTGGCGTTCATAATCCGCCGCGGCCTCATCGAGCGGCAGCTCGGTGCGCACGCGCGCCACCGCGGTCGCAGGCAGCGCCAGCGCATCCAGTAGCGGGCGCGACTGGTGATAGTTGCTGGCGTCCGAGTCGGACGGCACATAGCGCTCGTCCGAGAACAGGATATGCAGCCGATCATGAGGCAGGGGACCTCGGGCGAGTGCCCGATACGCCGGCAGCGGCGTGGTGCCGCCCGCGAGCATGATGGCCGAGGCGCCGTTCGCGCACAGGGCCTGCCCGAGGCGCTGCGCGAGGGCCGCATCGAGCGCAGCGCGCGAGGGGAAGCGGCGCGTGGTCAGTGTGGTCATGGATTTGCTACCCACTGCGCGGGCGCTCGCCCACCTGCGCCCGCACTTCGAACACGTGCCGGCCGCGCTGCCCGCGCAGCACGATGCTGGTACCGGGCTTGTGCCCGGCGATGCGCCCGAGCGCGTCCTGCGCGCTGCTCGGAGCCACCCCGTCGATGGCGAGCAGCAGGTCGCCCGGCTGTAATCCCGCCTGCTGAGCCGGGCTGCCCACGTACAGGTTGTCGATGAGCACCGCGGCCTGGGCGAGCCCCCACTGCTGCGCCTGCTCGTCCGTGAGGTCCTGCGGAACGATGCCGATCCAGCCACGGACCACCCGGCCGTGCGCGATGATTTCCGCCAGCACGCCGCGCACCATGTTCACCGGGATGGCGAAGCCGATGCCCTCGACGCCGATGTTCTTGGCGACGATGGCGGTGTTGATGCCGACCAGCGCGCCGCTGGAGTCGACCAGCGCGCCGCCCGAGTTGCCGAAGTTGATCGGTGCATCCGTCTGGATGAAGTCCTCGAGCGGCGCGATCCCGAGCTGCTGGCGGCTGGTCGCGCTCACGATCCCGTGAGTGACCGTCTGAGACAGGCCGATGGGATTACCAATCGCGAGCACGAGGTCGCCCACCCGCAGCTGATCGGAGCGCCCGAAGATAGCCACCGGCAGGGGCGTGAGATCGATCTTCAGCACCGCCAGGTCGGTGTCCGGATCGCGGCCCACGATGCGCGCGCCCGCCACCCGGCCGTCGGCGAGCTGCACGCGGATCGAATCGGCGTTGGCGATGACGTGCTGATTGGTGACGATGTGACCGCCCTCATCGACGATCACTCCGGAGCCCAGGCTGCGTTCGATGCGCTGCCGGTAGCGCGGCATGTAGTCCCCGAACAGCTCCCCGAGCGAGGGCGCCACCCGCTCGGTCACCAGGCGCGCCGTGTAGACGTTCACCACGGCCGGCGCGGCGCGCTGCACGGCGGCCGCGTAGGTGATGCGCTCCGGCGCCGGGAGCGTGCGGTCCGCCGCCGGCAGCGCCGGACCCGGGGAGCGGGTGGGTGCGCGAATCAGATCCGGGCGCAGCGCGATGATCAGGAAGGCGAGTGCCAGGCCTCCCACGACCGATCCCGCCACGAAGATCAATGCGCTTCCTAAGCGCTTGAGCATCGTTAAACTCCGGGAAAACCCTCGCGCGCGCACCGGCGGCGGCGCGCCCGGAAGGGGGTGTTCGTTTGTGTATAATGCGCCGCCCCCCGCAAGGTACGAAATCGCGCCGCGCGCCAAGATCGTCCGCGCGGCGGTGCGACGCGAACGGAGAGCGGTTGGATGGCGGATCACGCAGTCGTCGCCGACGATGAAGTCGACCTGAGCCGACGCAAGTTCCTCACTCGGGCGACGATCGCCACCGGTGCGGTCGGCGCGGTGTTCGCCGCAGTGCCGTTCATCGAGTCGTGGAACCCTTCCGAGCGTGCCCGGGCCCAGGGCGCGCCCACCGAGCTCGACCTCTCCAAGCTCGAGTCGGGCCAGATGACGACCACCATCTGGCGCAAGTCCCCGATCTACGTGGTACGCCGCACCCCCGACATGGTGGCGCGCATCGCCGGTCACGACGCGTTGCTGAAGGACCCGAAGTCCGACAAGTCCGACCAGCCCCCGTATGCCCGCAATCCGCTGCGCTCGCGCAGCGCCGAGTTTCTGGTGCTGATCGGCACCTGCACGCACCTGGGGTGCCTGCCGAAGCAGCGCTTCGGCGCGGGCGAGCTGTACGCAGGCTGGCCGGGCGGCTTCTTCTGCCCGTGCCACGGATCGCGGTTCGATCTCGCCGGCCGGGTGTTCGAGGGCTCGCCGGCCTCGGCGAACCTGAAGGTCCCGCCGTACTCCTATCCGAACGCGCGCACGCTGGTGATCGGCGCGGACGAGAAAGGAGTCGCCTAGATGAGCGTGAAGACCGCGACCGGCGCACCGGCCCGGCTGCCTGGGAGCGCGGCGCCGAAGCAGGGCCTGTGGGCCTGGCTCAACAAGCGCCTGCCGGTCGATGCGTTCATCGCCGAGCAGCTGACCGGTTACTACGCGCCCAAGAACTTCAACTTCTGGTACTTCTTCGGGTCGCTGGCGCTTCTGGTGCTGGTTCGGCAGCTCGTGACGGGCATCGTCCTCACCATGTTCTACAAGCCCGGCGAGCTCACCTCGTTCGATTCGGTCGAATACATCATGCGCGAGGTGGACTTCGGATGGCTCATCCGCTACCTGCATTCCACCGGCGCCTCCGCGTTCTTCATCGTCGTCTACCTGCACATGTTCAGGGCGTTCCTGTACGGCTCGTACCGGGCGCCGCGCGAGCTGCTGTGGCTCATCGGCATGCTGGTGTACCTGGCGCTCATGGCCGAGGCCTTCATGGGTTACGTGCTGCCGTGGGGAAACATGTCGTTCTGGGGCGCGCAGGTGATCGTGAACCTGTTCGGCACCATCCCCGGGATCGGCACCCCTGTGGTGGAGTGGATCCGCGGCGACTACGGCATTGCCGATGCGACCCTGAACCGCTTCTTTGCCCTGCATGTCGTGGCGCTGCCGCTCGCGCTGCTGTTGCTGGTGATGCTGCACTTGGTGGCGCTGCACCAGAGCGGCTCGAACAATCCCGATGGCATCGAGATCAAGGAGAAGGTGGGCCCTGACGGCAAGCCGCTCGACGGCATTCCGTTCCACCCCTACTACACGGTCAAGGACCTGGTCGGGGTGGGGGTGTTCCTGCTGCTGTTCGCGCTGGTGGTGTTCTTCAAACCGACTCTCGGCGGCCTGTTCCTCGAGGCGGCGAACTATGAGCCCGCCAATCCCATGTCCACACCCGAGCACATCGCGCCGGTGTGGTACTTCACGCCTTACTACGCGATCCTGCGCGCGGTGCCGGATCAGCGCATGGGCGCGCTGCTCATGCTGCTGGCGGTGGTGTCGTTCCTGTTCCTGCCATGGCTCGACCGCTCGCCGGTGAAGTCCATGCGCTATCGCGGCTGGATCTCGCGCACGGCGCTGGCGCTGTTCGCGGTGTCGTTCGTGGCGCTCGGCTACCTCGGCCTGCAGCCGGCGGAAGGCCTGTACGTGGTGCTGGCGCGCATTTTCACG
>JBGPKC010000124.1:0-4622 GCA_041485725.1 Steroidobacteraceae bacterium
GACGAGATCTCCCCCGCCATCACGCGCGAGACGCCGGCCTGCTACGAGCCGACGATCGACTACGTCGTCACCAAGATTCCGCGCTTCACGTTCGAGAAGTTTCCGGCCGCCAATGACCGGCTCACGACCCAGATGAAGTCGGTGGGCGAGGTCATGGCCATCGGCCGCACCTTCCAGGAATCGCTGCAGAAGGCGCTGCGCGGGCTGGAGACCGGCCTCGACGGACTGACTCCGCAGCTGTCGATGCCGCTCACCGACGAGAACCATGACCGGCTCGCGCACGAGCTGCGCGCGCCGGGGGCCGATCGTCTGCTGTACGTGGCGGATGCGTTCCGCGCCGGCTGGCCGGTGTGGCGCGTGGCCGAGCTCACCCACATCGATCCGTGGTTCCTGGCGCAGATCGAGGAGCTGGTGAGGCAGGAAGCCCAGGTACGCGAACAGGGTCTCGGGGCGCTCAGCGCCGAGCGCCTGCGGGTGCTCAAGCGTAAGGGCTTCTCCGACAGCCGCCTGGCGCGCCTGGTGGACATGCCCGAGAAGGCGATCCGCGACAAGCGTCACGCGCTCGGCATCGTGCCCGTGTACAAGCGTGTCGACACCTGCGCGGCGGAGTTCGCCACCTCCACCGCTTACCTCTACTCGACCTACGAGGAGGAGTGCGAGGCGAACCCTACGCCCAAGCGCAAGATCATGATCCTGGGCGGCGGACCGAACCGCATCGGCCAGGGCATCGAATTCGACTATTGCTGCGTGCACGCCGCGCTGCAGCTGCGCGAGGACGGCTTCGAGACCATCATGGTCAACTGCAACCCCGAGACCGTCTCCACCGACTACGACACCTCCGACCGCCTGTACTTCGAGCCCCTCACCCTCGAGGACGTGCTCGAGATCCTCGCCAAGGAGCAGCCCGAAGGGGTCATCGTGCAGTTCGGCGGCCAGACGCCGCTCAAGCTGTCGCGGGCGCTCGAGGCGGCCGGTGCGCCGATTATCGGCACCTCGCCCGACTCCATCGACATCGCCGAGGACCGCGAGCGCTTCCAGATACTGGTGCGCAATCTCGGGCTCAAGCAGCCGGCGAACGCCACGGCGCGCACCGAGGACCAGGCGGTGCGCCTGGCGCGCGAGGTCGGCTTTCCGCTGGTGGTGCGTCCGTCGTACGTGCTCGGGGGACGCGCCATGGAGGTGGTGTTCAACGAGGACGACCTGCGTGCCTACATGACACACGCCATGCGGGTCTCGAACGACAGCCCGGTGCTGCTCGATCGCTTCCTCGACGTCGCCATCGAAGTGGACGTGGACGCGGTGTGCGATGGTGAGGACGTGCTGATCGGCGGCATCATGGAGCACATCGAGCAGGCCGGCGTGCACTCGGGTGATTCCGGCTGCTCCCTGCCGCCGAACAGCCTCACGCGCCAGATGCAGTCCGACCTGCGCGATCAGACGCGCAAGCTGGCGCGCGCGCTGAACGTGGTGGGGCTCATGAACGTGCAGTTTGCGATCCAGAGCGGGGTGATCTACGTCCTCGAGGTCAACCCGCGCGCCTCGCGCACCGTGCCATTCGTCTCCAAGGCGACCGGGCTGCCGCTCGCCAAGATCGCGGCGCGGGTGATGACCGGGCGCAAGCTCAGGCAGCTGGTGGGAGCCGTGGAGCGCGTGCCCGCGTACTTCTCGGTGAAGGAGGCGGTGTTCCCGTTCACCAAGTTCCCCGAAGCCGACCCGATCCTGGGTCCGGAAATGAAGTCGACCGGTGAAGTCATGGGCACCGGGCGCACTTTCGGTGAGGCGTATGCCAAGGCACAGACCGCCTCGGGGGTGGTGCTGCCGCGCCACGGTGTGTGCTTCATCAGCGTGCGCGACCGTGACAAGGGCCCCGCGGTGATGCTGGCCCGCAAGCTCATCGAGCGCGGTTTCGAGCTGCTGGCGACCGAGGGCACCGCGCGCGCGCTCAGCGAGGCCGGCGTCGCCTGCCGCCGCGTGAACAAGGTGCGCGAAGGGCGACCGCACATCGTCGACATGATCAAGAACGACGAAATCGATCTCATCGTCAACACGACCGAAGGCAAGCAGGCGATCCGCGAATCGAACTCGATTCGCCGTGAGGCCGTGCACCGCCGCGTCACCTATTACACGACACTCGCGGCGGGGCTCGCGACCTGCGAGGCGCTCGATCACCTCGACGAAGTCGAAGTGAACCGCTTGCAGGATCTGCACAACGAGGCGTTAAGGGCATGAAGCGCACTCCCATGACGCTGCGCGGCGCCGCGGCGCTGCGCGCCGAGCTCAAGCGGCTGAAGTCGGAAAGCCGGCCGAGCGTCATCAAGGCGATCGCCGAGGCCCGCGGGCACGGGGACTTGTCCGAGAACGCCGAGTATCACGCCGCGCGCGAGCAGCAGGGATTCATCGAGGGCCGCATCAAGGATATCGAGCACAAGCTCGCCAACGCCGAGGTTATCGAACCCGGCAAGCTCACCAATACCGGCAAGGTGGTCTTCGGTGCGCTGGTGGAGCTGGAAGACCAGGCGGACGGCACGCGGGTGGCGTACCAGGTGGTCGGCGAGGATGAGGCGGATATCCGCGCCGGGCGCATCTCGGTGACCTCGCCCATTGCGCGCGCCCTGGTGGGCAAGCGCCAGGGCGAGGTCGTGGACGTGGCCGCCCCCGGGGGTACCCGTTCCTACGAGATCGTCGCGGTACGCTTCGAATAGCGCGCACCGGCTCGCTGCCAGCCCACTTCGGTGCGCTCAGGCGTCGGGGATGAGTATGCCGGGCAGTTCGGGCCGCGGGCGGTAAAGTACCGCGACGTTGCCGATGCGCTGTACGAGAGTGCTGCCGGTGTGGTGCGCGAGGGCGATGAACACTTCATCCCGCGCTGCGCGGTCACCGCCGGGAGCTTTCACCTTGATGAGTTCGTGGTCACGCAGGGCGCGCTCGGTCTCGCGTGCGACCGCCGCCGTGAGTCCGGCACTGCCGAGACGGATCACCGGGCTCAGGGCATGCGCCAGAGCGCGCAGATGTCTGCGCTGGCGCTCGGAGAGCTCGGGAGCGGCCGCAGCGCCGATGGCGTGCGCGGACTTTTCCATCGGCACATTGTGTATGAGGAACTTATGCCGCGCACAGGCCAACTAAATCGATGAGCCGGCGTTCCAAGAGCAGCGACAGGTGGCTGAAGGAGCACTTCTCCGATCCGTTCGTGCAACGGGCCCAGAGCGAGGGCTGGCGCTCGCGCGCGGTGTTCAAGCTCGAGGAAATCGACCGCCGCGAGCGGCTGCTGAAGCCCGGACAGACCTGCCTTGATCTGGGAGCCGCCCCGGGGGCGTGGAGTCAGTACGCCCGCGGGCGGGTGGGGCGCAACGGCCGGGTCGTCGCCACGGACATGCTCGCCATGCCCGAGCTTCGCGGGGTCGAGTTTGTGCAGGGCGACCTGCGCGAGGAGGAGGTTCTCAATGAGCTCCTCAGGCTCCTGCCGGGACGGCAGGTCGACATCGTTCTTTCGGACATGGCGCCAAACTTGAGCGGGGTCGACGTCATCGATCAGCCGCGATCCGCGTACCTGGCGGAGCTGGCGCTCGAGATGTCCGGGCGCATCTTGAAGCCGGGCGGTGGCGCCCTGATCAAGGTGTTCCAGGGGGCGGGCTTCCGCGAGCTGGTGCAGTCCGCACGCGGCAGGTTCGCCCGTGTGAGGGTGGTGAAACCCGTGGCGTCCCGGTCCCGCAGCCCCGAGATGTATTTGCTGGCCATGCAGTTTCGCTTGGTGTAGGTTGTTTTTGAGCCAGAAGGCCGCGCGCGTAAAAGGACGGAAGCCTTTGAACGATTTGACAAAGAACATCCTGCTCTGGGTCGTGATCGTGATCGTGCTGCTGCTGGTGTTCAGCCGCTACATGCCGACCAGCGGCCAGCCCCAGGACATCCCGTACTCCGCCTTCGTCGAGGACGTGAAGAACAATCGCGTCCAGTCGGTGATCATGCAGGGCGAGATGATCTACGGGGAGCACAAGGACAAGTCGACCTTCAAGACCCGTAACCCCGAGACCGACTACACCGCGCTCCTCGGCACGCTGCTGAAGTCCGGCGTGCAGATCGAGTCGCGCGAGCCCAAGCAGCCGAATTTCATCGGGCAGCTGCTGCTGCAGATGGCGCCGGCGCTGCTTCTGATATTGGTGTTCCTGTACATGCTGCGGCAGATGCAGGGCGCATCCGGCGGCCGCGGAGCCATGTCCTTCGGCAAGAGCCGCGCGCGCCTCCTCGGCGAGGATCAGGTGAACGTGACCTTCGCCGACGTCGCGGGGGTCGAGGAAGCGAAGCAGGAAGTCGGCGAGATCGTCGACTTCCTCAAGGATCCGGGCAAGTTCCAGAAGCTCGGCGGCAAGATTCCCAAGGGCGTGCTGATGGTGGGCTCGCCGGGAACCGGCAAGACGCTGCTGGCACGCGCCATTGCCGGTGAGGCCAAGGTGCCTTTCTTCACCATCTCCGGCTCCGACTTTGTCGAGATGTTCGTCGGCGTCGGCGCCTCGCGCGTGCGCGACATGTTCGAGCAGGCGAAGAAGCACGCTCCCTGCATCATCTTCATCGATGAGATCGACGCCGTCGGCCGGCACCGTGGTGCGGGGCTGGGCGGCGGCCACGAC
>JBGPKC010000125.1:0-4402 GCA_041485725.1 Steroidobacteraceae bacterium
ACCGCCGGCGCGCGCTTCCCGATATCCTCACGGCCATGCTGGCGTGGGTCATCGACGTGGTCCTGCATCTGGATCGGCATCTGCTCGAGTTGCTGACCCGCTATGAGCTGTGGATCTATCCGATCCTGTTCGCGGTGATCTTCGCGGAGACCGGTCTGGTCGTAACACCCTTTTTGCCCGGGGACTCGCTGCTGTTCGCGGTGGGCGCGCTGGCGGCGGTGGATCGCACCGGCACCCTGCAGGCGCCGCTCGCGAGCGTGACGCTCGGGGTCGCGGCCGTGCTCGGCAACACCGTGAACTACAGCATCGGGCGCGCCATCGGTCCCCCGGCCTTCAGCGGCCGTTACCGCCTGCTCAAGGTGCAATACCTGAGGCGTACCGAGGAGTTTTTCCGCCGCCATGGCGCCATGGCGATCCTGGTTTCGCGCTTCGTGCCCATCATCCGCACCTGCGCGCCGTTCGTGGCGGGCGTCGGGCGCATGCCGTACGCGCGCTTCCTGGCGTACAACCTCGCAGGGGGTTTCGCGTGGGTGCTGGTGTTTGTCTGGGGCGGCTACCTGTTCGGCAACATTCCGTTCGTGAGACAGCACTTCGGACTGGTCACGCTGCTCATCGTCGCCGTGTCGCTGGTGCCACTGGCGGGCGCCCTCTGGCGCCGCCGCGCGCCCGCCGAGTGATGCGGCCGTACCGCGGCGGGGACTTCAGCTGCGCGCGCTGAGCGCGACGATGGCGCCGATGATCGCGCCGATCAGCAGCGCCAAGTTCGGAACGGCGGTCAGGATGAACCCGATGTGACGCGCCTGCGGCGCCTTCACGTAGCCCTGGAAATACAGCGCCCGGCCGATGAGGAACACGACGCCCAGAGCCGCCGCCACGTACACGTTGACGTAGCGCGCGAACAGCAGCACCGACGGCACGAAAATGACCAGCTGCTCGAGCGTATTCATCTGAACCCGGAAATAGCGCTCGAACACTTCGTTGCCGGTCGTGGCCGGCGCGGGGATTTTGTAGCGGGCGCGCGCCCTGGACACGGCCACGCCAAACAGGAAGAACTCGACCAGGGCGAGGGCAATCACCAGGTGAACGAGCGGCATGAAACCTCCGGCTTTTCGGGCAGAATGGCACAATGCCCTCATGAGCGACAGGGAGCGAGGCTACGCGCACCGGGTCGACATCCGCGCCGGGGCCCAACAGGTGTGGGGAGCCCTCACTGAAGCCGAGCAGCTCGGCCGCTGGTGTTCGCCGGATGCGGAAATAAGCGCCCGCAAGGGGGGCCTGTTCCGCGCCAGCGTCGACCGGGTCACCGAGCTCGAGGCGCACATCGATGTGTTCGAGCCCGGCAGGCGGCTGCGTCTGATCTACCTGCGCTCGCCCGGACTGCCCCCCGCCGACAGCGTGATCATCGATGACTTCATTCTTGAAGTGGTGCCCGGCGGAACCATCGTGAGGCTGCTGGGCTCGGGTGTACCGGCGACACCGGAATGGGATACCCAGTACCGGCGGCTGCGCACCGGCTGGCAGCAGGCCATGACCCGGCTCAAGGTGCTGCTCGAGAGTCAAGCCGGACCCGGAGCCACTCCATGACAGGATTCCTGCTGCGCGCCCTGATCAGCGCGATCGGACTATGGCTCGCGACCGTGTGGGTCACAGGGGTGCACATCCGCGGTCCCGGCACGCTGCTGCTGGCCGCAGTGCTGCTCGGCGCGGTGAACGCCGTCGTCCGTCCGATCGCGTTCATTCTGACGCTGCCGATCACCATTCTCACGCTGGGACTGTTCCTGCTGGTCCTGAACGCCGCGATGGTCGCGCTGGTCGCGGCGATCGTGCCGGGCTTTCACCTCGCGGGGTTCAGGGCGGCGCTGCTGACCGCGATCATCGTGTGGCTGACCGGCTGGATCGGCTCCGCGCTCATCGGGCATCGCGGGATCGAACGCTTCGCGCGCCGGTAAGGGAAACGCGGCTGGCTAGCCGACGAGTGCCCGACCCACCCGGCGGTAGAGAGCGTAGATCACCAGCGCGAAGGCGATGCCGCCGAGCCAAACGGCGCCGCTGTTGGCGAAGGAATCGCCCACGATCGAGAGGGGAAAATCCCGGCCCGAAAACGCGACCAGCGCGGCCACCAGCACTCCGATCAGCCCTTCACCGACGATCATGCCCGAGGCCAGCAGCACGCCCAGTTGTTTGGTGGCCTCGGGCTTCGCGCGCGCTTCCGCGCGGCGGTCGAAGATGTGGCCGGCCACCGCGCCCACCACCACCATGAGCGTGCTCTGCGTCGGCAGATAGATGCCGAGTCCCACCGCGAGCGGCGGCAGATACGCCCCCGGCTTCAACCTGCGCAGCAGTGCGTCGACGGCGATGACCACCACTCCGATCAGGCCCCCGGTCTCGATCAGGCTCCAGTCCACGTTGTTCTGGATGACCCCCTGGGCCAGGGCCGATATCAGGCCCGCCTGGGGCGCCGGCAGCGGATGCTCGTGATGCGGTCCCGGCGCTCCGGCGAAGCCGTAGCCCCGATTCAGAATATCGAGAATGGGCGGAATGATCGCCGCTCCCGCGATCACGCCGATCACCAGCGCCACCTGCTGCTTCCACGGCGTGGCATCCACCAGCTGCCCGGTCTTCAGATCCTGCAGGTTATTGTTGGCGATCGCCGCGGCCGTGAAGACCACCGCCGTTACGAACAGCGCGTAGGCGACCAGGGCTTTGCCGATGTCGGCCGAGGGGTCGATGTGCAGACCGAACACCAGAATCAAGGCGTAGCCGATGACGGCCAGGATGCCGATGCCCGAGAGCGGACTGTTCGAGGATCCAATCAGCCCGGCCATGTACCCGCACACCGCGGACACGAGCGCGCTCATGATCGCGATGTAGAGCACGCCGCTCACCACCAGGAAGACCAGGTGACGCCCTAGCCCGTTGCCCGTGACGAACTGCGCCAGCATGACACCCACCGGCAGCATGCACAGCAATGAGACCAGGCCGACCAGGCCGATCGGAATGTCCTGCTCGGTCCGCGGCAGCGCTGCCGCGTTACCGGCCGCGCGCGCACGCGAGGCGACCATCGCCGAGCGCAGGCCCGCGACCACGGGCTTCACCAGCTTGGCGAGCGTCCACACCGCCGCCACGCCGATCGTGCCCGCGCCGACGAAGCGTACCTTGTAGTTCCAGGTGTCGTGGGCCAGGGCGCCCACGGCGGAATCGGCGAGGTTCGCGGCCGCGGGCGCGAGCGCCGAGAAGTGCGGCACGCCCCACACCCAGGCGATGAGCGCGCCCGCCAGCATGGCGAGGCCGCACCACAGTCCGATCAGATGCCCGACGCCAAACAGGGCGAACGACAAGAGAAAGTCGTAGCCCGAGACACCCTGACCGACGCGGAAGGTACGCGCCACATCGCTGGCGAACACCCGGGTCGCCGTGATCAGCGAGAACGAGCCCGAGATCACCGATCCCCACAGGAGCGCGCTCAGGCCGGCGCGGCTTTCTTCAAGGCCCGCACCGTGCTCACCGCTCCCCACCTTGAGCACCTCGGCGCAGGCGACGCCTTCGGGATAGGGCAGATCCGACTGCGTGACCAGCGCGCGCCGTAGCGGAATCGAATACATCACGCCGAGTATCCCGCCGAAGGCGCAGATGGCACACGAGACCCAGTACGGAAAGCCGGTCCACCACCCGATGATGACCATACCGGGCAGCACAAAGATGATGGAGGAGAGCGTGCCGGCGGCGGATGCGACCGTTTGCACGATGTTGTTCTCCTGGATCGTCCCACGGCGCATGGTGCGCAGGACGGCCATGGAGATCACGGCGGCCGGTATCGAGGTGGCGAAGGTCAGCCCGGCCTTGAGCCCGAAGTAGACATTGGCCGCGGTGAACACCACGGTGATCAGTACACCCAGGATCAACCCACGCAGCGTCAGCTCCGCCCGCGGTTCCGTGCTCATCGCAGCGCCTCCTCCAGCGCCGTCGTCAGCGGCTTCAGAAAAAAAGACTCTTCCGGCATGAGGCGCGCCTTGATGCCATGCCGGCCGAGCGCCTCGGCTACCACCGGGCCGACCGCGGCCACCAGCGTGTGAGCGAGCGCCGCGCTGACCATCGCGGCGGGCGCGACCGCGAACAGCCGCTCGACCTGCGGTGTACTGGTAAAGGCGATCGCATCCACCTCGCCGGCGCTGAGGCGCGCCAGCAGGGCGCGCACCGCCGCATCGTCGGCGCCGTCGGCATATACATAGGGTGCGACGGTGAGCACGGTCGCGCCGGCGCGCTCGAGAAACTCCATGAGCGGGCGGTTCGGCTCCGTGCCGTACAGTTGCACGCCCACACGCCGGCCCTTGAGATCCTGTCCCGCGAGGCTCGCGATGATGCCTGCCGTCGTCGGTGGCTGCGCAGGCAGGTCCGGTTTCAG
>JBGPKC010000126.1:0-4308 GCA_041485725.1 Steroidobacteraceae bacterium
ACCTCGGGCTCATCCACCTGATGCTGCCGAACGCGCGCATCATCGATGCGCGGCGCTCACCGCTCGCTTGCTGCTTTTCCAACTTCAAGCAGCATTTCCAGACGGGCTTGTGGTTCAGCTACAGCCTCGAGGATATCGGCCGCTATTACCGCGACTACGCGCGCCTCATGGCGCACTTTGACGCCGTGCTGCCCGGACGCATTCACCGCGTGGGCTACGAGGATCTGGTCGCGGATCTCGAGGGCGAGGTACGCCGGCTGCTCGAGTACTGCGGTCTGCCGTTCGAGGAGCAATGCCTGCGTTTCCACGAGACCCGGCGCGTGGTGCAGACCGCCAGTTCCGAGCAGGTGCGCCGGCCCCTGTACGCCGAGGGCATCGACCAGTGGCGCAACTTCGAGCCGTGGCTGGGTCCCTTGAAAGACGCGCTCGGCGAGCTTGCGAGCGCGGAGCCGGCGGCGCGTACCCGCTAGCGCGCCGAGGGTGCCGGCGCGCTGCCCATCATGAGGCCGCGGGGGGCGCGCACGAGCGCGTCCAGTCCTGCGCCTTTGCGCCCGGGTTATGCCAGCCGCACGGACCCTTGAGCAGCTGCTCCGCGTGCGGCGGCCCCCAGCTGCCCGGCAGGTACTCGAGCGGTGGTGTGCTCGCGTTGAGCACCGGATCCACGATCGCCCAGGCGGCCTCCACCTCGTCCTCGCGCGCGAAGTGCGCGGCGTCGCCGATGAGCGCGGCGCTGATGAGGATTCCGTAGGCATCCATGTCCTCACACTGCTGCTGCGCGACGAACAGCTCCACGTCGCGCCCGGTCATGACGGGTCCGGGCTTCTTGGTGTGGGCGCCGAGCGCGATCGCGACATCGGGGCCGACGCGGAAGCGCACGTGGTTCGGCTGCTCGGGACCCAGGTCGCCGAAGACGTTGGCGGGTGGCGGGCGCAGTTCCACCACCACTTCGGTAGCCGTCACCGGCAGGCACTTGCCGGCGCGCAGGTAGAACGGCACGCCGCTCCAGCGCCACGAGTCGATAGCCAGGGCGAGCGCGGCGTAAGTCTCCACCTGCGAGTCGGCGGCCACGCCCGGCTCCCTGCGGTACCCGGTGAACTGTCCGCGCATCAGTTGCGCGGGCGTTGCCGGACGCACCGCTTTCAGCACTTTCACCTTCTCATCGCGCAGCGCTTCACCCTCGGTGTTGACCGGCGGCTCCATGGTGAGGAGCGCCACGATCTGCAGCAGATGGTTCTGGATGACGTCGCGGACCGCGCCGGTTTCCTCGTAGAAGCGGCCACGCCCGGCGACCCCGATCGCCTCGGCCATGGTGATCTGCACGCTGGCGACGAAGTTGCGGTTCCACACCGGTTCGAGAAAGGAGTTGGCGAAGCGGAAGTACAGAATGTTCTGCACCGCTTCCTTGCCGAGGTAATGATCGATGCGAAAGATGCTGGCTTCCGGAAAATGTGCGTGCAGCGTCTGGTTGAGCGCGCGCGCCGAAGCAAGGTCGTGCCCGAAGGGCTTCTCGACCACCACGCGCGCGCCCTGCGCGCCGCCGGAGGCGCTCAGGTGCTCGATCACCACCGGGAACATGCTGGCCGGTATGGCGAGATAGTGCAGTGGCCGCTGCGCGTTGCCGAGCGCCTGGCGCAGCGCATTGAAGGTGGCGCGCTCGTTGTAATCGCCATCGACGTAGCGCAGCAGCCCGGTGAGGCGCGCCACCACCGCCTCGTCCGCTGCCGGCACGAAGGCCTTCACGCTCTCGCGCACGCGCGCCGCGAGCTGCATGGCTTTCCAGCCCTGGCGCGCGACGCCGATCACCGGCACGCTCAGCAGGCCGCGGCGGACAAGCTGATAGAGCGCCGGATAGATCTTGCGATAGCACAGATCGCCGCTGGCCCCGAACAGGACGACGGCATCACAGTCACGGCGTTCCATGGTTCCCCTCGACGTGACCTCCGAACCCCAGGCGCATCGCGGACAGCACTTTGTTGGCGAAGGCCGCCTGCCCGCGCGACTCGAAGCGCGAATACAATGCCGCGCTCAGCACCGGGGCGGGCACACCTGTTTCGATCGCCGCCTCCACGGTCCAGCGTCCTTCGCCCGAGTCCGCCACGCGCCCCCCGAACCCGGCGAGTTTCCCGTCCTGCGCCAGGGCGGCCGCGGTGAGATCCAGCAGACGCGAGGAAATGATGCTGCCGTGGCGCCAGAGTTCGGCGATCGCGGCAAGGTCGAGCCGGTACTGAAAGAAGCGCGGGTTCGCAAGCGGCGCGGTCTCGGCATCCGCCGCCGCCGTTCGCAGACCTGCATCCGCATGGGCCAGAACATTCAGGCCTTCCGCGTACGCGGCCATCAGTCCGTACTCGATGCCGTTGTGGACCATTTTCACGAAGTGGCCCGCGCCATGCGGGCCGCAATGCAGATAGCCCAGGCTGGCTGCCGCAGCACCCGCAGCCGTGCCGCCGGCGGCGGACGGCATCCTGCCGCCCGGCGCGAGCGTCGCCAGTACCGGCGCGAGCAGCGCGACCGCCTCGGTGTCGCCACCGATCATCAGGCAGTAGCCTTGCTCGAACCCGAGCACCCCGCCGCTGGTGCCGACGTCGAGGTAGCGAATGCCCGCCGCCTTGAGCTCTTCGGCGCGGCGGATGTCATCATGATAGTTGGAATTGCCCCCGTCGATGAGGACGTCGCCCGCGCCCAGCAGCGGGCGCAGCTGCGCGATTACCGCATCCACGATCGCCGCCGGCACCATGATCCACACCGCCCGTGGCGGCGAGAGCAGCCGCACCAGCTCCTGCGCCGAACGCGCCGCCTGCGCACCGTACGCCGACACCGCCTGCACGGCCTCGGCCTTCGGATCGTAAGCCACGCACTCGTGGCCACCCTGCAGCAGGCGCCGCACCATGTTGGCGCCCATGCGCCCGAGCCCGATCATCCCGATCCGCATCGCCTGACTCCTGAAGGTCCGTGCGTTAGTTTGGCACCCGCCGGATCTGCGCTCCGAGCTGCGCCAGCTTCTCTTCGATCGCTTCGTAGCCGCGATCGATGTGGTAAATGCGCTCGACGTCGGTACGCCCCTCGGCGACCAGTCCCGCCAGCACCAGGCTCGCCGAGGCGCGCAGATCGGTCGCCATCACCGGCGCCGCGGTGAGCTTGCTCACGCCGTGAATGATGGCGGTGTTGCCTTCCAGGCGAATCTCCGCTCCCAGGCGCCGCATCTCCAGCATGTGCATGAAGCGGTTCTCGAAGATCGTCTCGGTGATGGTGCCGACACCGGAGGCTACCGTGTTCAGGGCGGCGAACTGCGCCTGCATGTCAGTCGGAAACGCGGGGTACGGGGCGGTGCGCACATCGACCGCTTTCAATGTCCGCCCGCGCATGTCCACCTCGACCCAGTTCTCGCCCACACCCACTTTCGCGCCCGCCTCCTCGAGCTTGGCCAGCACCGCATCCAGGTGCTCGGGGCGCGTGTTCTTGATGCGCACGTGACCGCGGGTGATCGCACCCGCGACCAGATAGGTGCCGCTCTCGATGCGATCCGGCAGCACCTCGTAAGTCGTGCCGCGCAGCCGTTGCACACCCTGCACGACGATCTTGTCGGTGCCCGCGCCGCGGATGTTGGCGCCCATCGCGATCAGAAAGTTGGCGAGGTCCACGACCTCGGGCTCGCGCGCGGCGTTCTCGATGATCGTTTCACCGTCGGCGAGCGTCGCCGCCATCATCAGATTCTCGGTGCCGGTGACGGTCACGGTGTCGAGCACCAGCCGCGTCCCCTTCAAGCGTGCGGCGCGGGCGCGGATGTAGCCGCCCTCGATGGTGATATCGGCGCCCATCGCCTGCAGCCCCGCGACGTGGATGTTCACCGGGCGTGCGCCGATCGCGCAGCCCCCGGGCAACGACACGTCAGCGCGCCCGTAGCGCGCCACCAGCGGTCCCAGCACCAGGATGGAGGCGCGCATGGTCTTCACGAGGTCGTAGGGCGCGAAGCACTCGCGCACGGTGGAGCCGTCCACCTCGATGCGCATGCGCTCGTCGATGGTGACGGTCGCGCCCATCCTGCCGAGCAGCTCCACCGTGGTGGTAACGTCCTTCAGATGCGGCACGTTCGCGACCACCACCGGATCCTCCGCGAGCAGCGCGGCGGCGAGGATCGGCAGCGTGGCATTCTTGGCGCCGGAGATGCGCACTTCGCCTTCAAGGGGTACGCCACCCTGGATCTGCAGCTTGTCCATGCTAGCTCTGCGCGGACTCTTCGGGCGTCAGTGCCTCGATCGACAGGGCGTGTATCTCGCGACCCATGAGCTCCCCGAGCGTGCGGTACACGAG
>JBGPKC010000127.1:0-4226 GCA_041485725.1 Steroidobacteraceae bacterium
CAGCCACACTCCCGCCGCAGAGTTCGCGAGTGCCGAGGCGCCCACCACTGCGAGCACGAACGCGACGTAAATAGGGTGGGCGAACAGCGCGTAAGTCGAGCTCGTCACGAAGTATCTCGGCGGGTAGGCGTTCATCGGCAGGCCCTGCCCGTCGTGCCACAGCGCCCAAATCGACGCCGCCATAAGTGCCGCCGCCACCGCGATCGCCGCAGCGCCGGCCCAGCCGGGAAAAGGCTGCGGCCAGAATCCCATGCCGGAGTCATCCAGTCGGATCGCGAGTGCGGCGAGGAGCGCGGGCCCGAGCGCACAGAAGACCGCCCCATATGCGAGCCTGCCGAGCAATGCGTTTAGCTCCACGCGACTTCCTCAAGAACGGCGTGGCCGTCATCGGCGGCGCGCCCGCCGATGTCGAGCTCGGCGGGTGCAAACCACTTGGTCTCGATCCCCTTGAAGAAGCGCATTGCCGGCAACCGCCGGGGTAGCGCCAGCCCCCGCAGCGCCCCCTCGTCCATGGCTTCGTGCACGAGCAGCTGCCGCGCGCCGATGCGCAGCGTCGCGCCGGCGCACTCGATCCGCTCCCGGCTCACGTCCTCAAGCGGCACGGGCTCCCCGTTCAAGAGCGCGAGCCGTAACGGGTGGCGACCAAACCACCGGATCCACGTCAGGCTGTGCTGCGTCCCGCAATAGCGCCCCCAGCAGAGGCGCTCGAGGCCGAGGCGCCACGGGCCACAATTGAGTGTCAGCCGCTCCGCGTAGCCGCGCGCCGCGCCCGACACGCCCGCGCCTGTTACCGGGCCATTGAGCACGAGCGGGTTCCAGGTGAGGAGCCGAGTGCGCTGCTGCCACAGCCGCCGCTCCCGCGATGCGCTCTTGCCAAATGTCAGCGCCGCGTGCTGACCGAACGCAGGCCACTCGACGCTGCCGCTCGCGAGCTGTGGCAGCGGGATGCCGCCAGGCACGAAGCGGCAGTGCGTGCGTCCCTCGGACGCGAGGCTCCCCGCGTAACCGACGACCAGCGGTCCGATCCTCAGATTGGCGCGATAGTGAACGTGGACCGAGCGTTGATCGACGACATCGCCGTACCACTTCTCGAGATACACACAAGACCAGCAGTTGAGTGCAGAGGCTCCCTTATAGCCTCGAATGCCCGTGCGTGCACGCAAGCCCATTTGCGGCGCGCCGGTGCGAGCCCTCTACCGAGGTACGCGCCGGCATCGTAGAATCAGAGTCCTCAGCGGGTGTAGTTCAATGGTAGAACTGCAGCTTCCCAAGCTGCTAACGTGGGTTCGATTCCCATCGCCCGCTCCATCCTGAGGCAACGAGCCGAGATCAAAGGCCCGGGAGGACCCTGGTGCCTTCGACGTGCACCGACCTCAGTTCTTTTGGCTCGATCCCTAGGGACCAGAGGATGGTCGGTGCAACCTGAGAGCTCAGCACCAGAGTCTTGATAGTCTGCGCCCGCAGGCGCGGGTTCGAGACGATCAGTCCAACATTGGTGTCGCCGAAGCTGAAGCCGCCGTGCTCGGCGTTCTTCCTGGTCGAACCGGTATACACGGTACCGTACTGCGGCTGGACAATGATGTCCGGTGTGCGATTGTCGTGCATGGGGTCGTTGAACTTCAGTTTGATTTCATCGCCGGCCATGACTTCGTCGACGAACAGTTCCTGGGCGTGGTTGTTGATCAGCGCGGCCACGTTCGCGGTCTGCGTCTGGTCCTGCAGCCAGATCAACGCGATGTCGTCGTCCTGCGCGAAGCCGCAAGGACCGCTGCCGCAGTTATTGGCGACGTTCAACGCCTTCTTTGCGGCCGTTTCAGCGCTGCTGGCCGCGGTCAGGCCGGCCACGAGATCGGCGAAATGGCCGGGCTTGTTGATCTTGAGCGGGTTGATGGGCGACTGGCCGTGCTTGGCGGTGATGATGATCAGGGTCGACTCGTAAAGGTTCTGCTGCCTCAGCGCCTCGACGATGAGCCCCAGATCGGCGTCAACGGCGTCCAGGGCGTAACTCAGCACCTCGGTCGGCGTACCGGAGCCGTCGAGGTATCCGCCGGGTTGACCGGACAGGCGCGCGGCATCGGCGGCGGTCGAGGAGTTGATGCAGGAGCGATCCGGTGTGTCGTGGGAGAGTTTCTGGCCGACGCTGACAGCCTGGTAGTCCGTGCCAAACACCTTCGGGACACCCCGCGCCGGCTGGCCGTCGTGGGTGAGCTCATGGATCTGGTTGATGATAGCGACCGTCTTGAGGTGGTCGTTCTCATGCGTGCAGATCACGCTGACGGTGTTGTCGAGGCCGCCGACGTTGGTAACCTCCGGGGTATAGAGGTCATCCAGGCCGGCGCCTGATGGACCGCGAACCAGCTCATAGGCGGGATGTTTGTCTGCCCACGCGGTCACGCCGCCATGCCGCTTGACGACTTCAAAGATCGTGTTCGTCTTGAGCGCATTGTGCGGATAGACCGGCACGCACTGCTTGTTCGAATCGATCTGGTACGGCAGGGAATTTGGATTGATCACGTCCCTTGACAACGGCAGGCCGGTCACAGGGTCCGTCCCATAGAGGTCGATCGACTCGTCGAAAGCGATCGCGCTGCCCCTGCCGGCAGTGTGGCTGGCCCCCGGCGCGGGGTCGTTGACGATGCCCGAGCACGTCGAGTCGCCGTTCGCGAAGTAGCTGCGGTCGTAGCTCACGTCATAGAAGAGCCCGCCCGTGACGGGCGAGCCGCCGGTCACCAGCGCCAGCAGACCCGGAAAGGAGTCCGAATTCGCCGGCGTGCGGGCGTTGCTATAGGTGATGCCGTGCCCCGCCAGTTGCTTCAGGGTCGAATACGGGTGGCTGTCGAGGTAGCGCGCCACGTCGAGCGCGTGCAGTCCGTCCACGCTGATCAGCAGGACGCGCTCTGTTGGGTCTTCCAGCCCCTCTGCGTGCGCTTGCGCCGTGATCGCGGACAGCGATACCGCGAGCGCCATCACGGCCGCGAGTCTATTGAGTCTCATCGGGTAAGACCTCCAGCGTTGGCGGCGGTTGTTAACAGGCAGATCCGTGGGCCGCGCCGGGAAGCTATCACTCGGTTGTGACAGATTCGTGGCCGGCAGGTGTCAGCACGGCCCAGCATGCGGTCTGCTTGACCGGCCGGCCTCGAAGCGCAAAGCTCGACCCTCAGCAGCCGAGGAGAGAGCCATGCCAGGAATGCGCGCGATGGTCATTGCACAGCCGGGCAGTCGATTCCGCGTGGAGGAGCGCGCGGTGCCCGAGCCCGGGCGTCACGAGGTTCGAATTCGCGTGCACGCCTGCGGCGTCTGTCACAGCGACTCGATGGTCGTGCAGGGCCATATGCCGGGACTCGTGTACCCGCGCATTCCGGGGCACGAGGTGATCGGGGCTATCGATGCGATCGGTGCGGATATCGATGGTTGGCAGGTCGGCACGCGTGTCGGGGTCGGCTGGCACAGCGGTGCCTGCGGTCACTGCGGCCGCTGTCGGCACGGCAACGCGTTCGCGTGCGAGAACGTTCAGGGAGCGACCGGCATCACGCGCGACGGGGGCTATGCCACGCACATGCTGGCGCGCGGTTCAGCTCTGGCACGCGTACCCGAGGAGATGGATTCCGTCGAATCGGCGCCTTTGCTGTGCGCCGGGATCACGACATTCAATGCGCTCAGGCACTGCGGTGCGCGTCCCGGGGATCTGGTTGCCGTTCATGGCGTGGGCGGACTGGGCCATCTGGCCATTCAATTTGCCGCGCGCCAGGGTTTCCGTACCGTGGCGGTCAATCGCGGTCGGGAGAAAGAGCCGTTGGCGCGTTCGCTGGGTGCGCAGGACTATATCGACGCCGAGCGCAGCGACCCCGCGGGGGCACTGCAGGCACTCGGTGGCGCCACGGCGATCATCGCCACGGTCACGAGCGCCGAGTCCATGCAGGGGATAGTCGGCGGACTGGGTGTGAATGGAACGATGATGGTTATTGGCGCGGTTGGCGCCCTCACCGTCAACTCGCTCGAACTGCTCGGCAAGCGCGCCGCCGTCAAGGGCTGGTACTCGGGGACGGCCGTGGACTCGGAGGACACGCTGCGTTTCAGCCAACGCAACCGTGTCGTCTCGACCAACGAGATCTATCCGCTCGAGCAGGCCCAGGCGGCGTACGAGCGAATGATGAGCGGCAAAGCGCGCTTTCGCGTGGTGCTCAAGGTCGGGGAATAGCGACGTTCAGCGCCAGCCGGCGCAGTAG
>JBGPKC010000128.1:0-4209 GCA_041485725.1 Steroidobacteraceae bacterium
CCAAAGCAACATATCCGCCCGTAATCGATGCAGTCCGCGTACCGCCATCGGCCTGCAGCACGTCGCAATCGATGGTGATGGTCCGCTCACCAAGCGCCTTCATGTCCGTGACCGCGCGCAACGATCGGCCAATCAGGCGCTGGATCTCCTGGGTGCGCCCGCTCTGCTTGCCGCGGGCCGCCTCGCGCACCGTGCGCGTATGCGTGGCGCGCGGCAGCATGCCGTACTCGGCGGTGATCCAGCCCTGGCCCTTGCCGCGCAGGAACGGCGGCACCGTGTCCTCGACGCTGGCGGTGCACAGCACCTGCGTGTCGCCGAACTCCACCAGCACCGAGCCTTCGGCGTGCCTGGCGTGACGGCGCATGAAGCTTACGCGCCGCAGCTCATCTGGGGCGCGTCCGGAGGGTCTGGTCATGAGTGCGTTCCTAATCGCCGAGCCAGCGCAGCGCGGTCGCGGAAGTGTTGTCGCTGCCACCGCCGGCGCGCTGCACGGCGCGCGTGCCGAGCTCGAGCAGCTTCGCGCGCAGCTCGCCGGGTGTGCCGAGCTCGGCGGCGATCTCGGTGTCGGTGAGCGGGCCCCACAGCCCGTCGGTGCACGCCAGCAGCACGTCGTTCGGCTCGAGCGGGCGGCGCCGCGTCAGCGACATGTCCGGCAGGATCGGGTCCCCGCCGAGGCAACATTCGACGAAGTTGCGCATCGGGTGGTTCTGCGCCTGCTCGGCGCTGATCAGCCCCTCGCGCAGCAGCAGCTCCACGTGACTGTGGTCGCGGCTGCGCGCCAGCAGCGCGCCGTGCCGCACGTGGTACAGGCGGCTGTCGCCGACGTGCGCCCACCAGCTGGCGTGCTGCTGGATGAGGCACACGGCACAGGTGGCGCGCGGCCGCTGCTCGAGCGGCAGCTGCACGCCGAGCTTCACCACCTCCTCATGCGCGCGCCCGAGCGTCAGGTGTAGAAAGCCCAGCGGATCGAACAGCGGTTGCGGCGCGTGCCAGAAGGCTTCCACCACCACCTGCTGCGTGACCTGGGCCGCGCGTGCGCCGTGGGCGTGCCCGCCCATGCCGTCGACCACCAGCAGCAGGGCGGCCTGCTCCGCCACGGCGGCCACCACCCGGTCCTGGTTCTCCTCGCGCCCGCCGAGCAGGCTGATGTCCGCGTATTCGACCCGCAAGAAGAATTCCATGCATCTGTTAGACTTATCGATGCTTTATATCACCTGTGCGGTGAACGGGCGTAGCGAGGCGACTTAAGCGCGCGCACCCCCGCGCGCCGCCTCATCTTCGCGGGACCTGCCAGGCGGATCAACGGTACATGATCGCGAGCATGACCGGCTTCGCGCGCCGGGAAACCAGCGCAGAGTGGGGCACGCTCGTGTGTGAGCTGCGCAGCGTAAATCACCGCTTCCTGGAAGCGGGCTTTCGCCTGCCGGACGAGCTGCGTGCGACCGAAGGGGAGCTGCGCGCGCGTCTCACGCGTCAACTGCGCCGCGGCAAAGTCGATTGCACCATCACCTATCGGCGCCCGCAGGGCGCGGGCAGCGCGCTGGAGGTGGATCCGGTGGCGCTCGAGCGCGTGCTGGCCGTCGTGCACATCGTGGCGCGCACGCTGCGCGAGCCCGCCGCCGCGGTGAACGCACTGGACGTGTTGCGCTGGCCGGGCGTGCTGCGCGAGGACGGCGGCAGCGGCGAGCAGCTGCTGGCGGGGACGTATGCCGTGTTCGGCGCGACGCTCGAGGAGCTGATCGCGGCGCGCGCGCGCGAAGGGGCGCGGCTGCGCGAGCTGCTCGAGCAGCGCTGCACCGCACTCGAGGCGCTGGTCGTGGGCGTGCGCGCGCGGCTGCCGGAGGTGCAGGCGCGGATGCGCACACGCCTCAATGAGCGGCTTGCGGAGCTGACCGCGAGTGTCGACCCGGAGCGGCTCGAGCAGGAGCTGGCGCTGCTGTTGCAGCGGCTCGACGTGGACGAGGAGCTCGAACGCCTCGCGGGCCACATCAGCGAAGTGCGCCGCGTCATTGGCGCCAGCGAGCCCGCCGGCCGCCGGCTCGACTTCCTCATGCAGGAGCTCAACCGCGAAGCCAACACCCTGTCTTCGAAGTCCCAGGATCTGGAGACCACGCGCAGCGCCGTGGACATGAAGGTCCTGATCGAGCAGATGCGCGAACAGGTGCAGAACGCGGAGTAGGCGGCGGCGCCGCGGCTTGGCCCGATGCGGCGATTCAAGGGCATTCAGGCAGGCTCAGAAGATTGTCAGGTTGCAGGCCGTCTGCCTGAGTCTTCAGGTATTTGTGCCCGCATTGACTTACCGCAATGATTACCCAGACGCTTCGGCCGCCGGCCTGCACGTAGAATTGGTAGCTGCCGGCCTCGATAGAGGCGATTGCCTGCTGCTGGCTCATCTTCCAGCTTGCACCGCCGATGCTATGGATACGCTCGTGCGAGTCGAACCTGTCTGTCTTGTTGATGCAGGTGACCTGCACGGTCTCGGTTACGGCCGTCATCCTTACTTCTGTGCCGAAGGCCGAAACTATCTCGTATGACAGGGGTTCCCGGCGTTATGGTAGCGTCATGTCCCGTCTCCTGGCTCCGCCGCTGTCGCTTTACGTGCACTTTCCCTGGTGCGTGCGCAAATGCCCGTACTGCGATTTCAACTCCTACACGTTGAACGGCGAGCTGCCGCACCGCCCGTACCTGCAGCGACTGACACGCGATCTCGAGGCACAGGCGCCGCAGGTCGCCGGGCGCGAAGTGCATAGCATCTTTCTCGGCGGCGGCACGCCGAGCCTGTTTGCGCCGCAGGCGATCGGCGAGCTGCTCACCGCGGCGCGCGCGCAGCTCACCCTCGCGGACCACCTCGAGGTGACTCTGGAGGCGAACCCTGGGGCGATCGAACGCGGCGCATTTCGGGAATACCGGGCGGCCGGCGTGACGCGCGTATCGCTCGGCGCGCAGAGCTTCGATCAGGAGAGGCTCACCGCCCTGGGGCGCATTCATTCGCCTGCCGAGACGCGCCTCGCGGCCGCGGAGTTGCACGCTGCCGGCCTGGCCAATTTCAATCTCGACCTGATGTACGCGCTGCCGGGACAGGACCTGCCCGCCGCGGTGCGTGACGTGGAGGAGGCGCTCAGCCTCGCGCCCGCGCACCTGTCGCATTACCAGCTCACGCTCGAGCCCGGTACGGTGTTTGCGGCGCAGCCGCCGCCGCTGCCGGATGAGGACAGCGCCGCGGCGATGCTCGATGAGTGCGCCGCGCTCCTCGAGGAGGCGGGCTTCGCACAATACGAGGTGTCGGCGTACGCGCGCGCCGGGCGGCAATGCCGCCACAACCTCAACTACTGGACTTTCGGCGACTATCTCGGCATCGGCGCCGGCGCGCACGGTAAGCTGACGTTCCCGCCGGCTGGCCGGATCGTGCGCACCGTGCAGCCGCGCGAGCCGCGGCGCTATCTGGCCGCCTGCGACGCTGAGCTCACGCGCCGCGTGATTCCCGCGCGCGAGCTGCCGTTCGAATTCATGCTGAACGCGCTGCGTCTGACCGGCGGATTCGATGCGGCCACGTTCGCCGAGCGCACCGGGCTCGCCTGGCAGGAGGTTGCCGCGCCGCTGGATGCCGCGATCACGCGGGGCCTGATTCTGCGCACCGCGACGGGCTACCGGCCGAGCGAGCTGGGGCTGCGATTCCTCAACGACGTGCTGCTCGGATTCATGCCGGAAAGCCCGAAATTGCCCGGTGCTTCTGCGTTGTCAATCGGCGTTTCCGGCGCCCGCGCAGGACACCCCGGGCCTTTATTCACAGCCCCTGGGGGCGTTGTCGGAGAATGAGTAAATTACGGGGTAAACCCGCCAAGCCGCTGGACATGATGTCCGTAACCCCTTGAGGAAACAGGTTAAAAAGGAATGCTCATTTTTTGATCAAGGTAACAAATATGCAATCTGACTGCGTGATCGCAGCCTCGCGGTGGGCTCCGTCCACAGAGTTGTCCACAGCTTCTGTGGATAAGGAACCTTCGCGAAACGGCGGGGTTGTTCAAGAAGCTTGAGGACGCGCGACACTGCCGCTAAACTCCCGCGCCCTTTATTTGTGTGCCGGACGCCCCATTAACGGGGGAAGCGTTTTCCGAAACACCGTGAGCACGCCATGAAAGCCGCCATACACCCCGAGTACAAAGAGATCACCGTCACCTGCACGTGCGGCAACACGTTCAGGACGAGTTC
>JBGPKC010000129.1:0-3825 GCA_041485725.1 Steroidobacteraceae bacterium
CACTGCTGCTCGGCGTGCTGGCGAGCCGTTCACCGTACGCCCAGCCGCAGCCGGGCGTGCCGCCGATCGACCTGCCGCATTCGTATTACTACCGCGAGATGTACCTGCCACAGCTGACCAGCGGCCCGAGCGCTGTCGCCTGGGCGCCGGATTCTCGCGAGCTGGTCTTTTCCATGGCGGGCTCGTTGTGGCGTCAGAAGATCGATTCAACCAGCGCCGAGCAGCTGACCGACGGTCCGGGCTACGACTACCAGCCGGACTGGTCACCGGACGGGCGCTTCATCGTCTATGCATCTGCTCAGGGGGAAGCGATCGAGCTGTGGCTCCTGAATCTGAGTTCGGGTCGCACACGGCAACTGACCCATGGGGGTGCAGTCAACGTCGAGCCGCGCTGGTCTCCGGATGGTCAGCGAGTCGTCTATGTATCGACTGCCTACCATCGCCACTTTCACCTGTTTGTCGCCGAGGTGCGCGAGGAACAGCTGACCAACCCGGTGCGTCTGACGGGAGAGAATAAGAGTTCACTGCCGCGCTACTACTACAGCGCCTACGACCACGAGATCAACCCGACCTGGACACGCGACGGCCAGGCGGTCGTGTTCGTTTCCAATCGCGGTCGCATTCACGGCACCGGGGGCTGGTGGCGCGCGCCGGCGGTTCCGGGCGCGGAAGCGGTTGAGCTGCGCTACGAGGAGACCAACTGGCAGGCGCGATCGGACTTTTCGCCCGACGGCCAGCGGATCGTGTACAGCTCATACCTCGGGCGCAACTGGCTGCAGCTTTGGCTGATGCCCGCCAACGGCGGCGAGCCGTTCCCGCTGACCTATGGAGAGTGGGACGAAACCAGCCCGCGATGGTCGCCGGACGGGGCGCACATTGCCTTTATCTCCAATCGCGACGGCGACACGCAACTACGGTTGCTGCGGCTACCCGGTGGCAGCTCACGGGTGCTGGAGGTGACGCAGCGACACCGTTTGCGCCCCAGTGGGACCGTGCACCTGTCGGTGCGCGACGAACATGGATTGCCGACTCCGGCCCGGGCCGTGGTCACGGACGCGACCGGGCGGTTCTACGCCCCTGCCCACGCCTGGACGCATCATGCGGAGTTCGATCGTAACGAGCATCCGTTTGAAGCGCGCTACTTCCATACCACCGGCGACGACCTGATCGAGGTCCCCGCGGGCGCCGTGAGCGTCGAGCTGATGAAGGGTCTTGCGCGCCAACCCGAGCGTCACACGCTCGAGGTGCGTGCCGGAGCGACGGCGGATGTCGCGGCCGTGATGTCTGCGCGCCCCTGGCTTGACGCAACGGACCGGCGCTGGGTGAGCGCGGACGTGCACGTGCACATGAACTACGGCGGACACTACCGCAACACGCCGGCGCATCTGGTCCTGCAGGCGCAGGCGGAGGATCTCGACATCGTCGAGAATCTCATCGTCAACAAGGAGCAGCGCTTCCCCGACATCGCCTACAGCGGGCAAGGGGTTGACCCGGCATCGAAGCCCGGGACGCTGGTGGTTCACGGCCAGGAATTCCACACCAGCTACTGGGGTCACCTGGGTGTGCTCGGCATCCATGGCAACACCCTGCTGCCCGGCTATGCCGGCTACCCGAACACGGCGGCGGCGAGCCTGTTCCCGACGAATGCGGATGTAGCCGACCTGGCGCACGCGCAGGGCGCGTTGGTCGGCTACGTACATCCATTCGAGGAGGAACCGCGGCCCCTGACCAAGCCTGCTCACACCGACGCCGACGAGCTCCCGGTCGATGTTGCGCTGGGCAAGATCGACTACCTCGAAATCGTCGCGTTCGCCGATCATCAGGCGACGGCCGGCGTGTGGTACCGCCTGCTCAACTTAGGGTTCAGGATTGCGGCCGCCGGAGGCACCGATGCGATGGCCAACTATGCGACCTTACGCGGCCCGGTCGGCCTGAACCGCGTTTATGCCTCGGTGGCGAACGGCGCGCTCAGCAGCGAGTCCTGGCTGGAGGCGCTGCGGCAGGGGCGAACGTTCGCCACCAACGGACCGCTGCTCGATTTTTCCGTCGCCGGCAATCCCATCGGGTCAACACTGCGCCTCGAACGTGGGCAAAGCGTGCCTTTTAGCGCGCGCCTGCGCTCCATCGTGCCCGTTGACCACGCCCAGGTCGTCTGTAACGGGCGCATCGCCCGCGAACTCGCACTCGGCACTCATCGCGACAGGCTCGAAGTCAGCGGCACGCTGCCGATCGGGAGCAGTGGCTGGTGCCTGCTGCGAGCGTTCACCGCCAAGGCGGAATATCCGGTGCTCGACAACTTCGTCTACGCGACCACGAGCCCGGTGTACGTTTCAGTGCGCGGCGAGAGGCCGCGCTCACCCGACGACGCGCGCTATTTCAAGGCGTGGATCGATCACCTGCTGCAGACCACCGGCAGCTATCCCGACTGGAACTCGGCGACCGAGAAGGCCGGTGTGCTGCAGACGCTCAAGGATGCCCGGGCGGTGTATGAGCGCCTCGAATAGCCGCCCGCCGCGATATGAGCGATGCTGAGGGGGTTGCCATGCCGAAGCAAACAGACAAGTCCGCGCAGCCCGCCTCTTTACTGCGGCGGGAGGTCCTGACCGGCGGCGCCATCGCCGTGGGCGGGCTTGTGTGGCCGGGCGGGCCCGCGTGGGCTGCAACGGCTGGGGAGATTTCCCGGGCGGCAGAGTCCATACATCAGGAGCCGACGTTCACCGCCAGTCGCAAGCGCGTCTATGAGGCGCTGACTGACAGCGGGCAGTTCGACAAAGTGACGCAGGCGAGCGGGGTCATGAAAGAGCTGTCGCAGAGACCCGAGCCGACCCAGATCAGCTCGGATGAGGGGGGTCGCTTCGTGCTGTTCGGGGGCTACATCGTGGGCCGGCACATCGAGCTGGTGCCGCACGAGTTGATTGTCCAGGCGTGGCGGGTTGGAAACTGGAACCGTGGCGTGTACTCGCTCGTGCGCTTCGAGCTGTTGGATCTGAGCCCGGGCACCAGGATCGTCTTTGACCACACCGGCTTCCCCACCGGCAACGCCGCGCACCTGGCGGCCGGCTGGCATGCGCACTATTGGGACCCGCTCGAGACGATTCTCGCGGCAGGATGAATCAATCGCAGACCCTGGGCACGCGAGGGAACGCCATGAACTCCCAGCTACGACACATCGTCATCACGAATGTTCCGAAGTAATTGTCAAAGGTGTGGTTCTCCTCACCGGGTCCAACACAACAAGGGCGACATCCCCGCGTATTTCGCCTTTGCGAACCAGTTCGCCCTGTGCGACAACTACTTTTCGGAGGTTGCCGGGCCGTCGACGCCGAATCACCTGATGCTGATCTGCGCCGACGCGCCCCTCATCAACAATCCTGCCAATATCTATCGGCCGAGTCCCGGGCAAGCGTACAAGCTGAGTTCCCTGCCGCGGGCTCTGGAGAAAGCGGGGCTGACATGGGGGAACTACGGCGGTTATGCCTTCGCGTACATTTCCGAATTGGCTGGCCACCCGTCGCACCACTCACGTGACGCCTTCAAGCAGGACGCCGCGAACGGCAAATTACCGAATGTTTCGTGGGTCTATGGGGATGGCAAACCGGATCTGAGTGAGCATCCGAAGCAGAACGTCACCCCGGGCTCGCAATGGACAGCGGATCAGGTCGCCGCGGTCGTGCGGGCGGTCTGCTCAAACGGCATGAGCGATTGTTTCGATTTCGCGCAGCAGCCCCTGGCGCCACCGGGCAGTGCCGGGAAAGGGGCGGGACCGTGAAATCTGGCTAATTCGCGGCGAGATCGTCTCGGGGCCTGAGAGCTCCGTCGCGCAAG
>JBGPKC010000130.1:0-3781 GCA_041485725.1 Steroidobacteraceae bacterium
AGAGTCGTTGTCCGTCCCATGACTGATCCTCCTTCGGTGCCCGCGCCACTGTATCAGGGCGGGGATCGCCTCACTATCGCTTCGCCGTGCTCACAGGGCAGTAGACCGCGCGGGAATATTCCGCAGCTCGAGCTGCCAGGTTTCGGCGACCAGATCGTGTCCGAAGCTGTGATGGGGTTCCCGCGCGGTTCGCGTGAATCCCGCCCGCTCGTACAGATGACGGGCCGCCGCGAGGTTCTCCTGCGTCCACAGGACAATCCGTTCATAGCCCGCCGCGCGCGCGAAGCGCACACACTCGGTGACCAGCATGCCACCCAGCCCGAGGCCACGCGCCTCGGGCTCCACCAGCAGCAGGCGCAGTCTCGCGGTGCCGGTCTCGCCGGCCACCAGGAAAATGCACCCCAGGCGGCGGCCGTGCGCCTGCGCGATCCAGCAGCGCTCGCGCGCCGGGTCGAGCTTCCTGATGAATTCGGCGGTGATCGCGGCCACCAGGGCTTCGAACTCCTCGTTCCAGCCATACTCCCGGAAGTACAGCGCGCCGTGGCGCTCGACCACCCAGCCCATGTCCCCGGGGCGGTGCGTGCGCAATGACACCTTCGCCTGCTGTCTGCCGGCAGCACCGAATGCGCAGCGGATGACGCTCATCGCCTCCAGCAGCGCCTGCCGGCGCGAGCCGTCGAGCCCCGACAGCATCGCGCGAACCTGCTGCTGCGAACGGCGCTCGAGGGGCGCGAACACCCGCCTGCCGGCGGCGGTCAGCCGCAGGTGCTGCCGCCGCGAGTCATCGGCCGAGGCGGCGCGTGCCAGCAGTCCCTTCGCTCCAAAGCCCTTGAGGATTCGGCTCAGGTATCCGCGGTCGAGCCCCAGCTCATCCGCCAGTTGCGCCGCCGTGACGCCCGGGCGATGCGCGACCTCGTACATCACCCGCACTTCGGTCAGGGAGTAGGGACTGTCGAGCAGGCCCTGCGACAGCACGCCGATGCGGCGGGTGTAATCGCGATTGAAGGCGCGCACCTGGGCAATCTGCTCGTTCGGGATGGGCATGGCGCACCCTTGGCCAGAAGGAGCGGGAGGCGGTACTCTTACCCACATAGTTGCCTGAGTCAACTATATCGGCATGTGCCGCCCTCACCCCGTCTTCGCGGTGAGCCGCTCGCGCAGGCGCTGCTTCACGCCCGACCACTCCGCCGCCACGATGGAAAAGCGCGCCGAATCGCGCGCCGTCAGATCTGCGCCCAGGCGGTGAGCGCGCAGCACGCCTTCGAACCGCGCGCCGATGCGCGCCAGCGCAGCGCGCGAGCGCTCATTGCGCGCGTCGGTGTGAAAACACACCCGCTGCACGCCCCATTCCTCGAAGGCATGCGTCAGCATGAGGAGCTTGGCCTCGGTGTTGGCGGCGGTGCGTATCGCGGACGCGGCGAGCCACGTGTAGCCGATCTCGCAGCCGTCCGGGTCCGTGCGCGCGGCACCCGCATGCCCGGAGGGCCACGGCCAGCGTTCGATGTCGAAGAAACGGCTCGAACCGACCACGGCCCCATCGGCGATCCGCACGGTGGCAAAGGGGAGCGCCGTGCCCGCCTCACGCCCGGCCAGTGCGCTCTCGACGTAACGCACCATCTCCGCCGTTCCCTGAGGCACGGCACTCCACTGGTAAGGCGCGAGGTCGCCACCCGCGGCGGCCACGAGCCCCGCAATGTGGGCGCGCTCGAGAGGCTCGAGCCGCACATGAGTGCCATGCAACAGCGGCTGCCTGGAGTTCACGGGTGACCCCCGGGAAAGAAAAAAAACGGGCCGGCGAATGGCTCGTCGACCCGTTCGAGTTTAGCGCAGCGCGTCGGCAAAGGCCGCGCGCTCCAGCGCTGGCGCACTAGCTGGCGGCGCTCTCCGACTCTTCGCCAACGCTCGCTTCTTCCGCATCCGGCAGGCCACCGCCTACGTCCATGAAGCTGCGACGGTCGGCGCCCTCCATCTTGCGGCGGCGCGAGGCATGGGCTGCGAAGCCGGTGCCCGCCGGGATGAGCCGGCCGACGATGACATTCTCCTTGAGGCCGCGCAGATCGTCCTTGAGTCCCCGCACCGCGGCTTCGGTCAGCACGCGGGTGGTCTCCTGGAACGACGCCGCGGAGATGAACGACTCGGTCGCGAGTGAGGCCTTGGTGATGCCCAGCAGCACCGGCTGCAGCCGTGCCGCCTTCTTGCCGTCGTGTTTCGCACGATCGTTGATGTCGAGCGCGCGCGCGCGGTCGAGCTGCTCGCCGCGCAGCAGCGCCGTCTCGCCGGCCTCCTGCACCTCGGTCTTGCGCAGCATCTGGCGGATGATCACCTCGATGTGCTTGTCGTTGATCTTCACACCCTGCAGGCGGTAGACGTCCTGGATCTCGCGCACCAGGTAGTTCGCCAGCGCCTCGACGCCCTGCAGGCGCAGGATGTCATGCGGGTTGGGCTCGCCGTCGGCGATGACTTCGCCACGCTCCACGGTCTCGCCTTCGAAGACGTTGAGCTGGCGCCATTTCGGAATCAGCTCCTCGTACTTCTCGCCGTCGTCCGAGGTGATGATCAGGCGCCGCTTGCCCTTGGTCTCCTTGCCGAAGCTCACCGTGCCGGATTTCTCCGCGAGAATCGCCGGGTCCTTGGGCTTGCGCGCCTCGAACAGGTCGGCCACGCGCGGCAAGCCGCCGGTGATGTCGCGGGTCTTGGAAGACTCCTGCGGGATGCGCGCGATGACATCGCCCACCGACACGCGCGCGCCGTCCTCGAGACTGACGAGCGCGCCCGGAGGCAGGGTGTAAACCGCCGGGATCTCGGTGTTGGCGAAGGTCACTTCCTTGCCCTTGTTGCTCAGCAGCTTGATGGTCGCACGCACTTCCTTGCCGCCGCGCTGCTTGGTATCGAGCACCACCGTGCTGGACAGGCCGGTGACCTCGTCGACCTGGGAGGTGACCGTCATGCCATCGACGAAGTCCTGGAACTTCACCAGGCCCGCAACCTCGGTGACCACCGGGTGGGTGTGCGGATCCCAGGTGCCGACCACCTGGCCTGCGGCCACCGTGGCGCCTTCCTTGGAGTTGATTATGGCGCCGTACGGGATCTTGTAGCGTTCGCGCTCGCGGCCGAAGTCATCGACCACGCCGATCTCGCCCGAGCGCGACACCGCCACCAGGTGCCCCTTCTCGTGCTGCACCGTCTTGATGTGGTGAAAGCGCAGCACGCCCTTGTTGCGCACCTCGACGCTGCTGGCTGCGGCCGCCCGCGAGGCGGCGCCGCCGATGTGGAAGGTACGCATGGTGAGCTGCGTGCCGGGTTCGCCGATCGACTGCGCGGCGATGACGCCCACCGCCTCGCCGATCGAGATCGTCCGGCCGCGCGCCAGATCTCGTCCGTAGCAGTGCGAGCACACCCCGTAGCGCGTCTCGCAGGTGATCGGGGAGCGCACCTTGATCTGGTCGACGCCCTCGGTCTCGAGCAGGCGCACCAGCTTTTCATCCAGCAGCGTGCCGTCCTCGATCAGCACGTCCTTGCCACCGGGCCTGACGATGTCTTCCGCCATCACCCGGCCGAGCACGCGCTCGCCGAGGGCCTCCACGACGTCGCCGCCTTCGACCAGCGGGCTCATCGCAAGTCCGTTCGAGGTGCCGCAATCGACCTCGGTGACCACCAGGTCCTGCGCCACGTCCACCAGGCGGCGGGTGAGGTAGCCGGAGTTCGCGGTCTTCAGCGCCGTGTCGGCCAGACCCTTGCGGGCGCCGTGGGTGGAAATGAAATACTGCAGCACCGTCAACCC
>JBGPKC010000131.1:0-3669 GCA_041485725.1 Steroidobacteraceae bacterium
AGACCGGTGTCAATCACCCCGGCGGCAAGAACCTGATCGGGGCCTTTCACCAGCCGGCGCTGGTGGTCACGGACACGCGCACGCTCGCGACGCTGCCGGCACGCGAGCTGCGCGCCGGACTGGCCGAGGTGATCAAGTACGGACTGATCTGCGATGCGGCCCTGTTCGGCTGGCTCGAGACGCACCTCGATGAGCTGCTCGCCGGCGCGCCCGCGGCGCTCGCGCACGTCATCCGCCGCTCCTGCGAGATCAAGGCGGCGATCGTCGGCCGCGACGAGCGCGAGGCGGGCGAGCGCGCGCTGTTGAATCTGGGGCATACCTTCGGCCACGCGGTCGAATCCGCCACCGCTTATAAGGAGTGGCTGCATGGCGAGGCCGTCGGCGCGGGCCTGTCGATGGCGGCCGCCATGTCGCGCGAATGCGGGCTCATGACGGGCGATGAGGCCGAGCGGGTGCGGCGGCTGGTGGAGCGGGCCGGCCTCCCCACGCGGATCGCCTCGGTAACGCCGGCCGCGGTGCTCGAGCACATGCGCATAGACAAGAAGGTGTTGGGCGGTCGGCTGCGCCTGGTGCTGCTGCGCGGCATCGGCGACGCCTTCCTGGCGGCGGACTACCCGGCGCCCGCGCTCGCGCGCACGCTCGCCGCACACTGCGGATGAGCGCCGTGAACGACGTCCCCGCCACAGGTGAATCGCTGGCACCCTACGCGGCGCATGACGGGCAGTCCCGCGGCCGGCGCTACCCTGAGAGCCCGCCGCAGTTTCGAGGCGAGTTTCAGCGCGACCGCGACCGCATCATCCATTCGAACGCGTTTCGCCGGCTGGTCTACAAGACCCAGGTGTTCGTCAATCACGAGGGGGACCTGTACCGCACGCGCGTGACACATTCGATCGAGGTGGCGCAGATCGCCCGCTCGGTGGCGCTGGCGCTGCGCCTGAACGAGGCGCTGACGGAAGCGATCTGCCTGGCCCACGACCTCGGCCACACCCCCTTCGGGCATGCCGGCCAGGACGCGCTCAACGAGTGCCTGCGCGAGTACGGCGGATTCGAGCACAATCTGCAGTCATTGCGGGTCGTGGACGAGCTCGAGGAGCGGTATGCGCAGTTCCGCGGGCTCAACCTGACCTTCGAGTGCCGCGAAGGCATCCTCAAGCACTGCTCGTTGCGGCACGCGCGCGAGCTCGGGGAACTCGGCGAGCGCTTCATCCAGCGCCGCCAGCCTGGGCTCGAAGCGCAGATCGCCAATCTCGCCGACGAAATCGCCTACAACAATCACGACGTGGATGATGGCATCCGCGCGCAACTGCTGGACCTGTCCGCGTTGCGCGAGGTGCGCTTGTTCCGGCGGCAGTACGACGCCGTCGCGGCGCTCTACCCGGATCTTGGCGAGCGCCGCCTGGTGCACGAGACCATCCGGCGCATGATCAACCACATCGTGGTCGACTTCATCCGCACCACGCAGACCCAACTCACGCGGGCGCAGCCGCGCTCGATCGATGAAGTGCGCGCGCAGCCGCTGCCGCTGGCGATGTTGAGCGACTCCTGCCGCGAGGAGCACCTGGAGCTCAAGGCGTTCCTGCGCGAGCACGTCTACCGGCACTACAAGGTGCTGCGCATGACCTCGAAGGCGCGGCGGGTGGTGCAACAACTTTTCGAGGCATTTTTCAAGGACGTGAGTCTCATGCCGCCGGAGTACCGCGACACGGCGCTGCAGGCGGAAACCGCGCACGCAGCCGCCGGCCGTGCTCGCGCAGTCGCTGATTACATCGCCGGGATGACCGATCGCTACGCGATCCTCGAGCATCGGCGACTGTTCGAGCCCGGCGAACGCACCTGAGCGGCGTTCCCGGCGGGCCCGTTCCCACCGCCAAGCTCGAGCTTCGTCCGACCCCGCCGACGCCGAGTGTAGGCTCGGTCCCACAAGCATAACTGGCTGTTTTCATTAGCCCTTCAGGCATTGAAGGGGCGTTCAACCGGACGCCTTTCCACATTCTGTCAATTGACATAAGTCGCTGATGAGCCTAGGGTTATGTCACAATAATTAGTACATCGAGATGAACAAGTCCGTCCGAGAGAAGGAAGCCGTTCTGAGCGTCTTCGCCGAGCTGGTGCGTCCGCTCATGCGTGTTGCTTTTGAATATGGAATTTCCGCGGGTGAGATCGCCGGCGTGGTGCGCCGCACCTACATCCAAGCCCTGGAAGCGCGCCTGTCGGATCAGAAGAGATCCACGACCGATGCGCGACTCGCGGTGGTGGCGGGTCTCGCCAAGTCTGACGTGACGGCTTTGCGCGAGGCGCTGCGCGCCGGCGCGCCGCACAGCCTGCGCGCCTCCGTGAGCCTGGATCAGGTCACCAACCTGCTGACGGTCTGGCATACGCACACGGGCTTTTCCGGAGCCTACGGACTCGCGATGGAGCTGGATGTGGTTCCAACTCCGGGCTCGCCGCGCCGCAGCTTCCGCGAACTCGTCGACGCCGCCTGCCCGGGCGCCGATGGAGAAGCGCTGCTCGATGAGCTCGTGGCGTCAGAGTCCGTTGAAGTAATTGACTCGATGACCGTTCGCTGCTTGTCGCGTACCTATCTTCCGCAAGAGGCTGATGTAAAGCGGATCGAGTGGATGGGTCGGGTTTTGGCGAATGTTGCGGCTAGCTTCGTACACAACTTGCTGCGTCCGGCGCAAGAGCCTGCGTATTTGGAGCGAGCTGTCGTTTCCGACGAACCAATTTCCGAGGCCGGGCGGGACAAGTTTTTGGCGATTGCCGGCGAGCGGGGCCAGGAATTGCTGACCGAGTTGGATACCTTTCTTACACGCTTGGCCGCGTCAGAGCGAAGCGAGACGGGAAGGTAATAAGGGGTGGGAGTCTATTTCTTTGAGGACCGGTCCGCCGACCGACCGACGGAAGCGCAACCAAAGAACTACGAAGGGAAAACCAGTCGTGCTGTGTCACCCGTGGAAGAAATCGACGTTCTCGCGGGGCTAGGCCACAAGAAGTAAGCGACTCAGCGACTGCTATTGGGAGGAATATCGATGAAGACAACCGTACGTGTTGCCGTTGCAATACTGCTTGGAACTGCTGCAGCCTCAACGGGCTCAGCGGGAGTTCGTGGCAGTAGCGGTGAGTTGCTAGTAATCGGTCCCGTGGAATCCATCAACGCCGTAGATAGAACCGCGACAATCCTCGGGCAGCGCGTTCACACGGCCATGGTCGATGCCCTTGCCGTCGGCAATGCGGTGGCTGTGTTCGGAACGGCACGCGCAGATGGAACTATTGAGGCCTCCGCAATTCAACTCCGCGGCATGTACGTGCCGGGCGCAACATCGATCTTTGTCTCCGGCACGGTGCAACGAGCTGAACCTGCTCTTGGCCGGGTCGTGGTTAATGGTGTCACGGTTGATCTGACTTCAGGGATGTCGCATGGGATGTGGTCGCCTGCTGTTGGAAGCAAGCTGGCGATCTCCGGCACACAGCCCGTAAGCCGCGGCCTTGTACTGGTGAGGGGCATCGCAGGCACTGGCGCTGCAGTGAATGGCATCGCCGGCACCGGAGCCGCAGTGAACGGCATCGCCGGCACCGGAGCCGCAGTGAACGGCATCGCCGGCACCGGAGCCGCAGTGAATGGCATCGCCGGCACCGGAGCCGCAGTGAATGGCATCGCCGGCACCGGAG
>JBGPKC010000132.1:0-3665 GCA_041485725.1 Steroidobacteraceae bacterium
GAAGGCGGCGATCTCGGTGGGGCACACGAAGGTGAAGTCCTTGGGCCAGAAGAACACCACCCGCCACTTGCCGGGGAAGCTGTCCTGGGTGAAGGACTGGAACGCGTGGTTGACGTCGTTGGACACGACGCCCGTGAGCGAAAACTGCGGAAAACGCTGGCCGACGCCTGACATACGCAAGACTCCTTGACTACGATCTGGGGGAACTGCCCGTATCGGGACGCGGGCATAATGCCGCCGGACCTGCTATCATTCCAATCGATTGATTTGATCTTCCCGATAGATTCCATATATCTCTCCCGGACCATGGAGCTGAAACTCAAGGACCTGCGCTACCTCGTGGCGGTGGCCGACAACCGTCACTTCGGCCGTGCGGCCGCGCGCTGCTTCGTCAGCCAGCCGACGCTGTCGGCGCAGCTGAAAAAGCTCGAGCAAACCTTAGGGGTGCAGCTCATCGAGCGGGCGCCCAACAACGTCTCGCTCACCCCGGCCGGCGAAGAGATCGTGGCGCGCGCGCGGCGCATCCTCGAGGCGAGCGACGAGGTCGTGGCGCTCGCGCGCAGCCAGCGCGATCCGCTCGCCGGCAAGCTGCGCGTGGCGCTGCTGCCGACCATCGGCCCGTACCTGCTGCCGCGCGTCGCGCCCGCGATCCGCAAGAGCCTGCCGCGCCTGCAGTTGCGCCTGTACGAGTACCAGACCGCGCCGATGCTCGAGAAGCTGCACGGCGGGGAGCTCGATGTCGGCATTCTCGCCCTGCCGGTCGAGCTGGCAGGCCTCGAGGCGCGCGAGCTCTACAGCGAGCCGTTCACCGTGGCGCTGCCCGAGCGCCATCCGCTCGCCGCCCAAGACACGGTGCGCGTGGCGGATCTCAAGGGCGAGACGCTGCTGCTGCTCGAAGACGGTCACTGCCTGCGCGACCAGGCGCTGGAAGTCTGCAGCCGCGTCGGCGTGCGCGACTCGCAGGACTTTCGCGCCACGAGTCTGGAGACCCTGCGTCAGATGGTGGCGACGGGTGCGGGCGTGACGCTGCTGCCGGAGCTCGCCGGCCGCGGCGCCTACCGCAACGCCCGCGGCGTGGTGCTGCGTCCGTTCGCAAAACCCGCGCCGCAGCGCCATATCGGCGCGTTGTGGCGCAAGAGCACGGCGCGGCGGCCCGCGATCGATGCACTCGCCAGGCTGATCGCGGAGCACGCGCTGTGAGTGCGCAGCCGCAGCAGCCGGTCACGTTCAGGGCGCGCGACGATCGTGCGCTGGCGGGCCTCCTGAGCGAGGGGACGCAGGCGCGCGGCGCCCTGGTCGTCAACGGCGCCACCGGCTTCCCGCGTGAGTTCTATCTGAAGTTCGCGGCCTACTGCGCGCAGCGCGGCTACCACACCCTGGTGTACGACTACCGCGGCATGGGAGCGTCCGCGCACGCGCCGCTCAGCGCCGACCCCGCGCGCATGAGCGACTGGGGTGTGCTCGACATGCCGGCGGCGCTCGCCTGGCTGGCGGAACGCTTCCCGCAGCTGCCGCTGGTCACGGTGGGGCACAGCGTCGGCGGCCAGCTCATCGGCTGCATGCCCAATCAGGCTCGCGCCCGCGCACACCTCATGCTCGCCACCTCGACCGGTTACTGGCGCCGGCAACGCGCGCCGTTCCGCTACCAGGCGCTGCTGTTCTGGAAGGTCTACGGTCCGCTGATGTTGCGGCGCCTGGGCTACGTGCCGCACGGCGCGCTGTGGACGGGAGACTCCCTGCCGCGCGGGGTGTTCCTGCAATGGCGCAAGTGGTGCCTCACTGCCGCGCCTTTCGGTCCGGATCTCGACGACGAGCTGCGCGACAGCCAGTTCGCGGCGGTGCGCGCACCGGTGCTGGCGTGGGGATTCAGCGACGATCCCATCGCCACGCCGGCGGCGGTCGAGGCGCTGTTAGCTTCCTACCCGCAGGCGCAGATCGAGCGGCGCTGGACGACGCCCGCGGACGCCGGCGTGCGCGCCATCGGCCATCACGGCTTCTTCTCCGAGCGTCACCGCGACTCGCTGTGGCGCGGCGCGCTCGACTGGATCGAGGCGCGCTGCGTCTGAGGCGCCTGCACGGTCTGTGAGTCCGGCAGCGGCGTGCGGCGCGCGGTGCGCGCGAGCGCAATCGCGCCGAGCACGATGAACCCGCCGGCAATCTGCCACGGCGTGAGCCGTTCGTTCAGCAGCAGCCACGCGTAAGCGGTCGCGGCGATCGACTGCAGGTACAGTCCCACGGAGCTGAACGTGGCGGGCAGGTGCGCCAGCGCATACGCCACCAGGCCCTGGCCGAGCACCTGCGCCGACAGCGCGCAACCGGCCAGCAGCAGCCAGCCGCGCGGCGTGTCGGGCAGGAACTTCTGCGTGAGCGCCAGCGGCAGCAGCAGCAGCGTGAACACCAGCGTGCTGTTGAACATGACGATACCGGCGCCGTGACGGGTGCGCAGGCGCGCCACCGCGAGGATGTAGAAGCCATAGAAGCACGCCGTCCCCAGTCCCAGCAGGTCGCCCGTGAGGGCGGCCGGCCCGTGCGCGAATTTCGTGCTCACGATCAACAACAACCCCACGGAGGCGAGCGCCAGCGCGAGCAGGAAGCTCAGCCGCGGGCGCTCACCCCACAGCGCCCACGCCCCGAGTGTCACGATCAGGGGCGCGCAGTTCGCTTCCAGCGTCGAGGCGGCGACCGAAGTGAGCAGCAACGATGCGTGCCACAACGCAAGATCGCCGGCGAAGAACACTCCGGCCCAGAAAAACATCGGATCGCGCCAGCCGCGCGTCATGGCCGTCGCCTCGGGCTGCGCCGCGCCAGCGCGGGCGCGACGCTCCAGCACCGCCCACCCGGCGAGCAGCGGCAGCGCGAGCGCACCACGCCAGAATGCCGTCGCCGTCGGCCCGGTTTCCGATAGCCTCACGAAAATGCCGGAGCTTCCGATCGCCAGCGCACCGGCAAACAGCGCAATCAGTGCGGGAACTTCGGAAGCGTCGTGGCTGGCTTGCATGGGGTGTTGGACTGCGCATGATAGTCGGTCGTTTCCGGACTCGTCTGGCATAATTGCGCGGCGCGACCTCAACGCCGGCGCGCACAGGATCGCCGCCTTGAGAAACCCCGCCGCGCTGTTCGCCGCCTGTCTCGCGATGCTCTGCGCGGGTGTCGCCGGCGCCCAGACCTCCGCACTGAGCGTTCAGGACGCGTGGATTCGCGCCATACCGGGCGCGGACGTGGCGGCCGCCTACATGACAGTGCAGAACGGCGGCAAGAGTGAAGTCGTGGTCATCGCAGTGCGCTCGCCGCTCGCCGGCCGCGCGATGATCCACGCCACCCGGCTCGAGAACGGACAATCCACCATGCGGCCGCAGCAGCGCCTGAGCATCGCCGCGGGAGCGACGGTGCGGCTCGCGCCCGGCGGGCTGCACGTGATGTTGCAGGCACTCGCGCACCCGCTCGCGCCCGGCAGTGAGGTGCCGCTCGTGCTGCTGCTCGAGGGCGGCGGCAGCCTCGCGGTAACCGCGCGCGTACGGCCGTTGAGCGCCCCGTAACACCTGAGGCGCGTCCCCGCCGCAGCCTTCGCGTGATTTCCCCCGACTCACCGCTCGATCACGTCACGCCCTACGACCGCTTCGCGTGGAGCGATGAACAGATCGGGCTGTGGCTCGCGAGCGGGGAGC
>JBGPKC010000133.1:0-3593 GCA_041485725.1 Steroidobacteraceae bacterium
ATGGTCAGGTCGCCGGGCAACTTCGCGCCCACCAGCGCGAGCGCACTCTTCAGTCCCGCGCGCGCGTTGCTTGCGCCGCACACGATCTGCAGCGTCTCGCCGCTTCCGGTCGACACGCGGCACACCTGCAACTTGTCGGCCTGCGGGTGAGGTTCCGCGCTCACGATCTGCGCGACCACCACGCCTGAAAAGGGTGGCGCCGCGCTGCTGAGCGCCTCGAGTTCGATCCCGGCCATGGTGAGTCGTGAGCCGAGCTCAGGGGCCTGCCACGGCACCTTGACCCACTCGGCGAGCCAGGAGTACGGGACCTTCATGCGCCGAACGTCCGGAACTGCCTGAGGAACCGCAGATCGTTCTCGAAGAACAGGCGCAGGTCGTTCACACCATAGCGCAGCATCGCCAGCCGATCGATGCCGGCGCCGAAGGCGTAGCCGGTGTAGCGCTCGGGGTCGACACCGCTGGCACGCAGCACGTTCGGATGCACCATCCCGCAACCGGAGATCTCCAGCCAGCCGGTGTGCTTGCAGGTGCGGCAACCCCGGCCGTCACAGAACACGCACGACATGTCGACTTCGGCGGACGGCTCGGTGAACGGGAAGAACGATGGACGCAGACGCATAGCCAGGTCGCGCTCGAAAAAGGCCTGCAGGAAGCCGTGCAGCACCGCCTTCATGTTGGCGAAGCTGATGTTCTCATCCACCGCCAGACCCTCCAGCTGATGAAACATCGGCGAGTGGGTCATGTCGGAGTCGCAGCGATAGACACGGCCCGGCGCGATGACCGCGAGCGGCGCCCCGTGTTCCCGCAGCGCACGAATCTGCACCGGCGAGGTGTGGGTTCGCAGCAACCGTCCGTCGGGAAAGTAGAACGTGTCGTGCATCGCTCGCGCGGGGTGATCGGGCGGCAAATTCAATGCCCCGAAGTTGTGGAAGTCGTCTTCGATTTCAGGTCCCGCGGCGACATCGAAGCCGGCGCGGCGGAACAGGGTCTCGATGCGCAGGCGCGTCTTGGTCACGGGATGCAGCCCTCCCAGCTCCTCGCCCCGGCCCGGCAGCGTGACATCGAGGCGCTCTGCGACCAGCTTTCTTTCGATGTCGGTGCGGCTGATCTCGTCGCGCCGCGCCGTGATTGCCACTTCCAGGTCACTGCGCGCCCTTTGCACGCGTGCGACGGCCTCGGGACCTTCGCTCGCAACGAGCTTGCCCGCCGATTTCAGAAGCTCGGTGATGCGCCCTTTCTTGCCCAGCCAGCGCACGCGCGCATCCTCGAGCGCCGTGAGATCGCCGCACGCGGCCACCTCCTCGAGCGCCTGTCGGGTAATGACCGTCAGGTCTGCCAAGACCGACCCCCCCTCCGGTCAGTTGATGCCGAGAGCGGTCTTTGCCTGCTGCGCGATCGCGCCGAACGCCGCAGTGTCGTGCACCGCGATGTCCGCGAGCACCTTGCGGTCGATTTCGACGCCGGCCTTGTTCAGGCCGTTGATGATGCGGCTGTAGGAGAGCCCGTACAGGCGCGCCGCGGCGTTGATGCGCACGATCCACAGTGCGCGGAACTCACGCTTGTTCTGCCGCCGGTCGCGGTACGCGTACTGGCCTGCCTTGATGACAGCCTGCTTGGCCGCGCGATAGACCTTGCGCCGGGCGTTGTAGTAGCCCTTCGCCTTGGCGAGAACCTTCTTGTGACGGCGTCCGGCCGTCACGCCACGCTTCACTCGTGCCATGGTAGTGCCCGCTTACTTGTGATTAGGGAGGAGCTGCTTGAGACGGCCGACATCGCTGTCGTGCACGAGACTCGAGCCGCCGGAGCGCGCGTGGCGTTTGACCTTGCGGGCCTTGTGGCCGAGATTGTGGCGCCGGTTGGCCGCGTAGCCCTTGAAGCCCTTCGCCGTCTTGCGAAAGCGCTTGGCCGCGGCCCGGTTGGTTTTCAACTTGGGCATCGAAATCACTCCTCGTTGTGTAGCCCCGTTCGCTAGGTGCTCTCGCACCCGCTGCGGGCGAACGCTCCACAGGCCTTGCGGCCTGTCTGAGCGTTACTTCTTTTTCGGTGCAAACACCATGACCATCTGTTTGCCTTCCATGAGCGGGTTCTGCTCGACCACCGCGTGCGGGGCCAAGTCGCCCGAGACCCGATCAAGGAGCTTGCGCCCGATGTCCTGGTGCACCATCTCACGGCCGCGGAACCTCAGGGTCACCTTGGCCTTGTCGCCCTCGGTCAGGAAGCGCGTCAGATTACGCAGTTTGATCTGGTAATCCGCCTCTCCCGTGCCGGGCCGAAATTTCACTTCCTTGACCTGGATCTGCTTCTGCTTGCGCTTCGCAGAGTGGGCTTTCTTGTTCTGCTCGAACAGGAACTTCCCGTAATCCATGATGCGCACCACCGGCGGTTCGGCGGTCGGCGACACCTCCACCAGATCAAGCTCGGCGGCGGCTGCCATTTGCAGGGCGTCGTAGCGGGACATCACCCCGGCTTGCGACCCATCGGCCGCGATCACACGCAGTTGCGGCGCGCTGATGTCTTCGTTGCGCCGCACCCGCTTTGTTGCACTAGCGATTCGTCAACCCTCCAATACCTGGCGCCCGCGGCTTCCAAGCTCGACACGGAGCCGTTCGGCGAACGTCTCCGGGACCATCGTGCCCAGGTCCTTGCCGCTTCGTGTGCGCACTGACAGCAGATTAGCGGCGACTTCCTTGTCGCCCGCAACCAGGAGATACGGAACACGCCTCAGCGTGTGCTCGCGAATCTTAAAGCCGACCTTCTCGTTGCGCAAGTCGGACTCGACCCGAAAGCCCTGATTTTTCAGGGTTTCCGTAACGCGACGGACATATTCGTCCTGCCGGTCGGTAATGCTGAGCACGACCGCCTGCACCGGCGACAGCCACGCGGGGAGTTTCCCTGCATGGTGCTCGAGCAGGATCGCGAAGAAGCGCTCCAGCGAGCCGAAAATCGCCCGATGGAGCATGACGGGCGTGCGCTTGGCGCTGTGCTCATCGATGTAGTAGGCGCCCAGGCGCTCCGGCATGTTCAGGTCCACCTGGAGCGTGCCGCACTGCCAGTCGCGTCCGATGGCATCCCGGAGCACGAACTCGAGCTTCGGCCCGTAGAAGGCGCCCTCCCCCTTGTTCACGGTGTACTCGATGCCCGCGGCGCTGGAGGCCGCCTGGAGTGCCGCCTCCGCGCGATCCCAGATGTCGTCGCTCCCGACCCGCTTGGGCGGGCGGTCGGCGTACTTGATGCGTACGTCCTCGAAACCAAAGTCGCGGTAGATGTCCAGGATGAGTTGCGTGATCGCCACCGACTCCGAGGTGATCTGATCCTCGGTGATGAACACGTGACCGTCGTCCTGGGTGAAAGCCCTTACCCGCATCAGGCCGTGCAGGGCGCCCGAGGGCTCGTAGCGGTGCACCTTGCCGAACTCCGCGAGCCGGACGGGCAGTTCGCGGTAGCTGCGCAGGCCGTGCTTGAAGATCTGCACATGTCCGGGGCAGTTCATGGGCTTGATCGCGTAGACCCTCTTGTCGGGGGTCTGGGTGAGAAACATGTTCTCGCCGAACTTCTCCAGGTGCCCGGACTGCTGCCACAGAGTCGCGTCCATG
>JBGPKC010000134.1:0-3567 GCA_041485725.1 Steroidobacteraceae bacterium
TAAGCACCGCCGCCTGCGCTTCGGGCTCGCACACCAGCTCGCGCACCACGAGCCGCAGGCTGCGCCGCTCCTGGGCCATGCCGGCGGCCACGCACAGTCCACTCTCCTGCGGAAACCGGGCGGCGAGGCGCAACTCGAGCTCCAGCACCCGCGCGAGCGTGGCGGGCGTCCCCTCGCCCCACAAAGGCCCGGTGGGGTGAATCTCCAGCCGCTGGCAGCGGCCGCCGAGCGTGTCATCGGCGTCGTCCACCGGGAAGACGCTGCCGCGACCGTCGAGGTTGGCGAGGTCGCCTGCCTCGAGATGCTCCCAGCTGCCATCGGCCACGCGCGCCGCAAGCACGGCATTGAACAGCGCGCTGCGCGCAGCCGAAAGAACAAAGCCCCGCTCCTGCGGCGCGAGGCGGCGCAGGTCCTCGCCGGCGCGGGAGAGATTCGCGCCATCGCGGCCGAAGCGCTGCGGGCCGAAGTAATTCGGTACGCCGCGCCGGGCGATGTCCGCAAGGCGCAGGGCGAGGCCGTCGGCGAGCCGCGCGCCGTCACCCTGCGTGGCGCCGAGGCGCACCACGAAGCGATTGCCGGCCAGCGCGCCGCGCGGGAGCTTGCGCGTGTGCGGATGCGCTTCGAGCACCTCGAATTCCGCATTGCGCACCGCGGACCAGCTGATGGGGGCGCGCGGTTGCGGCACCGAGAACCACTGGATGGCGATGGCGCGGCGATCCTTCAGTCCGGCGTAACCGACCTCGCCCGGCCGGCAACTCGTGATCCTCGCCAGCTCGCGCGCCACCCACTGAGTGTTGGCGTTGCGCTTGCGCACCCGCAGCAGCAGGTGCTGACCGGAGCCGGCGGGCGCGAAGCCGAGATCCTCCTCGACCACGAAGTCCTCAGGCGTGGCGCGCAACAGGACCGTCGCCAGCAGCGCGCCGTGCGCGCGCGGCGGCGTGAGCGCGGCCTCGCGCGCGGTGAGTTCGCGGCCCTGCACGCGCGAGAGTGTGCCGCGTTACTGACTTGCTTCCAACCTACCCCGGGGTTAGGCTGCGCCGCGCTTTCAACAGGGGGGAGATTCCGATGCGTAGACTCTTGTACCTGCTGGTTGTCGCCGGCGCGGCCTCGCTGTGGTCCGCGGGCGCCGTGGCCCAGACGAAAGTCACCGGGACCCATGTCTGCAGCAAGCCCGATCCCCAGCATATGGTGCCGGCCGGCGATCGCGCCGACCACAACTTTGCCGTGGAGCAGTTGAAGTGCAACCACACCAAACCGATGGAGATCGGGGGAGATAAGGCCAAGGACGGCGTGGCGACGGATGCCGCCGAAGTCAACGGTAACAAGTCGCGATTCCACGGCGTGTACGTCATGACCATGCAGAGCGGCGACAAGGCCTTCCTGCCGTACCAGGGCAACGGCACGAGCAAGGACGGCAAGCCAGTTGAATCGAAGGGCACCTTCAGCTTTGCGAGCGGCACCGGCAAGCTCAAAGGCATCAAGGGCAAGGGCACCTTCAAGTGCACGCCATCCGGCGACGGCTGGAGCTGTGACACTGAGGGTGAATACGAGCTCGCGAAATAGCGGTTCGATTCACAGCAGCAGCACGACGGCCTGCGCGGCGATACCCTCCGCGCGTCCGAGGAACCCCAGGCCCTCGGTGGTGGTCGCCTTGATGTTGATGCGCTCTACGCCGACTTCCAGCAGCTGGGCGATCTGCCGTCGCATGGCCTCGCGATAGGGGGCGATCTTCGGCGCCTGCGCGAGCACCGTGAGGTCCGCGTTGGCCACGGCGAGGCGCCGTGCGCGCAACAGCGCGAGCACGCTCGCGACGAAGCGAGCGCTGTCGGCGCCTTTCCATTGCGGGTCGGAGTCGCTGAAATGATGCCCGATGTCGCCCAGGCCCGCAGCGCCCAGCAGCGCATCGCACAGCGCATGCAGCACGACGTCGCCGTCCGAATGCGCCACCACGCCGTGCGTGTGCGGGATGCGCACTCCGCCGAGCATGATGAAATCGCCGGGCCCGAAGGCATGCACATCGATTCCGGAGCCGATTCTCATGAGCTGCCCCCGCGCGCCTGGCTGCGCCGCGCCGCCAGCACCGCCGCGGCCAGCGCCAGATCCTCACCGGTGGTGATCTTGAGATTGGTCGCCGCCCCTTCGATGAGCGCCGGGTGCTCGCCCGTCCACTCGAGCGCCTGCGCTTCGTCGCTGGGAAAGCGCCCGGCTGCGTGCGCCTGATCGAGCGCCGCGCACAATCGCCCGTAGCGGAACATCTGCGGGGTCAGTGCCCGCCACAGACCGGACCGGTCCACCGTCTCGCCGCCCTGGGCGCGCTTCAGAGTATCCGCCACTGGAATCGCGAGCAGCCCTCCGACCGGGTGCGTGCCGAGCCGCCCGAGCAGGCGCTCGAGGTCGTGCGCATCGAGGCACGGCCGCGCGGCGTCATGCACCAGCACCCAGTCATCAGGCCCGGCCCGCCCGTCGAGCGCCGCGAGCGCAAGGCGCACCGACTGGCTGCGCTGCGCACCGCCGCCGACCGCGGTGAGGGTGCTCGTGCCCGCGGCGTGCAGGCGCGCGGCTATCTGCACCCAAGCCGCATCGTCCCGCGCCAGCGCCACGACAATATGCGCGCAGCGCGGATCGGCGAGAAATGGCGCGAGCGCCCATTCGATCACGGTGCGTCCTTCGAGCGGCGCGTATTGCTTCGGTCCGTCCGTGCCGAAGCGGCTACCTGAGCCCGCGGCCGGCATGACGAGCCAGTAACGCATCGGCAGGATACGACCCTGGGACTTCAGCGAACCGCTGCAGTGCGGGTCGGGGAGTGATTCGTGTCGGCAGGTCGGGCGGGAACCACCTGGTAGAAGGTCTCATTGCGGGCGATCATGCCCAGATCGCTGCGGGCGCGTTCTTCGAGCGCATCCATGCCGGTCTTGAGGTCACGCACCTCGGCCGCGAGTTGCCGGTTGCGTTCGCCGAGCTGTTCGTTGTCCGCCCGCTGGGTCGCAACCGCGCGCTTCAGACGCTCGACCTCGCGAACGCCGTCCTCGGAGAACCACACCCGGTATTGCAGCAGGAGAACGGCGATAGCCAGCGCAGCGGCGAGCCACTTCATGGGCCCGACAGCGTATCAGACCGCGTCGGGCAGTGCAGCGCTCGCGCGTTGTGCGCCGGCGAGCCGTTCGGGCCACACGGCGTCGAAGCGCCTGCACACCGCGGCCACGATCTCCGCCCGCGCGGCCTCCGGGCGGCCCGAGTCGAACGGCGGATCGGGTGCGTACTCGATGGCCAGCTGCACCGCTTCGGCCAGGTCCCGGCCCGCAATCTCGGCCACGACCGTCAGCGCCATGTCGATTCCTGCGGTCACTCCGCCGCCCGTGAAGAGGTTACCGTCGCGCACCACGCGCCTCGAGTCCGCGACGGCGCCGAACAGCGGCAGCAGCTCGCGAAACGCCCAGTGACACGCCGCCCGCTTACCGCGCAGCAGGCCGGCGGCGCCGAGCAGCAGCGATCCGGTGCACACGGAAGTGATGTAGCGCGCCCGTGACCCGAGGCGGCGCAGCGCCTCCAGGTACAGCGGATCCTCCA
>JBGPKC010000135.1:0-3550 GCA_041485725.1 Steroidobacteraceae bacterium
AATCGAGGGCCGCGCGCGTCGACTCCACGATGTCGCGCCGGCCGTCGTACCACCAGTCCTGCTTCAGGCCAAAGCGCGAGCCGGTACCGGGAATGAACTGCCACAGTCCCGAAGCGCGGGCGCGCGAGTAGGCGTACGGCTCGAAGGCGCTTTCCACCACCGGCAGCAGCGCGAGCTCGAGCGGCATGCCGCGACGCTCCAGCTCGGTGACGATTTGATAGAGATACAGGTCCGCGCGTCCGAAGGCGCGCTGCAGATAATCGGGGTTCGAGGCGTACCAGCGCAGCTGCTGATCGACCGCGCGCTGATCGGCCCCGTCCTCGAGCTTGAAGCCCGCGCGCATCCGGTCGAACAGGTCTCCGTATTGCGCAGGTGTCAGACCCGCAACCTGGGTGGGCCCTTCGGCCGCCGTCACCGCGGGAGCCGGCTCGGGCATCGCGGGCTGCGGGGCCAGCGCGGCTGTCGAGGCGACGGGCGCAGGGGTTGAGCCGTCCGTCGCGACTGTTGATGCGTCCGGTGCGGCGTCCGGCAGGTCTGTCGGGGCGATGGGCGCAGGTGTTGATGCGTCCGTCGCGGCAGCCGGCGCAACCACGGCCACCGGTGCCTGTTGTGGCAACGACTCGCGCGGCCGCGGAGGGGAATGGGCGCACGCCGCCAGGGCGAGAAGAGACAGGCTCACAAGCCCAGGAGTCGCGCGTCTTAAGAATGCCGTCGTCAAGTTCCGTACCCTCTGTCGGCGTGCTACTTTTCCCGCGCCAGGGCACGGGTCCATTAAGGACTCTACTGGCTCAGCAGGAATTTAACCGGTAAGTTCATAGTATTTCCAGCCCTTCTATCGTGCCAGTTCGTATTTCCCACATCCCGGACCGTGACGCGGCTCTCAGCGCCTGGTGGGAATCGCCGCTGGGCCGCGCGCTGCTGGCGGCGGAATCGGAGCTGCTCGCAGCGGCGCTGGAGGACGTTTTTGGCTGGGAATTGCTGCAGGTCGGCGCCTGGGGCGGGGCGCGCGAGCTGCTCGCGGGCAGCCGCACGCGCCGGCAGAGCCTGATCGCAGTGCCGGGGCTCGCCGCTGGAGCGGACATAATTGCCCGACCCTCGCAGTTGCCGGTGATTGGCGACAACATCGATGCGACGCTCCTGCCACATACCCTGGAGTTCGCCCCCGATCCGTACGCCATTCTGCGTGAGGTGGATCGAGTGCTGCGGGGCGAGGGGCAATTGCTGGTGCTGGGATTCCAGCCCTGGAGCCTGTGGGGCATGCGCGCCCGCTGGAGCCGCTCGGGTTTCCCCCCTGGCATGCGGCGCGTGCTGTCCGAGCGGCTGCTGCGCGAGTGGCTCGTGCTGCTCGGCTTTGAGGTCATCGCCACCCAGCGCTACCTGTACTTGAGCCCCTGGAGCCGCGGCCTGGCCAGCGGCGAGGGGACCGGTCGAATGCTGCGCCGCGGGCTCACCTACCCGCTGCCGGGGGGCGCGTACCTGCTCAAGGCGCGCAAGCGTATGTACACCCTGACGCCGATTCGTCCGCGTATCCGCGAGAAGCCCGCCGTGATTGGTGGGCTGGTCAAGCCCACGACCCGTTCCCAGGCGTGATCGAGATCTATACCGACGGCGCCTGCCGCGGCAATCCCGGGCCGGGCGGCTGGGCGGCGCTTCTGCAGACGGGCAAGCGCGAGAAAGAACTCAACGGCGCCGAGCCCTTAACCACCAACAACCGCATGGAACTGACGGCGGTGATTCGCGCGCTCGAAGCGCTCAAGCGCCCGGCGCGGGCGCGCGTGTACACCGATTCGGAATACGTTCGCCGCGGTATCACTGAGTGGCTGGGCGCATGGAAGTCGCGTGGCTGGCGCACCGCCGCTCGCAAGCCGGTGAAGAACCAGGACCTGTGGCAGCGGCTCGACGAGCTTGCCGCCAACCACGAGATCGAGTGGCACTGGGTGCCAGGCCACGCCGGCGTGCCCGGCAACGAGCGCGTCGACCGGCTCGCGAACCAGGCGATCGACGCCTTGCAACGGCGATCCTTACGGTAAACTCGCGCCGCCATGCGCCAGATCGTCCTAGACACCGAGACCACGGGACTGGAGCCCGAACTCAACCACCGTGTTATCGAGATCGGCTGCGTGGAACTGGTGAACCGCCGCCCGAGCGGCCGCACCTTCCACCGCTACTTGAATCCCGAGCGGGACATCGACGACGGCGCGCTCGCGGTGCATGGCATTTCGCGCACCGATCTGGATGGGCAACCGCGCTTTGCGGACATCGCCGAGGAACTGCTGGCGTTCCTCGGCGGCGCCGAGCTGGTGATCCACAACGCCGCATTTGACATCGCGTTCCTCGATGCAGAGCTGGCGCGCCTGCCCGGAGCCCCGCGTCAGGTCGCATCAGTCTGCCAGGTGCTGGATACGCTCGCCCTGGCGCGTGAGTTGCACCCCGGACAGCGCAACAGCCTGGATGCGCTGTGCAAGCGCTATGATGTCGACAACTCGGCGCGCGAGCTGCATGGGGCGCTGCTCGATGCGCGCATCCTCGCGGACGTGTACCTCGCGATGACGGGGGGGCAGGGCGCGCTGGCACTCGCCGACCACGACGCCGCGCCACGCGCAGCGGACGGCACACGGCCGGCGCGCGTGCCGGTGCGCACCGCGGTGCCCCTGCCGGTGCTGGCAGCCAGCGCCGAGGAGTTGCAGGCCCATGAGGCCATGCTGGCGCTCATTACCAAGGTGAGCGGCGGGCGCTGTCTGTGGGCCGCGACCGAGCCACGTGAGGCACCCGGGGCGCGGCTGCCGCATGCGCCCGAACCGCAGCGCTCGAGCGCCTGAACCGGGCACAGCGGATGACGGCGAAGAGGCGCAAATCGCGCATCGGGGTGGTGGGGCTGGGGTATGTCGGCTTGCCGCTGGCGGTGGAGTTTGGCAAGCAATACGAGACCATCGGCTTTGACGTTAACCCCAAGCGCGTGGCGCAGTTGCGCCGCGGGCGCGACCTGACGCTCGAGGTCACGCCGGCGGAGCTCAAGGCGGCGCAGCTCCTGAGCTTCACCACCGAACTGGACAGGCTCAGGCGCTGCCAGGTGTTCATCGTCACCGTGCCTACCCCGATCGATCAGTACAAGCAGCCCGATCTCGGGCCGCTCGTGCGGGCGAGCGAGAGCGTGGGCGCGGTGTTGCGCCGCGGCGCGGTGGTGATCTACGAGTCGACCGTCTACCCGGGTTGCACCGAAGAGGTGTGCGTGCCGATTCTCGAGCGCGTGTCGGGACTGAAATTCAACCGCGACTTTTTTGCCGGTTACAGTCCCGAACGCATCAACCCCGGAGACCGCGCGCACCGCCTCACCACCATCCGCAAGGTGACTTCCGGCTCCACGGCGCAGGTGGCGGATTTTGTCGATGAGCTGTATGGCTCGATCGTGACCGCCGGCACACACAAGACTTCCAGCATCCGGGTGGCGGAAGCCGCCAAGGTGATCGAAAACACGCAGCGCGACGTGAACATCGCCCTGATCAATGAGCTCGCTCTCATCTTCAATCGCCTGCAGATCGATACCGAGGAA
>JBGPKC010000136.1:0-3237 GCA_041485725.1 Steroidobacteraceae bacterium
GAAGGCCGCCGCCACGGCGCCCCCCGTGTCCCCCGAAGTCGCGACCAGAATGGTGAGCGCTCGCTCGCCGCGGCCGCGCAGACGCGCGAAACAGGCCGCGAGGAAGCGGGCGCCGAAATCCTTGAACGCCGCGGTCGGACCGTGGAACAGCTCGAGCACCGAGAGTCTTCCCTGCGCCTCCAGAGGCACCAGCGGGGCGGGGAAGCTGAACGCTTCCACCGCGACCGAGCTCAACATTGGAGCGAGCGGATCGCCCGCCACGAAGGGCGCCAGCAGCCGCGCGGCGACGCTGGCCAGGTCGCTCGCGCCCTCGAAGTCTGGCGGCGCGAGCCGCGGCCAGGTGGCGGGTACGTACAGGCCGCCGTCGGGCGCCAGGCCCTGAAGAACCGCGGCACTGAAGCCGGCGGCGGGAGCCTGGCCACGCGAGCTCACAAAGAGAGTTCTATCCGTCATCGCGCACTCATCCGATCAGTCGCGCCCCCGCCGATCGCACCTCCACGACCCACCCATCGGTTGCGAGCGCGTGCCGCCCGAACGCGCTGCGCATCGCCGCGAGCACCGCCGGGGCCGTCGCCTCGGGCGTCCAGGCGAACATCGACGGCCCCGCGCCGGAGATCGAGCAGCCGAGGGCACCGGCTTCCATGGCGCCGCGGCGCACCTCATGGAAGCCGGGAATGAGCGCCTGGCGCTGCGGCTCGATCACGACGTCCTCGAGGGAAGCGCGGATCATGTCCAGATCGTCGGTGTAGCAGCCGGAGATGAACCCGGCGAGGTTGGCCGTCTGCCACACGAAGTCCGACAGCTCCACGCTGCGCTTGAGGATGGCGCGCGCCTGACTGGTGGCCAGGAACATGTGGGGATGGACGATTACGGCGCGGATTCCGGCCGGCACCGGTATCTGCTTCACCCGCGGATGATCGATCCCAACCGTGAGCACCAACCCGCCGTACAGCGAAGGGGCAATGTTGTCCACGTGACGCGCGCCGCTCGCCACCGCTTCGCCTGCCATGGCGAACTTCAGCAGCTCGAGCGGGCTGCAGGCTTGCGGCAACAGCGCATTTGCCGCCACCACGGCGCCGACCGCCGAGGCCGCGGAACCGCCCAGACCCGAGCCGAGCGGAATGCCCTTGTCGATCTCCACCGTGAAGCCAAACCCTAAGCGCAGCGCCTCCTGCATGGCCAGCAGCGCGCGCCCGGCGGTGTTGTCGCGCGGCTCCTTCGGCAGCTCCCCGGCGATGCCGCGCACCGCGCTGATGGTCACGCCCGGGGCCGCGCGCCGGGTCACCGTTACGCGATCCCCGAGCGCCTCGACCGCAAATCCCAGGATGTCGAAGCCGATGGCGACGTTGCCCACCGACGCCGGTGCGAACGCCGTCGCGCGCTCGAGCGCCGTCGCGGCGCTCACAGCCGCGCCCCCAGGTAGGCCGCAAGTCGCAGCAGGTCGGCAAACACGGCGCCGGCGGTGACCTCGGGTCCGGCCCCCGGTCCCTGCACGATGAGCGGGTTGTCGCAGTAGCGCCGCGTCGCGAAGCGCACGACGTTATCGGTGAGCGCAATGTTGGCAAACGCGTGGCGCGCATCGAGCTCCATCAGACCCACGGTCGCCTCGCCTGCCGCGCTCAGCGTGCCGGTGTAACGCAGCACCTTGCCGCGCGAGCGCGCCGCCTCCAGGCGCGCGGCAAAGGCGGCGTCGTAACGGGGCAGCTGCACCATGAACTCCTCGATCGAGCCGCTCGCGAGCTCCGCGGGCACCAGGCTTTCCACTTGTACGTCCTGCAGCTCCAGCGTCAGGCCCATCTCGCGCCCCAGGATGATGAGCTTGCGTGCCACGTCCATTCCCGACAGGTCATCGCGCGGATCCGGCTCGGTAAAGCCGCGCTGGCGCGCGTCCTGCACGATCTCGGAGAAGGCCACCCGGCCGTCGTAGACGTTGAACAGGTAAGCGAGCGTGCCGGAGAAAATGCCCTCGATGCTGGTGATGTCGTCACCGGTCTCGCGCAGGTCCCTGAGCGTATGCACTACCGGCAGCCCGGCGCCGACGGTGGCCTCGTACAGATAATGGGACGCGCCCGCGCGCCGCGCCTCGTGCAGGCGATGGTAGTAGGCGAGATCGGCGCTGTTGGCCTTCTTGTTCGGTGTCACGATGTGAATACCGGCCGCCAGCCAGTCAGCGTAGCGGCCGGCGATCGCGGCGCTCGCCGTGCAGTCCACCAGCACCGTATGCGGCAGGTAGTCGACGCGCACGTGCTCGACGAAGCGTGTCAGCTCCGCCGCCGTGCCGCTGTCCTGGTAGCGCGCGCGCCAGTCCCCGAGCGTCACCCCTGGGTCCGCGAGCAGCATGCGTTGCGAGCCGAGCACGCCGCGAACGCGCAGATCAAGTTTGCACTGCCGGCGCAGGCGCTCGCTCTGCGAGGCGAGCTGATCGAGCAGCACGCGGCCCACGGTTCCCGGACCGATCACGCCGATCGAAATCGTGTGCGGCGACAGGTACAGACCCGCATGCACCGCGCGCAGCGCGCGTGTGGCACTGCGTCCCTCGACCACCGCGGAGATGTTGCGTTCGGAGGCGCCCTGGGCGATGGCGCGCACGTTGACGCCCGAGGTGCCCAGCGCCGCGAACACCTTGGCGGCGATGCCCGGTGTGCCGGCCATGCCATCGCCGACTACGGCCAGAATCGCCAGGTCCGGATCGACGTCGACGCTCTGGATCTGGCCTTCCTGCAGCTCGCGCTCGAAGGCGCGGCGCACCACGGTTACCGCACGCTCCGCCTGCTCCTGGGGGATCGCGCAGCAGATGGAGTGCTCGGAGCTGCCTTGCGAAATGAGGATGACCGAAATGCCCTCCTCGCGCAGCGCGCCGAACAGGCGGTGGGCGGTGCCGGGTACGCCGATCATCCCGGTGCCTTCCAGGTTGATGAGCGCGACGCGTTCGATACTGGTGATGCCCTTGACGGGCAGCGCGGAGGTGGGCCGGGCGCAGATCAGGGTGCCCACCCTGGCGGGCGCAAACGTGTTGCGGATCCAGATGGGGATGCCGTCCTTGACCGCCGGCGCCATGGTCTGCGGGTGCAGCACCTTGGCGCCGAAGTACGCCAGCTCCATCGCCTCGCTGTACGAGAGCGAGTCGATGACCGTGGCGTCAGGTACGCGGCGCGGGTCGGCCGACAGCACCCCATCGACGTCGGTCCAGATGTGGATCTCGGACGCGCCCAGCAGCGCGCCGAAGATGGAGGCGGA
>JBGPKC010000137.1:0-3154 GCA_041485725.1 Steroidobacteraceae bacterium
CGACACGATCCCGGGGGTGAGCCCATAGCCGAACTGAAATCGGTTCGGCACCAGAAAGTCCACCGCCGCGAACCCGAAGCTCCTCAGGGCGCGCACCATGAGCGCGCTGCTGGTCGCGCCGTCGGCATCGAAATCCCCGATGATCAGCACACGGCCGGCCGTGCGGTGCTGCAGCAGCAGCTCCACCGCCGCCGGGATGCCTTCGAGCGTGCCGACCGGCAGCAGCCGCCCGAGCGAGTTGTCCAGATCCGCCGCCGAATGTACCCCACGCGCCGCGTACACGCGGCCGAGCACCGGATGCAGATCCCCGCCGAGCGGCGCGCCTTGCGCGGCTAGCGCGCGGCGCACGACCCGCAGCCTCACGCGAAGCTCCGCAAGCCCGCACGCGGGCGCCGCCAGAACCGCAGATGGCTGCGGCGGCGCAGCGTGACACGCGTGTCGTTGGCGATCAGCGTCACACCCGAGACCTCGCCGCAGCGCAGCGCCTTGAGCGCCGGCGACACGAAGCGCTCGTCGAGGTGCGCCAGCGCCTCGGCGAGTGTGTAGTGGCTGTCAGTCTGCAGGACCAACACCACCCCGCAGGCGTGCTCATCGGCGAGAACCTCTTCCAGCCGCTGCGGAAGAGCGCGGCACACGTCCGCCTGAAGATGCCACAGACCGCTCAAGTAAGGGTCCGCGCCAAAGGCGCGCGGCGTCGCACGCCCCGCGCGGCGCTCGGGCTGTACCGCCCGCCCCTCGGCACCCCAGGGCCACAGCGTCGTGACCGGCGGGTCGCCGCGGCGCACGCGCGCCTCGTTCAGCGCCTGGCCGTGCAGCCACATTTCGATCTCAGCCACCAGGCGCCGCAGCGGCGCGGCGGCCACGCCCCGAGGCAAGGCCTCGGCGACGTCGTTTCCCGCGCAGCGGGCGGGCTCGATGGTGGCGACGGGAGCAATGCCGGCAGTCCTGAGGAGAAAATCACCGGACGACAAGGGCGTGAGTGAGCAGCCGGAGACGGCAAAGGTGTCCTGAAAGGCGGCGGCGAGCGCCGCGAGCTCCGCGCGCGGCAGGCGCAGGACGCCGCGATGATCCAGATACAGGCGCGCAGCGCCCGCGGTCAACTGCAGCGGGGTGGCGATCCACAGCGTGTCGCTCGCGCCCGCCGGTCCGCCCGGCGCCACGTCCGCAGCGGCGGCGGCAATGCAGGCGGGGGCTGCGCCGGCCAGGTCCTCGCGGCCGACCGCGCGCGCGAGCCACTCTCGCCAACCGTCCTGCAGCGCCGCGCGCTCACCGAAACGGCCCGCGCTTTCGATTCCTGGAACGGCCCCCGCCGCGGCACCGCCTGTGACGGGCGTGCCATGTGCGCCGTCCGGCAAGTAGAGGTCGGCGATCACGATGACGATCTCGCGCACCGGCGGTATGGTACAGGTGAATGAAGTTCACGCTCGAGCCGGGCACCGGCGCTAACCTGATCCGGGGCTACTCGGCTACCGAAATCCGTATCGGCGAACACACCGTGCAGCGCAGCTGCATCGTTACGGCGGACCGCCTGATCACCGATTGGGAGCCCGAGAGCTTCGCCGACCTGGCGCCCGCTCACCTGGAAGCGATTCTCGCGCTCACACCGGAGGTGGTGCTCCTCGGCACCGGCGCGACGCAGCGCTTTGCGTCGCCTGCGGTGCGCGCGGTGCTGGCGCAGCGCGGCGTAGGGCTCGAGGCCATGCAGCTGGGTGCGGCATGCCGCACATTCAACGTTCTGGTTCAGGAGGAGCGGCGGGTCGCCGCGGCGCTGTTTCTGCGCTAGCGCTCGGAAGCGCGAGGATGATCGGCAGAAGACACAGGGGGAGGTCAACCAACCAAACAATCATTCGAAGCTGACAGACTCGAACAATTGCACTGTTCTTCTTGTTTCGGACGTTATTGCTCTTGTCGCGACTCCCTCCTCCCTGTGTCTTCTGCCGGTTACCCTCCGTCTTGGCTGTCGTCGTTAAGAGACAGGGGACGCATGTTAAACATGTCGCAGAAGCCCGTGCAAGCCCTTTGAGGGATAAAGATTTTTCGTGCCAGCCGCAGCGTCGCCGCTGCATCGCAACGCTGCGCGGAGGCCTTGTTTTGCCGGGCTTTTCTGCTGCGCCGGCTGGATCAAGTCACTGAATCAGCTCTTATTAGTAACTTTAATCAACGAGTTACAATCCATACGTCATGTAAGTCCTACGCAAAGAGCGCCTACCGGACTGTTTGCTCGCCTCGCCAGATGCCACCGGCGCTCCAGGCCCGCCAGGCAAAGCGCAGCCAACGCGCGAGCGCAATCGCGATCCACAACGCCCAGGCGAACATGATCGTGCGGTAGACCCACAGCGGCAGGCTGTATACCACCGGATGCGGCAGCGTCGAAGCGGCACGATCGACGAACCAGGTGAACGTATTGCCACCGGAGCCCGGCCCTGTCACGCCCATGTCGGGCGAGGCCAGGAGGCCATAGCGCACGCCTGAGAAGACGAGGCTCGTCACGGCGAGCACCGTGAGCGCCGCGAGCGCGCACTGCAGGAGGTTGAACTGCCAGCACTTGAGATCGTAGGCGCCACGCCACTGCTCTCGCCAGCGCATCGCGAAGAGCCATGCGGCCACCGTGACGAGCACGGTCCAGGACAGAGTCGAGAGCCCCAGGCCGAGCACGAGCCACTCCGAGGTCCGCAGCGGCGACTGCGGCCAACGACCCAGTAACGTCGCTACCACGAGAAACACCAGCAGCTCACCCCAGTACAGAAATGCCGGTCCTACGCCGCGGCCGATCGCCACCAGAGGCCAGCGGTCAGCAGGCAGGGCGAGGCTCGTCGTGACGTTGCTCGACGGTGCGCGCAGATCTACGGTGTCAGGATGCGAGGCCAGCGACGCGCCCTCCTTGGAACGCCATGCAACGTGGACGGTGTGCTGGCCGGGCAAGAGGGATAGGGACAACTCACCCCCATCGGGTCGAATCTGTACCGGCATGCCGTCGAGCGCCACTCGCGTCACACTGCCTTCCCTGGGGAGCTGGATCGCGTGCCGGCCGCCCTGCGTGCTGCGATAGTGCAGCTCGAGTTCGTGATCCGATGAGTGACGTCCGATGCTGGCGCTCTGGTGCACCGCGTCGATGGCCAGCGTACGCCCCGGCACGGCCGGCGGACGTGTCACC
>JBGPKC010000138.1:0-3078 GCA_041485725.1 Steroidobacteraceae bacterium
AGGAAAGGCCCAGGCCCATACCGCTGATTTTGCTGGTGACGAAGGGCTCGAACAAGCGCTCCATGACATTCGGCGCGATTCCCGGCCCCGAATCATCTACCGCAATCAACACGTCCACGCCGCGCACCTCCGCGGCCAGCTCGATGCGTCGGCCTCGGGATCCCCTCGCCGGCAGCGCGTCGAACGCGTCCAGGCAGTTCGTGAGCAGGTTGTGGATGACGATCTCGAGCTGAGTGCGATCCACCATGACGCTCGGCAGGCCCGCACGATGGCGCAGCTCGAATTCCACCGCGCTGCGGCGCATGCGGTCCCGCAACGCCTCCGCCACACCGCCGCACACGCTGAGCGCGTCCGTGGGCTCCAGTCGCGCGCCCTCACCGCGATAGAACTCGCGCAGCCGCCGCAGCACGGCGGCCGCTCGACCGGCTTCCTCGCCGGCCTTGCGCACGGTACCGGCGAGTCGCTCGTCTGCGCGCGCCAGCGGTTCGGTCATGAGCTCCGCTGAGCGCACGTAGGACAGCAGCGCCGTCATCGGCTGGTTGAGCTCGTGCGTGAGCGCCGAGGCAAGCTGGCCCGCCGCGGCGAAGCGCATCGAGCGCTGCAGAGCGGCATCCTGCTGGCGCATCTGGCGCAAAGTCGTGTCGCGCTGGGTCGCCAGCGCGCCGAGGAACAGCGCCGTCACACCCAGCGACAACAGCGGAAACTGCACGTCGAAGAGCGGAATCGATCCGGGAGTGAGCTCCAGCGCCGCGACCAGGGCGGCCTGTACGAGTGAGACGCTGATCATGGCGCCCGGCACGCCGTGACGCACCGCGATCCAGGTCACCGGTGCAAACAGCGGATAGAACAGCCGCACGTCGCGGGCCGCGGCGAGCGCAAAGGCGAGGCCGACTCCGACCACGGCTCCGAGGCCTTGCAGCATGAGCTCGCGCCGGTGGCGCAGCATATCGTGCCAGGGCGGGGCGCGGCCGACTCCGAGCAACAGCACCGGTGTGAGCGCGATGATGCCGTTGAATTCGCCGATCCAGTAACGCCCGACGCTGCTCCAGGCTTCGCCGAGGTTCAGCACCCCGCCGCTCACCAGGATGACAACATAGCCTGCGGCAGCAACGCCGCTTGCCACGGCCGTGACGCCGGCGAACCACGCGGCGCTCTTCGGCGTGCCGATGGGTCGATCAAGGCCGCGCCGGCGCAAGCCCCAGGCCGCCAGAGTGTATACGAGGGCGAGATACCCGGATGCCAGCGCCCGCACCCACCACGGAGCCGGAGCGTCGTCGGTCAGAAGTTCACCGACAAAAATTCCGAGGGTTACCAGCGGCGCCCAGCGCCAGCCGCGTGTGAGCAGCAGCGCCATGACCACGCCGGTGTTCGGGTTCCAGGGAGTGATACTGGTGTGGCGCAGCGGCTGGACGTAGCTCGCCCAATCGAGCAGCAGATAGAGCGTGAGGTAGCCCGCGCCCAGAAGCCAGGACTGCGGCGAGAGCGTCAGAACCTGACGGCGGATCTCGGTTGTCGAAGAGTCATTCACAGTGCAGCGACACGCAGCCGCCCCGGGGTGCGAGACGCGACGCTGCGGAATTCCCGGCCGCATCGCATCTTGAACATGCGCACCCGACAGGGCTCTTTAGCAGAGTGTCCCGCAACGGACGCGCCACCCTGCCCGCGCCCCGCGGCTCCCCGGACTGTCATTGCGTCGTCGGTGCTCTTTACGCCAGGGACCGCGTGCATCTACAACTGCCTGTATTTATTGACACTAGGGGGTTGGCCCGCGTATTGCCTCCCTATTAGGGTACGCCCTTACTTTCTGCCCACACAAGGAACTGACATGCGCCCACTGACTCTGGCCGCGCTGACGCCCACCGCCCTCACCGCCGTGGTCGCGCACGCTGATGTGACGTATGCCTCCGGCGCCACCCTCGATGGCAGCGTCGTCTGCACCAACAACTTCAGTTCCGTCGTGTCCGTGAAATGCCATCCTGAGCGGTTACGATTCCAGTGGCAGCGGGTTCGGCGGACGGGGCTTCTCCGACCCGATCACGGCCGTGTTTCCACAACTAACAACCGCAGCCCAACACCTTCTTCTCCCAGCTGACCGACAGCACCTCCGCCAACTCAGCGGATTCGGCTACTCGTTCAACTCTTCCGGCATTACGCTGTCCCGGGGCGGTGTCGAACCCCACCACCGAGCGCTACACAGCACGATCAGGGTCGGGCCGGGCAGCTGCAACGTGCTACTGCCGCCGGTGGTGGCTGTGGGAATTCCGGCGCGATGCGCTTCCGCGATGTGCTGGTGGCGAAGATGTCAACAGCTACCAGGACGCCGCTGACGCCAGCCCCGAAGCCACCGACTCACCAACCCTAGGCGCGGCATCGCCCGCTACAGCGTAATCCAGTCGCCGAGCGCGGCGACCCGCGGTCCCGCGGGTCGGAGAAGCGCCGCACCTTATTGGCGCGCGGCATACCAGTTCACCAGGGCGCGAAGGGCGAGCACTACTTCTCGGTGGGCACGTTTGGCATGGATGTGAAGCTGCAGCCCGATCCGACGGTCCCCGACACCAATCGCTACACGGATGTGGCGCTTGATGCCACCTATCAGTACACGCCCGAAGAGCCCGGCGCTGTCCTCGTCAACGCGTCGCTGATTCACGAAAAGCAGCAGCTGGGCGCGACGTTCAACGGCGGGGGATCCGACAACGCCACCAATCACCTCAACGCCCTAGAGATCGATGCCTCCTACGCCTATCGCCAGACCTGGAACGCCGGCGTCGGTGTATTCGATATCAGTGGCGGTCGGGATGCGACGCTTTACGGACCGGGTCAGTTCTCGGGCAGTAACAACGGCTCCCCGGACACGCGTGGCTACACGCTGATGTTCGAGTGCGTGCCCCTCGGAAAGATGGGGTCCTGGGGACGGCCGTGGGTCACCTTGCGCGTCGGCGTGCAGTACACCGGGTACCTGCACTTCAACGGCGGTACCTCCAACTATGACGGGTTCGGAAGATCGGCGAGCCAGAACAACTCGCTGTTCCTCTTTTCATGGATGGCGTTCTGAAGACGACAATCGGGGAGGGAAAGACC
>JBGPKC010000139.1:0-2950 GCA_041485725.1 Steroidobacteraceae bacterium
GTGTCGCCGCGCGCGGCGTGCATGGCTGCGAGTTCGCGCCAGGCTTCCGCAAGATCCGGCTCCAGCTCCACTGCGCGCGTCAGCGCGGTCAGCGCGTCCGTGTCGCGCCCCTGCGCGGCGAGCGTGCGCCCGAGTTCCAGCTGGATCAGCGCCGAGTCGGGCTGCGCCGCCGCGAGATGGGCGAACACGGCCGCCGCCGCCTGCGGGTCGCCGCAGCTGCGGTGCGCGGTGCCGAGCAGCAGGGTCGCCGCCGGGTGGCCGGGATGCGCCTTGAGAATCTCCGCCGCTTCCCGGGCGGCGGCCGGCGGGTCACTGTCCAGGAGTGCCGCCACCCGCATCAGTCTAAGATCGATCGCCGCGCCTGCTTCTGCCAACGCGCTCTCCGTTCACAACCCGCGCTAGAATCGCAGCGCGCAAACCAAACACCATAGGGGACCTTCTTGAGCAACGTCAATCCCGCCGCCCCGGACAACACCACCATCCTGGGGATGATCCAGGCCTCCAAGGCCGCGGGCGCCGCCGGCCGCAGCAGCGAAGCCGATCAGCTGCTGGCGCGCGTAGCGCAGCTCGCGCCCGGCCACCCGGCAGTGCTGAACGAGCTGGGCCTGCGCATGATGCAGCGGGGGGACGCCGCCAGGGCGCGGGAACTGTTCCAGCGTGCGACCTCAGCTGATCCGGGCCACCCGTCGTTGTGGTCCAACCTCGCCGCGAGCCTGCACGCGCTCGGCCAGCAGCAGGAAGAGATGGAGGCCATCGAGCGGGCGCTGGCGCTTGAGCCCCGGCACCTGGCCTCGCTCCTGCAGAAGGGCGCACTCATCGAAGCGCGCGGCGATCCGCGCAACGCCGCGCGCGCGTATCGCAACGCTCTCGCCACGCTGCCGGCGGGCGTGACGCCGCCGCCGACGGTGAGTGCGGCTGTGGAGCACGCGCGCGAGGTGGTGCGTAACGATGATGCTGCGCTCGCCGGCGCCATCGAGGAGCGTCTCGCAGCCATCCGCGAGCGCCACGGTTCCGGCCCCTACCGGCGCGTGGACAAGTGCATCGAGCTTCTGACCGCCCAGCGCAGCCGCTACACGCCGCAGCCCACGTTCATGTACTTCCCGGAAATCCCGGCCGTCGAATTCTTCGATCGCGCCGAATTCCCGTGGCTCGATGCGGTCGAGGCCGCCGCCGACGACATCCGCACGGAGCTCACCACCGTGCTCGTGTCCGACCGGGCCGGGCTCGAACCCTATATCGCGTATCCGGAAGGCGTGCCGCTCGATCAGTGGAAGGAGCTCAACAAGTCACGCCGCTGGAGTGCGTATTTCCTGTGGAACCAGAGCGTGGCGCAGCCGGGTCATCTGGCGCGCTGCCCGCGTACCATGGAGGCGCTCAAAGGCGCGCCGCAATGCGACGTGGCGGGGCGCGGCCCGACCGTTTTTTTCTCCATTCTCGATGCCGGCACGCACATTCCGCCGCACACCGGAGTGACGAACACCCGGGTGACCGTACACCTGCCCCTCATCGTGCCGCCCGACTGCGGCTTTCGCGTCGGCAGCGAGACGCGCGAGTGGGTCCCCGGCAAGGCGTGGGTGTTCGACGATACCATCGAGCACGAAGCCTGGAACCGCTCGGACGCACCGCGCGCGGTGCTGATCTTCGACATCTGGAACCCATACCTGAGCGAAGCGGAGCGCGACCTGGTGCGGGCGGCGACCGAGGTCGTCGGCACTTACTACGGCGTGACCGCAGAAGGCGTCGCGTGAGGCTCCTGCGCGGGGCTTTACCGGCCTTGCCGCTGACGGTGTGGTCGTTCGCGGCTATCGCGGGCACCGAGGCCCCGGTCCCGGCGAGCGCGGTTCACGCGTGTGCGGCGATCAGCGCGCCGGGCGAGCGCCTCGCCTGCTACGACCAGCTCGCCGGGCGTGCGTCAGCCCCGCCGACCGCATCGGTGCCTGGAGCCACACCCCAGCCGTCCCCCGGCGTAGCTGCGCCGGCTTCCCACGCGCCGCCGCCAAAAGGATCTTTCGGGCTCTACCACGCCGAGCATCCCGCCGCCCCGCCGCCGGCGGCCTCACTCACGGCCAAGGTCGTCGGCATCGGCGCGGCTGCCAGCGGTCATCCCACCGTCGCGCTCGAGGGCGGGCAGTTGTGGGAACTCGATGGCGCCGACCCGCTGCTCGCGAACGGGGATTCGGTGACCATCAAGCGCGCCGCATTCGGGTCATTTCTCATGACCACCCCCACCCGGCGTACGCATCGCGTGCACCGCCTGCGCTGACACGCAGGCAGCTCCCGGCAGCCTCACCCGCTGCGCGCACGGTCTCCTTAAGGCAAAAAAACGGCGGGCTTGAAGCCCGCCGTCTTGAGGTCTTCCGTACCCTGGCCTGGCTTTAGAACTGCGCCGTCACGTGGGCGAAGACGTAGCGGCCCAGCGCGTCGTAGGCACCCGGGAAGGTATTGCCGTTGCACGAACTGCCGTTCGCAGTGATCGTCGGGCAATCGGACCCGAATGGGCCTCCGTTGGATGCCACGATTGGCGGGTTCTTGTCGGTGATGTTGTTGATACCGAGTTGCAGGCGCACGATCTTGCCGATCGCTAACGACCCCTGCAGGTCGATCCAGCTGTACGCCGGAATGCGCGACGTCAGCGGGAGCGGGTTGCCGATCAACTGCGGATTGGAGCTGGTCTGCTCCGACTTTGCCGAACCCAGGTAGCGCCACCGCAGGCCGATGTCGGCCGCGTCCCACGGGGTCGACCACGTCATGTTCATGACGTGCCGCCAGGACGGATTCGATGCACCGCAGATTGTGCCGAAGAATCCAACGCAGTTGTATGAGGGCCCGTTGGTCAGCGGTTGCGTCGTCAGGTTGTTGAGCCTGGTGCCTTCGATCGAGAACGACAGAGACCCGAGCGTCGTCAGCGGTACGCGGTAGTTCGCCTTGAGATCGACGCCCTTGGTCGACA
>JBGPKC010000140.1:0-2878 GCA_041485725.1 Steroidobacteraceae bacterium
GCGCCCTCTTATCTTAGGGTCCTATCGACTCTAGCTTGTGCATCGTGGGCCTGCCCGCCATGGTGGTGAAGGAGAGCAAGGAGCGGGTGCGCGCGGCGCTGCTCAACTCGCGCTTCGAATTTCCCGCCGGCCGCATCACCGTGAGTCTCGCTCCCGCTGATCTGCCCAAGGAGGGTGGGCGTTTCGATCTGCCGATCGCGCTCGGAATTCTGCTGGCGTCCGGTCAGATTCGCGCGCCGGCTGAGACTGGCGGGACTGGCGCGGCCCGCGAGTTCTACGGCGAGCTGGGTCTGACCGGAGAGCTCAAGCCCGTGCGCGGCCTGTTGCTCGCGGCGGCGCACGCGGCGCGGCACGGCCACGAGCTCGTGGTGCCGCGCGCCAATGCCGCGGAGGCCTGCGCCGTGGCACCGGCGCAGGTGCGCGCCGCGGGTCACCTGCTCGAGGTGTGTGCGCACCTCACCGGCGCCGCGCCCCTGTCGCCCTGTCCGCTGCCGCAGAGCCACGTGCGGCCCACGGATGAAGGGCTCGGGCGCAGCGTCTCCCTGGATCTTGCCGATGTGCGCGGGCAGCTGCAGGCCAAGCGCGCGCTCATCATCGCGGCGGCCGGAGCGCACAGCCTCCTCATGATCGGTCCGCCCGGCTCGGGCAAGAGCATGCTGGCGCAGCGGTTGCCGGGACTGCTGCCGCCCCTGACGCACAGTGAGGCGCTGGAAGTGGCCGCGGTGGCCGCGGTGAGCGCCGCGGGCTTCACACCGGAGTGCCTCGGGCAACGGCCGTTCCGCGCCCCGCACCACACCGCCTCGGCGGCAGCGCTCGTGGGGGGCGGCGCCCGCGCGCGTCCCGGCGAGATCAGCCTCGCGCACCACGGCGTGTTGTTTCTGGACGAGTTGCCGGAGTTCGAGCGAGGGGTGCTGGAGGCGCTGCGCGAGCCGCTCGAGAGCGGTGTCGTGGCCGTGTCGCGGGCCGCACTGCAAACCCAGTACCCGGCGGCGTTCCAGCTCATTGCCGCGATGAACCCCTGTCCGTGCGGGCGCCTCGGGGATCCATCGGGCGGCTGCCGCTGCACGCCGGCCGAGGTGCGACGCTATCGGGCCCGCATTTCCGCCCCCTTGCTCGACCGGCTGGACATGCACGTGGAGGTGCCGCGGGTGGCAGCGTCCGAATTCGACGCCGCCACGCACTGTGGGGAAACCACGCTCGCCGCCGCCGCCCGCATTGCCTGCGCACGCACCGTGCAGCTCGCCCGCCAGCAGCGGTGCAATGCGCGCCTCACGGATGCCGGCGTGCAGCGCTGGTGCGTGGCGGATGAGGCCGGAAAGCGCCTGCTCGAGGCGGCGATGCGGCGGCGGGGACTCTCGGGACGGGCGCGCCAGCGGCTGCTCAGGCTGGCGCGCACCATCGCCGATCTCGATCGCGCCACGACCATCACCGCCGCGCATCTGGGCGAGGCCGTGATGTTGCGCTGTATGGATCTCGACGGCGGCGCTACTGCACCATCTGCACCATGTGATCGACGGCTTGCTTGACGAGGTCGTCGGGCGCATCCGTGCGGCCGCCCTTGGGCGGCATCAGACCCGCGCTGCCCTGGAAGCCCTTGAGGGCATGCTCGTAGAGCGTCGCCTTGCCCTGGGCGATGCGCGCAGCCCAGGCGGGCTTGTCGCCGGCCTTGGGTGCGCCGCCGATTCCCTGTCCGTGGCAGGCGTTGCAGGTCTGATCGAAGAGCTCGGTACCGTTCTTCGGCATGGCGGCCACGACCGCGCTGCCCGCCGCCGCTGTCTCCGCCGGCTTGATGGCGAGCGCTGAATTGTCCCGGCCGGCGACGGCCACCTGCGCCGGTGGGCGGATGCGCGCATGGACGTTCTTGCTGTAGTCGGCTTCGGTGAGCACCTGCCGGTCCTGCGTGTGGCTCGCGACGATGCGCGCCAGCGCGAACAGACCGACCACGACCGCCACCAGCAGGGCGATCACCAGGCTGAAAACGTTGAAGAAATGGGTATCCTGCTTGCTCACGATGTCATCCGCTCAGGACGCGCCGATTTGGCCGCGGAGTATAGCCGTTCGACTCCCCGCCTCGAAATAGACGCTCCCGGCGCCGACGCGTATGATCGCCCGCCCCAACGCGCCCGTAGCTCAGTTGGATAGAGTGGCAGCCTCCGAAGCTGCAGGTCGCTGGTTCGAATCCAGTCGGGCGCGCCAGCCTCTTCAAGAACTTACGCAACAACACTGGTTCGCGATGTTCCGGGGAGTGACCAAGGAGTGACCAACCCAGCACGGGAGTTGCGGTAGATTTCCAACAGCTCGGCGAAAGACTGAAATCGGGCCGAAATACGTGGCAATCGCTCTTCTTGAGCGAGTTCGCTGGCGTTCCATTTCCCCAAATACGGACCCACCGACCCAAATTTCCCCTGCCACTGTAATGGCCCAGAGCGTGAAGCTCTTGAGAACAATTTTCTCGTTCTAGATGCTGTGCACGGCCGGGCGCTCACTGCGCCATCCAGGCGTCCTGAGTTGATCTGCGGCAACTGGCGGTCGGTCTAGCCATCACCTATGGCGCAATGGTGACCCGCCCCGGGCCTTCGTACGATCGCCGCGTTGGCCAATGAGTAGGTCCGCCGCCCTGCGCTGTCGTGCGGCTCATTACTGGCGCCGGCCGCGGCGGTGACAAGCAGCTGCAATCAACGTTCGCCACTGCATCTACCCCATGCTCAGTTCGTCAGCTCCACGGTGATGACTGCGGTCGCAGAACCCAGCTCGAGGGCATGGACTTGAGGCGGGTGCCGGCTTTCTGCCGTCTCGGATCTGCACGAGGTTCAACTCCAATATTGACTATGAGCACCGGCGCTCGGCGGGCACGATGACTATGCGGCGACCGCGCCGC